>JACPCG010000015.1 GCA_016179925.1 Candidatus Rokuibacteriota bacterium | reverse complement strand
GCGGCGTCGAACTGGTTGACGAGGGGCCGGAAGAAGGCCCACGCGCCGTGCTGCGGCGCCGAGCAGTCGAAGTGGCACCGCCAGACCCAGCGGCCGCCGGCGCGTGCCGTCACCAGGCTCGCGGGCTGGACGTCGTGGACCAGGACGAAGTCGGCGCCGAGGTCGAGCTTCCCGGCGTTCAGACGGTTCATCTCGAGGTAGTGGCCGACCCCTTCCTGCGTGAACACGCGCTCGGTGCCCTCCAGCGCCGCCTGGAGCGCCCGGGCCGTCGCGTAGTAGGCGGAGTCGCCGCCGGTGACCTCCCAGCGCGTGTCGACGCCGAGGTCGTTGAGGACCGGGACCGCCGCGCGCAGGACCTGGGCCGGGCCGCTGCCCAGCCGGCCGCCGCTCACGTGCACGAACCGGCGGCCGCGCACCCGCTCGGCCAGGCGCTCGATGATGTCCACGGTGCCCCGCGGCGCGACCTGTCGGTAGTCGGCGATCCGGCTCACTCGCCGCCCTCCTCCAGCGCCGCGTCGACGAGGTTCAGCAGGTGGCCCCGGACCCGCTCGAGCGTCGTGAGAAAGGCGTCGATCCGCACGATCTTCTCGGCGAGCGCCTCCATCCCGAGGGAGGTGCGCAGCCACTCGGCGAAGTCGCCCGCGCCCCGTCCGCGGCGGGCGCGTGCGGCCACCATGTGCAGGTAGATCGCGCTGGCGTCCACCATGGCCAGGCCGTCGCGGAACTCGCGCAGGGTGCGGGCGCTGGGGCCCAGCGGCACCTCGATGAGGTGCGACTGCTGGAAGTGGAAGCCGCGCGCGAACGGGAGCCGCACGACCGTCTCCACGCCGCGCACGTGGTCCTGGACGATCGTCACCAGCTCCTCGCGCAGCTCGTCGAGCGTCGGGAAGGAGAACGGATCCACCACCGCGAGGCGCTCGGCGAGGACCTGATCCCGCAGCTCGACGGCGGCCCACCGGGCGAAGTCGTTGCCGTACGCGGTGGCGAACGGACGGTGGCGCAGGAAGTAGCCGTAGGTATGGAAGAAGACCGAGTCGCGGGGCACCTCCCGCACGCAGTCGACCAGCTCACGCTCGTCGAGCGCGTGGAAATCGAGCGCCTGCCGCAGCTCGACGCAGCCCATGAAGACGAAGGGCTGGCTCGCCGTGCGCACCCTCAGTCCTCCCGCGCCAGCAGGGCCACGGGAAAGCTCGCGAGGACGTCGCCGAGCGCCAGCGCGCCGTCGCGCGCCTCGAGGCGCTCGCCCGTCAGCACGTTGCGGAACCGGGCGCCGGTCCCTCCCGGCACCAGCGCGCCCGTCTCGCTCCCCCACCAGTCGCGCCCGAGCGGCGGCCCCTCCACGCCGCGCCGGGCGAGGAGCCGCGGCACCAGCGTCAGCGCCGCCTCCGAGCCGAGCGTGCGTGCGAAGGCGCAGACATGCTCCGCCAGCGGCCCCGCGAGGTCGATGGGCTTGTAGTCGCCGTCGCGGAACAGGGCCGCGCGGGCACGCCGGAACGCGAGCGCCTGCCGGATCAGGTAGAGCTTCGCGCGCCCGTCCGCGAGGGCCTCCACCAGGAGGCGGGCGAGCGCGGCGAGATCCGGGGTCGCCCGGATCGCGGCGTCGAGCGTCTGGAGAAGTCGCCGCCGCAGCGCGAAGTCGACGGGCCGGCGGTTGTCGGGATCCACGAGGCTCAGGTCCCACAGCTCGCTGCCCTGATAGAGGTCCGGGACGCCGGGCGCCGTGAGCTTCAGGAGCGTCTGCGAGAGCGCGTTGAACATCCCCCACCGGGCGACCGGCCCCTGGAACGGCAGGAAGTCGTCCAGGAACGGGTTCGGCGCCGAGCGGTCGAGGATCGCGTCGATGAACTGCCGGACGGCGTCGTCGTACTCGGGCCGCGGGTTGATCCAGCTCACGTTCACCTTGGCCTCGCGCAGCGCCTTGAACATGAAGCGCTGGATACGCTCGGTGAAGTCCGCGTATTCCGCATCCGACACGGAGCCGATGGGCCACGCGCCCACGAGCGTCTGGTACAGGAGGTACTCCTCGTTCGTGTCCGGCGCGGGCTGCCCGTCCACCGTGGCCTTCCGGCGCCGGTTGATCCGGTGCCACCGGCGGACGCGGGTCCGCCACTCCCGGGGGATCTCCGACAGCACGTCGATCCTGGCCCGGACGTCCTCGCCGCGCTTGGTGTCGTGCGTCGAGGTCGCCGAGAGCGACCCCGGCCACGCGGCCCCGCGCTCGGCGTTGACGCGGTGGAACTCGGCGACGGAGATGCCGAACCGGTCGGGAGCGCCGCCGACCTCGTTCAGCGAGATCAGACGGTTGTACCGGTAGAACGCGGTGTCCTCGAGCCCCTTGGCGGTGATCGGCCCGGTGAGCTGCTGGAACTTCCCCACGAACGTGCGCTGGGCCAGCCGGTCCGCCTCGCTCCGAGCCTCCGGGAACCGGAGGCAGAGAAGGTCGGCGATGAAGTCGAAGATGGACTTGCTGATCGTCGGGTTCCGCCGCTTGGCCATCGCCACGGCGAGGTCCACATACCACTGGTCGCGCTCGGCGACACCGGTGCCGGCCTCCCCGACGTAGGTGCGATACACCGGAAAGCACGCGATGATCTCCCGCAGCGCGGTCGTGAGGCTCCGCCGCGTGAAGTCCCGCGAGGCCCGGTGGCTCTGCGCGAGCCGTGCCAGCCGGTGACCGAGCATGTTGATCTCGCTGGCCATCGACGCCTCGATGATGAGCTTCTTCGATTCGTAGGCCAGCTCGCGGAAGGCGATGCGGGCGCCGACGAATCGGGCGTAGGTCTCGTCGAGCGCCCGCGCGGCGGCCGTGTCCACGAGGATCCCGTTCACCGCGTTCAAGAAGTCGTAGCCCGTGGTGCCATGGATGGGCCACTCGGCCGGCAGGCGCTCGCCCGCCGTGAGGATTTTCTCGGCGACGATGTAGAACGGCCGCGACATCTCGGCCGCGCCCTCCTGCACCCGGCGGTCGAGCTCCACCAGCACCGCGTCCCGCCAGGCGTTCCGCTCTCCCTCGGACGCCGCCTCGATCCCCGCGCGCGCGTGCGCCATCTCCAGAAAGCAGCGCCGCTGGAGCTGACGGAAGTACTCGCCGGGCGCGAAGAGACCGTCCGGATGGTCGACGCGGAGGCCGGTGACACAGCCGTCGCGGACCAGGCGGAAGATCAGCCTGTGCGCCTCCTCGAAGACCGCGGGCTCCTCCACGCGAATCGCCGCGAGGGTGTTGATGTCGAAGAACCGGCGGTAGTTGATCTCGTCCGCCGCGACCTGCCAGAAGGCGAGGCGATACACCTGGGCGCCCAGGAGCTCGTCCAGCCGGTCGAAACCCGCCGGCTCGCCCTTGCTGCCGTTGAGGATGCGCACGTTCTCCTCGATGAACGCGCGGACGTCCGGCGATTCGGCGGTCAGCGTCGCCAAGCGGCGCCTGATGACCTGCCGCTCGCGGGTGCGCTCGGCGAGCCGCTCGGGGTCCGTCTCCGTCCGGGGCGGGAGGTGCGTCAGCGCCGTGAGGATGCTGGTGAGCTCGAGGACGTGCGCGCTGCCCTCGCCGAGCGTCTTCGCGAGCTCGTCGAGGCGCAGGCGAAGCACGAGCGCCGAGGAGCGCGGCGAGACCGGGAGAACGGTCTCCCAGTACCTGACGACGAAGGCGCCGTCGCGGAACTCGAGCGTGAGCTCGCCGTTCTCGAGCACCCGCCCGTACTGGTCGCCGAGGATCGGCAGGAGGATCTTTCCCTCGAGCCCGGGCTCGGCGGGATCCCAGTCGATGTCGAAGTACGAGGCGTACGGCGACGCCGGCCCGTTCTCCAGGACGTCCGACCACCACGCGTTCCGGCTCCCCGCGATGCCCATGTGGTTGGGCACGACGTCGATCAGCTGGCCCATCCCCCGCGCGCGGAGCGCGTCGGCGAACGCCCGGTACTCCGCCTCCGTCCCCAGCGTGGCGTCGAAGCGCCCGTGGTCGGACACGTCGTAGCCGTGGGACTCGCCCGAGCTCGCCTGGAAGAACGGAGAGAGGTAGCAGTCGGTCACCCCGAGGGCGTCGAGGTACGGCACGATCTCGCGGGCAGCCGCGAACGTCAGCGTCCGATCGAGCTGGAGCCGGTAGGTGGCCACCGGGATCCGACGGAACGTCTGCGGCTGGCGGTCGAAGAGCTCGAAGACCTGATCCGGCGGCATCATCGGGCTACTCGGCCAGATAGTACGCCACGTGCCACGGGCCGAGCGCGCCGGCGCTCGCGGAGCCGACGGCGGCCAGGCGCCGGCCGGCCGGGGCCCATCCGGGCGGCACGGGGCAGGGCGCCGCACCGAGATTCGCGACGAGCCGGAGCGTGGCGCCGCCGGCGAATGACCATTCGGCGGTGAGCCCGGTCGCGCCCAGCCGGGTGGCCCTCCCCGTGATCGGCCCCTGCGCGAGCAGCGGCACGACTTCCCGCTGGCGCAGGCGCAGGAGGCGGCGCGTCCACGCCAGGCGACGTCGGGGCTCGGGTCGCGCGAGCGTCCGCCACTCGAGCGTCGAGCGGCGCACGGTTGCCTCGTCCTGGGGGTCGGGGATCCGCGTCCGCCTCGCCGGATCCCGGAAGGCCGGGAAGCGCGCGAACTCCTTCCTCCGTCCCTCCACCACGCTCGGCGCGAGGTCCGGCCCGAAATCGCAGAAGAAGAGGAACGGCTCCGCCGCTCCCCACTCGTCGCCCATGAACAGGAGCGGCGGCGACGGCGCGAGCAGCGTCAGCGCCGTCACGGCCCGGATCGCCGCCGCAGGGGCCAGCGTGGTGAGGCGCCCGCCGAACGCGCGGTTGCCGATCTGGTCGTGATTCTGCAGGAAGGCGACGAAGGCCGTCAGCGGCACCCCGGCGGTCCGCTCGCCCCGGGCCCGGTCGCGATACGGCGAATAATCGCCCTGGTAGGCGAAGCCCTCGGTCAGGCACCGCGCGAGAGCGCCCACCGGGTCCGGATAGTCGGCGTAGTATCCCTCGCGCTCGCCGGTCGCCAGCACGTGCAGCGCGTGGTGGATGTCGTCGTTCCACTGCGCGGCGTAGCGCCGCCGGCCCGCGGCGTCCGGGCGGAGGTAGCGCGCCTCGTTCGCGTCGTTCTCGAGCACCAGGTGCACGTGCCGGGAGGCGCCCGGCCCCGCCTGCACTGCCTCGGCCAGCTCGTCGAGGATGTGCGTCGGCGACTCGTCGTGGATCGCGTGAACGGCGTCGAGCCGGAGGCCGTCGAGGTGGTATTCCTCCAGCCAGTAGAGCGCGTTCTCGCGGAAGAACGCGCGGACTTCCGCGCTCATCGCGCCGTCGAAGTCGACCGCGCCGCCCCAGGGGGTCCGGTGGCGCGCGCTGAAGAACTGCGGCGCGTACGCGGCCAGGTAGTTCCCCTCGGGCCCGAAGTGGTTGTAGACGACGTCGAGGAAGACGGCGAGCCCGCGGACGTGGCACGCCTGCACGAACGCCTTGAGCGCCTCGGGGCGGCCGTAGCGGCTGTCGGGAGCGAAGGGGAGCACCCCGTCGTAGCCCCAGTTCCACCGCCCCGGAAAATCGCCGACGGGCATGAGCTGGACCGCGGTGATCCCCAGGTCGGCGAGATGGTCGAGCCGCGCCTCGGCCGCCGCGAACGTCCCCTGCCGGGTGAAGGTGCCCACGTGCAGCTCGTAGAAGACCATCTCCTCCCAGGGCCGGCCGGGCCAGCCGCCGTCAGTCCACTCGAACGCGAAGGGATCCACGACCTCGCTCGGCCCGTGCACGTCGTCCGGCTGGAAGCGCGAGGCCGGGTCGGGCACGAGGAGACGGCCGTCGATGCGGTAGCGGTAGCGGCTGCCGGGGCGCGCGTCCTCGACCACCACGCGGACCCAGCCGTCGGCGCCGCGGTCCGTCGGGACCGGCGCGCCCGCGTCCTCCAGACACAGCTCGACCTGCCGGGCCCCGGGCGCCCAGAGCGCGAACCTCACTCTTCCGCGCGAGAGTACTTCCGCGCCGAAGGGCATCGTGTGCCCAGATCTCACGAGCGGTGACCTCCGGCGGTGAGCACGCAACCTCGGTGCCAGCCTCGCGCGCGGTCGAAAGGCCCGCGCGAGCGGCGGGTTCCCGTTGGCGCGGGCGGGCCGCGCGTCGCGCGCCGACGACACGCTGTCGCCGTCGCGGACACCCTGACGCCAGCGCCGGGCGCGGGGTCAGCCGAGCGCGCGGTCGATCCATCGGAGCAGCGCGTGCATCTGCCGCACGCCGGACACGGCGTACTCCGCCTCCCGCGCCCTGCGCCCGACCCGCACCGTCAGGCCGCGCCGCCGGAGCGCGGTGAACGCCGTCTCGTCGGTGGTGTCGTCTCCCGCGTAGACGATGACGGGCGCGCCCGGCCCGAGGGAGCGTCCGACGCCATCGATGATCCAGCGTGCGGCCGCGCCCTTGCTCCACCGGACGCGCGGGACGAAGTCGAACACGGCGCGGCCGGGGATCATCCGGAGGTCGGGCATGCGCTGCGCGACATGCGCCGCGAGCGCCCGGGCCTCCGCGTGGCGCGACGGCGCCACCCGCCGGTAGTGGAAGCTCACCGCGAGCCCCTTGAACTCGACGTGCGCGCCGGGAATCGACGCAGCACCCGCCCCGAGCGCGCGCCGCGCGGCGGCGACGCGCGCGGTGCTGGCCCGGGGGTGGCGAAAGCGCAGTCCGCTGCCCTCGATCTCGAGGCCGTGGCAGCCGCCATAGATGACGTCGTCGAGGCGGACGCGCGCCCGCACGTCCCCGAGCGCGCGGCCCGACAGGATCGCGAGCCGAACTCGCTCGTTCGCCGCCAGGCGTGCGAGCGTCCGCCGGACCGATGGCGCGAGCGCCGCGGCCCGCGGAGAGGCGACGATCGGCGTCAGGGTTCCGTCGTAGTCCAGGATCGCCACGAGGCCGGCGCCGCGACCGAGCTCGCGCTCGAGACGCGCGAGGAGACCGGACGGGAGGCTCAGGACGCCTTGACCGCCGTCGCCTCGACCGGGATCCGCGACAGCTCGCTCAGCAGCAGCCCCGCCCACCGATAGATGTTGTGCTCGCGGACGATATGGCGCATCCGCGCCATGCGGGCCTGCCGCTCCTCCTTCGGCATCTCCACGGCCGCGCGGATCGCCTCGGCGGTCTCGGCGAGGTCGTAGGGGTTGACGATCAGCGCGTCGCGCAGCTCGTAGGAGGCGCCGGCGAACCGGCTGAGGACGAGCACGCCGTCCTCGTCGTCGCGGACCGAGACGAACTCCTTGGCGACGAGGTTCATGCCGTCGTGGAGCGAGGTGACCATGCAGAAATCGGCGTGCCGGTAGTACGCCCAGATGTCGCGGTGCTCGTGGTGGTGGTCGAGGTAGAGGATCGGGCGCCAGCTCCGGGTCTGGAGCGCCTGGTTCACCTCCCTGACCGTCTGCTCGACCTCCGCCTGGAGCTCCTGGTAGCGCTTGATGGTGGAGCGGCTCGGCGCGCCGAGCTGCACGAACACGAGCCGCTCGCGGTACTCCGGGTAGCGCTCGAAGAACCACCGGAGCGCGCGGAAGCGCTCCGGCAGGCCCTTGGTGTAGTCCACACGCTCCACGCCGACGCCGAGGAACTCGGCGGAGATGCCGAGCCCGCGCAGGAGCGCCTCGCGCGAGAGGTCGGGCGGATCGTCCACGAAGGCCGGCGCGACGCTGATCGGGAACGGCTTGACGTACGTCGCGTGCTCGCCCCGCGACACGGCGAAGTGCTCCCAGTCGATGCGCGTCTCGAGCGTCCGGTCCACCGTCTCGAGGAAGTTGTTGCAGTAGTACTGGGTGTGGAAGCCGATCAGGTCGGCGCCCAGCATGCCCAGGAGCAGCTCGCGCTGCCACGGGCAGATGCCGAACGCCTCGGGGTTCGGCCACGGGATGTGCCAGAAGATCGCCACGCGGGCGTCGGGGCGCGCCGTCTTGACGAGCGCCGGGAGCAGCGCGAAGTGGTAGTCCTGGAGCAGGACGAGCGGCGCCTCGGCGTCCCGGATCTCGTCCACCACGGTCTCGGCGAACGTCCGGTTCACCTCCGCGTAGTAGGTCCAGTCGTCCGGGCGGAACACCGGACGGGTGTGCACGATGTGGCAGAGCGGCCACAGGCCCTCGTTGGCGAAGCCATAGTAGTAGCCCTGCTCCTCCTCCTTCGTGAGCCACACCCGGCGTAGCGTGTACCGCGGATCGTCAACCGGCACGCCGAGCCGTCCCTGCGCGTCGGCCGTCTCGCGGTCGGCGTCCCCGCTTCCGTGCGCGACCCAGACGCCTCCGCAGGCCCGCATCACCGGATCCATCGCGGTCACGAGCCCGCTGGCGGGCGTCTGCGTCTGGATCCTGCCGCCCACCCTCACGTGGAACACGGGCTCGCGGTTCGACACGACGACCAGCGAGCGCCCCTGCAGCCGCGCGTTGACGAACTGCTTGAGCCGCTCCTCGGTCCAGACGCTCTCGCCCGCGAGGCGGAGCGCCGCTTCTTCCTCGGCGGCGGCCTGCGCCCGCTGCATGCTCCGCGCGAGGTGGGCGACTTCGCTGGCGAGCGGGCCGAAGAGGTTTGCGTCCGGAATCGCGGGTGGCGCCACCTGGCGGCCGGTCCGGAGCGCGCGCGTCCACTCCGACATCTTCGCCATCGGCTGCGTGACGCTCGTGCGGACGACGACCAGCGCGATGAGCGACACGACGAGCGCCAGGACGAGGAAGCGGAGGGCGTGGGCCTGCCACAGGGCCCACTCGGCCTCGTCGAGGTGCGAGGCGTCGAGCACGACCGCGAGCGCGCCAACCGGCCGCTCGTCGCGCGCGAGGGGGGTGGCGTAGACGTAGGTCTGGCGGGCGTTCAGGAGCCGAAAGCCCCGGCTGACCTCGTTCTGGCTGATGGCCTCGGTGACCTCGGGCAACGACGGCGGCAGGACGGGCGCCAGGTCCGGTGTCGCGACCATAAGCACCGCGAACCGGTCGTAGACCGCGATCCCGCGTGTCGGTTTGGCGAACCGCTTGAGGATCCGCTCGACGCCGGCCGTGGAGCCCCGGGCGACGACGGGCTGGATCGCCTCCCGGAGCCCCTCGCCGAGGAGCAGCGCGCGCCGTTCGAGGTCGCCGACGAGCCGCTCGCGCTCCTCACGCACCTGCAGAAACGCGAAGCCCGCGATGACGAGCAACGCAGAGATCCAGATCGCAGCGACGAGGCGCAGCGTGACTTTCATGGTCGTAAGATCGTGACCCGCGCCGAACGTCCGTAGTCTACCGTGGATCGTCGCGTAACGCAGCCCGTTTCGCAGCGCTCGCGACTGCGCCGCCGCTCATGGCCGCGGACGTGCCGATGATCCGGGCCTGCGCGGCGGACAAGCTCGCCGAGAACGAGCGCCGGGTTCCCGCGCCGTCAGCCGGATAGGAACCGCGAGTTGCACCAGTTTGGTGCAGGCTGCACCAAAGCGGTGCGACGAGGGCTATAGCCGGTGGATCGGAAAGATGAGGCGCCGGATCGCGGCCACCTGCCGCTGGACGTACTCCTCGGCGCGCAACCGCCGGTGCTCGGGCAGCGGCTCCGGCGGGTCCCACAGCGTCCGGGCCTCGAACTGATATCGGCGCGCCTCCTCCGCGAAGGACGCCGGCAGCTCGGCCGGCAGCTCGACGCCGTTCAGGATGGCCCAGGCGGCGGTCCACGCGCGCGCCACGTTCTGGAGGTCGTAGCCGCCGCCGCCCAGGCAGAGGAGCCTCGGCGCCAGCTCCGCGATCCGCGCGACGGCGCGCGCGAACCCCTGCACGTCGAGCCCGAGGTGCGTGAGCGGGTCGGTGCGGTGCGAGTCGATGCCGAGCTGCGCCACGACGACGTCGGGGCGGAAGGCGCCGATCAGCGGCGGGACGACCCGCTCGAACGCCGGAAGGTAGATCGCCGAGTCGGTGTACGGCTCGAGCGGGAGGTTCACCGAGTAGCCGGCGCCGTCCCCCTCCCCCACCTCCTCGACGAACCCCGTGCCCGGGAAGAGGTAGTCGCCGCGCTCGTGCGTGGAGATCGTCATGACGGTCGGGTCGCTGTAGAACGCGTGCTGCACGCCGTCACCGTGATGCGCGTCGATGTCCACATAGAGCACGCGCAGGCCGCGCGACTTGAGGTAGAGAATCGCGAGCACCGCGTCGTTCACGTAGCAGAAGCCCGACGCGCGCGCCGGGAGCGCGTGGTGGAGGCCGCCGGCGAAGTGGAAGGCGCGCGCGGCCTTGCGGGAGGCGACGAGCTCGGCGGCGAGCAGGGAGCCGCCGGCGCAGAGGCGCGCCGCGTCCCAGAGCCCGGGGAACACGGGGTTGTCGCCGGGGCCGAGGCCGTAACGCTCGGCGTGCTTCGGTACCTCGCCGCCGTTGGCGGCCTTCAGCACGTCGAGGTAAGGTTCGGCATGATAGAGGGCGATCGCGCGCTCGGTCGCCGGCTCGGGTCCCAGGACCGTCGCGTCCGGGAGCTGCGTGAGGCCGTAGGCCTCCATGAGCCGCCACGTGAGCCCCAGGCGCTCCATCCGCAGCGGGTGCTCGGGCCCGTAGTCGAAGCGCGTGTAGGCGTCGGAGTGGATCAGCGCGGTCTTCATTGTTGTAGCGGGGGCCGCGAGGCCGGCTCGGGTCGTGGGTGGCCTGAGACAGACACGCTGCTACCTTTGTCGCGGGGGCCGCGAGGCCGGCTTGCGCCGTGGGTGGCCTGAGACAGACACGCTGCGCTTCCATGTTCCGGACTTGCCGCCGGATTTCTCCACGAGCTGGATCCTGGCGATCGTCACGCCGCGCTCCACCGCCTTGACCATGTCGTAGACCGTCAGCGCCGCGACGCTCACCGCCGTGAGCGCCTCCATCTCGACGCCCGTCTTGTCCACGGTCTTCACCCGCGCCTCGATGGTGAGCTCGCCGCGGCGCAGGTCGTCGTCGAAGGCGACGTCGACCCCGGTGATGCGGAGCGGGTGGCAGAGGGGGATGAGCTGCGGGGTGCGCTTGGCCGCCAGGATGCCGGCCGTCCGAGCGACGCCGAGGACATCGCCCTTGGGCGCGTTGCCGCGCCGGACCACCCGGAGGGTGGCGGGCTTCATCCGCACGATCGCCCGGGCGACCGCTTCGCGGGCCGTCTCCTGCTTGCCGGAGACGTCCACCATGCGCGCGGCGCCCTCCGTCGAGAGGTGGGAGAGGCCGCGAAACGATCCCGCCCGGGGCTTCGTCAGGCCGTGACGCCGGGCCGGGCGTGCTTGAGGATGGCCTCCATCCGGTCCTTGGCCATCAGCTTCAGCTTCTTCAGCTCGCTCATCCGCCACTGCTGGTCCGCCGAGAGCGGGGACGTCCGCTTGAGCGCCTCGAGCTCGCGATCATAGGACTGGTGCTCGGTGCGGAGGCGACGGAACTCCTCGTTCTCGGCGATCAGTCGCTCGATGAGGGTCTCCTGGTCCATGCGAGGCCTCCTTGGGTGGAGGGTTCGAATCTCGCGAGGCTCCCGGCCTCCTTATAGCGCCGGACGACGGGTAGTGTCAAGCAAAGGCGGGGCACTGGCGCGATCTCACTACGCGGGGCCGATGAGGTGCGGGGCGCTCGCCTTGAAGACCGCGGTGATCGGGACGCCCTCGACGAGGCCGAGGTCCTGAATCGAGCGCGTGGTGACGGTCGCCACGAGGGGAAACCCGACGTCGACGACGACGCGGGTCCCCGGCGTCGAGGGTACGAGGCGCGCGATCGTCCCGGTGAGGCGGTTGCGCGCGCTCGAGAGTGGCGCGGCGTCGGTGGGCGGCATCAGCGTGACGTCCTCGGGACGGATGCCGAGCCTGACGAGGTCTCCCGGCCGCCCGGCGGCGGCGACTTCGAGCTTATGGCCCGCGACGTCCACGACCGTGACGCCGTGGTCGCGGGCGAGCACCCGGCCGGTGACGATCGTCTCGACGCCGACGAAGCGCGCCACCTCCTCGGAGGCCGGCGCATGGAACACGCGCGCGGTCTCGTCGAGCTGCAGCACGCGGCCCCCGATCAACACCGCGACACGGTCGGCGAGAGCCTGCGCCTCACCCCGGTCGTGCGTGACGAAGACCGTCGTGACACGGTCCGATCTCAGGATCGCGGCGACGTCGGGCAGGAGCGCCGCGCGGGTCGGCTCGTCGAGCCCGGAGAACGGCTCGTCGAGCAGCAGCACCTCGGGCGCGAGGACGAGCGCCCGCGCCAGGGCCACGCGCTGCGCCTGGCCGCCGGAGAGCGTCCGCGCGCGCTGGTCGCGGAGCGGCGCGATGTTGAGCCGCTCGAGCCAGTGCGCGACGCGCCTCTCGGTCCCGTCGCCGGCCGCGCCGCGGAAGGCGAGCCCGAGGGCGACGTTCTCGGCGACGGTCATGTCGGCGAGCAAGGGCTGCTGGAACACCATTGCCATCCGGCGCCGCTCGGCGAGCGCGCTTCGGGCGTCCACGGGCCGGCCGCGGAAGCTTACCTCGCCCCGGGTGGGCCGCTCGAGCAGCCCGAGCACCCGCAGGAGCGTGGACTTCCCGCTGCCGTTCGGCCCGATCACCCCGAGGACCTCGCCCTCGAGCGCCTCGAGCGCCTCCACCGAGAGGACCTCGCCGCCGCCGTAGCTCACGCCGACCTGCGCGAGCGCCAGGACCGGGGACCTCGTCACGACGGCAGCACGTGGATCGAGCCGCGGTGGACCGAGAGATCCCACCGCCGGTCGCGCTCGATCTCGAGGATCTGGTACACGAGCTGGGGCACCTCGACCTCGAGGTCCCAGTCGCCCTGCGCGGGCTCGCCGGGCTCCTCCAGCCGCAGGCGCAGCGACCAGACGGTGCCGAAGTCGGCCTCGCCCACGAGCCGTCCCCGCATGAGGTTCATGTGGTGGAGCGGGTCGGGCGCGCCGCGGTCCTTCCGGATGAGCCGCACGTACTCCGGCCGGATGAAGAAGGCGATCGGGCTCCCGGGCGGCGGCAGATAGGAGCGCGTCGGGGAGTTCACCGCCTCGAGCGTCTGGCCGCGCCAGCCGATCTGGATGCGGTCGGGCATCGCCTTCACGACGGTGCCGCGCAGGATGTTCCTGAGCCCCATGATGCGCGCGACCGCTTCGGACGCGGGCTGCCACAAGAGCTCCGCGCGCGGGGCCGACTGGATGACGCGCCCTCCCTCGTACACGACGATCCGGTCGGCGAGCCGGTACGCCTCGGTGAAGTCGTGGGTGACGACGACGGCGGCGGTTCCCCACCCCGTCAGGATCTCGCGCAGCTCGTCGCGCAGCGCCAGCCGCAGGGGCGCGTCGAGGGCCGAGAGCGGCTCGTCGAGCAGGAGCAGCGCGGGATCGATCGCGAGCGCGCGCCCGAGCGCCACGCGCTGCCGCTGCCCGCCCGAAAGCTCGCGTGGATAGCGGTGCTCGAGGCCCGCGAGCCCGAGCCGCTCGATGACCTCCGCCGTGCGCCGCGCCCGCTCCCGGGACGGCCGGTCGGCGAGCCCGAACGCGACGTTCTTCGCCACCGTGAGATGCGGGAAGAGCGCCAGGCCCTGGAAGACGTAGCCGAGGCGCCGGGCTTGCGGCGGCAGGTCCACGCCGGCCGCCGCGTCGAAGAACACGCGGTCGCCCACGGCGATGCGTCCGGCGTCCGGCCGGATCAGGCCCGCCAGGCACTGGAGCGTCAGCGTCTTGCCGGCGCCCGACGGGCCGAAGAGGCCGACGACCGACTTCTCGGCGCTCCAGCGCACCGCCAGCGTGAATCCGGGGTAGCGCTTGGTGATCTCGACGGAGACCACGGCTAGCGTTCCGTCGCCGACATCATGTGAACACCTGCCGCCACGGGGCGGGGCCGACGGGCGCGTGGGACAGGGGTCGCGGGAGCCCGTTCCCGCCGCGCGGAACGCGGACCTCGCGCGCCCGGATGGAGCCCAGCCGCAACGAGGCAGCGGACGCGTGCCGCGTGGTCCCGCGACCCCTGTCCCACGCGCCCGTCGGCCCCGCCGCGCGATCGTGCACGCGATGTCGCAGACGTGACGCTGGTCATCAGTAGCGGAGCCTGGCGAGGCGGCCCAGCACGAACAGCAGGACGCCGACGATCCCGACGGCGACGAGCGCGAGCGCGTTCGCCTCGTCCATCTGCGCGGCCTGCACGCGGTCGTAGATCGCCAGCGGCAGCGTCTGGGTCCGCCCGGGGATGTTCCCCGCCACCATGAGCGTGATCCCGAACTCCCCGAGGGCCCGGCAGAAGGCGAGCACCGTGCCGGCCAGCACGGAACGCCAGGCGAGCGGCAGCGTCACGCGCCAGAAGACGGACCACTCCGAGCGTCCGAGCGTGCGGGCCGCCTGCTCGAGCTGACGGTCCACCGTCTCGAACCCCGCCTGCGCCGACTTGATCACGAGCGCGATCGAGCCGACGCACGCGGCGAGCACGGCGGCGCCCCAGGTGAACGCGAGCTCGAGCCCGACAGAGGCGAGCGCTTGCCCGACGGGCCCGCGGCGCCCGACAGCGAGGAGCAGGTAGTAGCCGAGCACGGTCGGCGGCAGCACGAGCGGCAGGACCACCGCCGCCTCGAGGAGGTTCCGCCCGGGGAAGCGCCGTCGCGCGAGGAGCCAGGCGAGCGGGACACCCACGACGAGCGTCAGCGCAGTTGCGGTGAGCGAGACGCGCAGGGAGAGCCAGACGGGGAAGAGGTCCATCGCGGCTCAGAACTCCCCGGGCAGGAGAAACCCGTGGCGCTTCATGATCGGCCGCCCCTCCGGACCGTTCACGAACTGGATGAACGCGAGCGCGAGCTCGGGCCGCGGACTCCGGTGCACCACCGCGGCGGCCTGATCGAGCGGCGCGTGCAGGCTCGCATCGATCAGGATCCACTCCACTTCGGGAACGCTCGCGATGGACAACGCGATGATGCCGGCGTCCACCGCGCCCGTCTGAATGAACTGGAGCGTGTGCCGGATGTTCTCGCCGTAGACGAGCTTGGGCCTCACCGCCTCCCAGACCCCGGACTTCCGCAGCGCCTCTTCGGCCGCCCGGCCGTACGGCGCGTGGGCGGGGTTGGCGATCGCCACGTGGCGGATCCGCGCGGCGAGCAGGCTTCGCAGCCCGGTCAGCTTCGGCCCGAACGCCGTCGCCGTGGCAAGCACGATCCGGCCCCGCGCGTAGAGCGTCCGCGTCTCGCCAAGCAGCACACGCTCGGCCACCAGCGCGTCCACGAACGACTGGTCGGCGGCGAAGAAGACATCGGCCGGGCCGCCCTGCCGGATCTGGTGAGCGAAGTTCCCCGTCGAGCCGAACACGAGGGTGACGCGCGCGCCCGTGGCTTTCTCGAAGCGCGGGGCGAGCTCCTTGAACGCGAAGGCGAGGTCGGCCGCGGCGAAGACGGTCACCGACGGCACCGGCACGGCGCCGGCCGGGCCGGCCCCCAGGGCGAGCCACGCGAGGGCGAAGGAGGCGAGGCGCGGGCGGCG
Organism: Candidatus Rokuibacteriota bacterium; assembly: GCA_016179925.1. Taxonomy (GTDB): domain Bacteria; phylum Methylomirabilota; class Methylomirabilia; order Rokubacteriales; family CSP1-6; genus JACPCG01. The sequence goes on along the minus strand of JACPCG010000015.1, from coordinate 26,656 downwards.
CATCAGACCCCTATCTTACAGGCGGGCCCCTCAGAAGGCCCGGCGCTGCTGGATCGAGGTCAGCGCCCAGTTGACGAGGAAGACGAGGACGAGCAGGAGCAGCGCGAGCGCGATCGCGACCTCGAAGTTCCCCTTGCCCGTCTCGAGCACCATCGCCGTCGTCAGGGTCCGCGTCTGGCCCTTCACGTTGCCGCCCACCATCATGGAGGCGCCGATCTCCGAGATGACGCCGCCGAACCCCGCCATGACGGCGGCGAGCATCGGGAGCCGCGCCTCGCGGAGCACGACCCACACCATCTGGACGCGCGAGGCGCCGAGCGCCAGGAGCTGCAGGCGGAACTCCGCCGGCACCTGCTGGACGGCGGCGAGGGTGATCCCGGTGACGATCGGCGCCGCGATCACGGCCTGGGCGACGATGATCGCCGCGGGCGTGTAGAGGATCTCGAGCCCGCCGAGCGGGCCGCTGCGCCACAACATGATCGTCACGAAGAGGCCCGCCACGACCGGCGGCAGCCCCATCCCCGAGTTCACGGCGCTGACGACGAGGGAGCGGCCGGGGAAGCGCGCCAGGGCGAGCGCCGCGCCCGCCGGGATGCCGGTCGCGAGCGAGACGAGCGTCGCACTGCCCGACACCTGGAGCGAGAGCAGGAGGATCGCCCAGATCTCGCTGTCGCCCGCGAGGACGAGCGTGAGTGCCTGGCGGACACCCTCGAGGAGCAGGTCCACCTACTTGAAGTCCTCGTCGGTCTTGCCGGCGACAGGGACGAAGAGCGCCCGGCCGTAGCGGTCGGCGCCGAACGCCCGCATGGCCGCTTGCGCCTCGGGCGAGAGCAGGAAGTCGGCGAGCGCCTTCCCACCGGCGGCGTTGACCCGCGGCCCGTTGGCGGGATTGACCTCGAGGACGGCGTAGACATTCAGGAGCGCCCGGTCGCCCTCGACCATGAGCTTGAGCGTGAGGCGCCGGCCGAGCGCCAGCAGGGTTGCGCGGTCGCTCAGCGTGTAGGCGCGCCGGTCATCGGCGAGGCCGAGCGTGGCGCCCATGCCCTGGCCGGACTCGATGTACCACGGCGCCGCCGGCTCGACGCCCGCGCGGCGCCAGAGGGCGAGCTCGAGCGTGTGGGTGCCCGACTTGTCGCCCCGCGAGACGAACCGGGCGCGCGCCGCGGCGATGCGCCGGAAGGCGGCGACAGCGCTCTTCTCGCCCTCGATCTTCGCGGGGTCGGCCTCGGGGCCCACGAGGACGAAGTCGTTGACCATGACGAGCCGCCGGTTGGCGAGCCGGCCCTCGGCGACGTACTTCTTCTCGAGCTCCGGCGCGTGAGCGAACGCCACGTCCGCCTCGCCGCGCGCCGCGAGCGCCAGGGCCTGGCCCGTGCCGACCGCGATCGTCTTCACCGTGTAGCCCGTCCGCCGCTCGAACGCCGGAACCAGGACCTCGAGGAGCCCCGCGTCCTGTGTGGACGTCGTCGTCGCGAGAATCACGACCCGCGACTGCGCCGCCGCCGCCGCGGCGAGCCCGAGCAGCACGGCCAGGGCCCCGAGCCAGCGAATGCCCACCCCGTCTCCTTTCCCCGCGCTCCCTGCGTCGCTCTGTCGTTCGGCTCGTTATGTCTGAACAGACATATTCACGCGGAGCCGCGGACGCGCCATCGCGCCCGCAGTCTACCGCTGGGATCGCCGCGTGAGGGGTTTGATTATACTCAGGCGCGTGAAAGTCGTCGTCCACCGTGATGCGGCCGAGCTCAGCGAGGCGGCGGCCGAGCTGTTCCGGGCCCGTCTCGCGGCCAAGCCCGACCTCGCGATGGCGGTGCCGGCCGGGCGCACCCCGCGGCGGATGTACGGTCTCCTGCGGAAGCGGCAGGCCCGCGAGCCCCTCGAGTACGGGCGCATGCGCGTCTTCTCGGTGGACGAGCTCTGCCCGCCGGCGCCGAGCGACGGCTACTTCTGGCGGCAGGTGCGGAGCGAGTTCCTGTCCTGGGCGCCGGTGCCGGCCGAGCGGTGTCATCCATTCGACGTCGCCGCGGCGGACCTCGAGGCGATGTGCCGCGCGTACGAGGCGACGATCGCGAAGGCCGGCGGCCTCGACCTCGTCATGCTGGGGCTCGGGCCGAACGCCCACATCGCGTCGAACGAGCCGGGCAGCGCGTTCGACTCGCCGACGCGCCCGGTACGCCTCCGGCCGGAGACGGTGGAGTACATCCTCACCGACGAGACGCTGCAGGGATGCGTGAGCGACCGGGCGGTCACGCTCGGCATCGCCACGATCCTCGCCGCGCGCGAGGTGGTGGTGCTCGTCAGCGGGCGCGGCAAGCGGGCGCCGCTCGCGAGACTCCTCGAGGGGCCCATCGACCCCGCGGTCCCCGCCTCGGCGCTGCGCCTGCACGCCCGCTGCACGATCCTCGCCGACCGTGACGCGAGCCCCTGACCGGCGGCGAGGTCAGGAGAGATCGACCCAGACGGTCTTGACCTCGGTGTAGTGGTCGAGGCCGACCGAGCCCATCTCGCGGCCGAACCCCGACTCCTTGAACCCGCCGAACGGCAGTGCCGCATCGAACAGGTTGTAGGCGTTCACCCACACGGTCCCGGCGCGGATGGCGCGCGCCGCACGGAGCGCCTTCGCCACGTCGCGCGTCCACACGGCGGCGGCGAGCCCGTAGGTCGTCTCGTTGCCCAGCGCGAGCCCGTCATCGACCGATGTGAACGGGATGACCGAGAGGACCGGCCCGAAGATCTCCTCGCGGGCGATCTTCATCCGGTTGGTGACGCCGTCGAAGATCGTGGGCTCGACGAAGTAGCCCTTGCCGCTCCCGACGTTCGCGCGGCCACCGCCCGCGACGAGGCGCGCGCCCTCGTGCTTCCCCGCCTCGATGTAGCCGAGCACGGTCTCCATCTGCTGCCGGGACACGACCGGGCCCATGCGCGTCGCCTTGTCCATCGGGTCGCCCACCTTGAGGCCCTTGACCCGCTCCGTGAGCTGCGCCATGAACTCGGCGTGGATCTTCTCCTCGACGAAGAGCCGCGAGCCGGCGGCGCACACCTCGCCCTTGTTGTAGAAGATGCCCGTCATCGCGCCCTTCACCGCGGCGTCCATGTCGGCGTCGGCGAACACGATGTTCGGTGACTTGCCCCCGAGCTCGAGCGACAGCCGCTTCAGCGTTCCCGCCGCTTCGCGCATGATCGCCTTGCCGACTTCCGTGGAGCCCGTGAAGGCGATCTTGTCCACCCTCGGATCGCGCACCATCGCCATGCCCACCGTGCCGCCCGGGCCGGTGACGACGTTGAACACGCCCTCGGGCAGCGCCGCCTGCTGGCAGAGCTCGGCGAACTTGAGCGCGGTGAGCGGCGTCAGCGAGGCCGGCTTCAGGACCACCGTGTTGCCCGCGGCGAGCGCCGGGGCGATCTTCCACGACGAGAGGAGGAACGGGAAGTTCCACGGCACGATCGCCCCCACCACCCCGACGGGCTGGCGGAGCGTGAACGTGAAGGCATTGTCCCGGAGCGCGAGCGTCTCCCCGTGGATCTTCGTGGCCCAGCCAGCGTAGTAGCGGAACACCTCTGCCGCGAACGGGATCTCGACCTTGCCCGAGTCGAACATGGTCTTCCCGGTGTTGAGGCTCTCGAGCCGCGCCATCTCGTCGAGGTTCTGCTGGATCAGCTCGCCGAGCTTCCAGACGATCCGGCCGCGGTCGGCCGCGCTCATCCGGGGCCACGGGCCCTGGTCGAACGCCTTGCGAGCGGCGGCGATGGCGAGGTCGATGTCGCGCTCGTCGCCCTTGCCGACCTCCGCGCTCGGCTCCTCGTTGGCGGGGTTGATGGTCTTGTAGGTCTCGCCGGACACCGGCGCACGCCAGGCGCCTCCGATGAAGAGTTGTCCTGCCGGCATGGTGCCTCCTGTGCCGCCCGCGGCGGGCGGCGGTGCGGGGGTTATTCCTTCCTGACGAGCGAGTACGGCGCGCCGTCGAGCTCGGGGAAGAACCGCACGCCCTGCGAGAGCACGCCCCGGGCGAGCACGGCGAAGCGCGCGTCGTCGTTGTTCGCGAAGATCCGGCGTCCGAGCTCGACGCCGGCCATCACCGGCGCGGCGGCGGCGATCCAGAGCAGGTGGCGCGCGAAGCGCGTCATCGCCCGGGGGTGAGCACCCGGCCACCGCCGGCGGCGCGGAACCTGCCGCCGTCCACGACCGGCGTGCCGTTGACGATGACGTACGGAATCCCGCGGGGGTACCGGTGAGGCTCGGCGAAGGTCGCCTCATCCTTCACGGCCACGGGGTCGAAGACGACGAGGTCGGCCGCCCACCGCTCGCGGACGAGGCCACGGTCGCGGAGCCGGAGCCGCGCCGACGGCATGCCGGTCATCTTGTGCACCGCCGTCTCGAGCGGGAAGAGCTTCTGCTCGCGCGCGTAGAGGCCGAGCACGCGCGGGAAGGTGCCGTAGGCGCGGGGGTGCGGCTTGCCGGGCCTCGCCCCGTCGCCCGCGAAGAGGCCGATCGAGTCGGAGCCGATCATGATAGCCGGGTGGGCGAGGACCTTCGCCACGTTGTCAGGGCTCTGGGAGAACACCACCATCGCGACCGTCGCCCGCTGCTCGGACAGCAGATCGAGCATCGCCTCGGCGGGCGTCGTGGAGGTCTGGCGGGCGAGCCCGGCGAGGGTCATCCCTTCGACCTCGCGCCGCGCACAGGTCGCGATCTGGACCTCGTCGAAGCCGACCGCGCCCATCGAGACCGTACGCCAGCGCTCGCCGTCCACCAGGCACTCTTCGACGATGCGCCGCCGCGTCGGCCGGTCCGCGATCCGCTCGAGCAGCTTCGCGATCCCGCCGTCGTGCGCCCACGCGGGCAGCAGGTTGTCCATCTTGGTGGAGCCCGCGGCGTACGGGTAGACGTCGCCGGCCACGTCGAGCCCCCGCTCGCGCGCCCGCGCGATCATCGCGAGCACGGCGTCCATCCGCGACCAGTTTTCACGCCCTGCGGCCTTCACGTGCGCGATCTGGACCCCGACGCCGCCCTCCTCGCCGATCCGGATCGCCTCGGCGATCGAGTCCGCCACCATCGAGGACTCGCCGCGGATGTGCGAGAAGTAGAGGCCGCGGGACCTCGCCATGGACCGGGCGAGCGCGATCAGCTCGCCGGTGGTGCCATACGCGCTCGGCGGATAGACGAGCCCGGTCGAGTAGCCGAACGCCCCCGCCTCCAGCGCCTCGGCGAGGAGCCGCTCCATCGCGCGGAGGTCGTCGGGCGCAGCCTGCCGATCCTCCGGACCGATCGCCGCCAGGCGGAGGGCGCCATGGCCGACGAAGTGGACGACGTTGACGGAGGGCCTCGCCGCCCGCAGCGCGTCGAGGTACTGGCCGAACGTCTCCCAGCGCAAGTCGAGGCTCGCGCCGACGCCTCCCGCCCACGCCCGCATCACGTCCCGGCGGGACGGGTGGACGGGCGCCGGAGAGAACGAGCACATGCCGACGACCTCGGTGGTGCAGCCCTGCCGCACCTTCGACTCCGCCGAGGGGCACTCGAGATAGAAGAGGTCGGAGTGCGAATGGACGTCGATGAAGCCCGGCGCCACGACGCAGCCGGCCGCGTCGATCACCCGCAGGGCCTCCCCCTGGAGCCCGGACCCGACGGCCGCGATCCGGTCGCCCTCGACGGCGACGTCGGCGGCGCGCGCCGGCGCGCCGGTGCCGTCCACCAGCGAGCCGTTCCGGATCAGCAGCGACCAGGCCACGGGCTAGCCTGAACTATCCATGAACGGGCCGGCGGCGACCGAGCCGGTGGTGCAGGGTGTGGCTCCCGCGGGGCGGGCGGAGTGGGTTCCCTCGACCGCTCGCCGTTCGGAGAATGGCGGGTGCGGTCGACGGGTGATGGAGCCCGCCCCCCGGGAGCCACACCCTGCGCCAGGACCCGCTCGTCTCGCGCGTTCGGCGTTCATGAATACTCCGGGCTAGGCCTGGGCTAGGCCGGGCTAGGCCTCGACGATCGTCACCGACGTCATGCGGTCGCCCTGCGTGATGCGGTCCACGTGCTCCATGCCCGCGACGACGCGCCCGAACACCGTGTAGCTTCCGTCGAGGTGCGGCGTCGGTCCGTAGCAGATGTAGAACTGGCTCCCGGCGGAGTCCGCGTGCTGGCTCCGCGCCATCGCGACGGTCCCGCGCAGGTGCTTCTGCGTGTTGAACTCCGCCTTGATCGTGTAGCCGGGGCCGCCCGTGCCGTTGCCGTTCGGGCAGCCACCCTGGACGACGAAGTCGGGAACGACGCGGTGGAAGGTGAGTCCGTTGTAGAACCCCTTCTTCGCGAGGGCGACGAAGTTCTCGACCGTCTTCGGCGCGTCCTTGGGATAGAGCTCCAGCCGGATCTCGCCGCCCTTCTCGAGCGTGATGACGCCGGTCTGCTTCACGCGTGTCTCCTCATTTCGCGACGATCGTGATGGTCTTCACGCGGTCCCCGACCTTGATCCGGTCCACGACGTCCATCCCGTCTACGACGCGCCCGAAGGCCGTGTACTGGCCGTTCAGGAAGTGCGCGGGGCCGAGCATGATGTAGAACTGGCTCCCCGCGGAGTCCGGGTCCCCCCCGCGGGCCATGCCGAGCGCGCCCCGGTCGAACGGCCGCTGGTTGAACTCCGCCTTGAGCGTGTAGCCCGGGCCGCCCGTGCCCATGTCGGGGTGGTCCATCGGCAGCTTCTTCGACTGCGGGTCGCCGAGCTGGACGACGAAGCCCGCCTCCACGCGGTGGAAGCGCTGGCCGTCGTAGAACCCCTTCCGGGCGAGCTTCACGAAGTTCTCGACGTGCTTCGGGGCCTCCGCGGGGAAGAACTCGAGCGTGATCCGGCCGCCGCGCTCCAGCGTGATGACCGCCTGCTGAGTCGTCGGCCGGGGCTTCGCCGGCGCCGGCGCGGGTTTCGCCGGCGCGGCCGCCGGCGGGGTGGTCTGGGCCAGCGACGAGGTCCCGGCGGCGAGCGCCAGCGCTACGGCAAATGCGAGCGCGCGACGGATCATGCGGCGGACCTCCGGCGACGTGAGAATAGCCGCCATTATACTCAACAATTGACGCCCCACGTGCAGAGCGAGAACCTGGGAAGCAGCGCCGCGAGGACGAGGGCGAGGAAGACCAGAAAGGCCACGGCCAGCCAGAAGTCCGCGGAGCGGAGGTACGGGATCCGCCGGTCCGCGAGCTTCGGGCCCTCGGGCACGGAGGCGTCGTGCTGGCTGCGCAGGAGGCCGGCGACGACCCCGCCCAGGCGGATCCTCTCCTCGGCCCGGATGCGCGTGAAGCCGAGGCCGCACGTCGTAGTGCGGACCGAACGAACGACGGCCGCCGCGACGGAGACGGGGCGCTCGCCGGGCAGGAGATGGAGCTCCGCCTGCACGGTCGCGCCCTCGCTGAGCGGCGCGGTCATCGTCACCGTGCAGCCCTCCATGGAGAGCTCGGTGACCTCGCCCTGCACGGTGTCGCGACTGCTCACGACGATGACCGGCGCGCGGAGGCCGACGCGCTCGTACTCGCGGCGCTCGGCCGACTGCACGACGTAGCGCTTCCTCCACCGGAGCGCCCTGAACCGCCGGCCGCAGAGCTGGCAGCGAAACGGGTAGACGTAGACGGCGCTCAGCACGTGCTCCACCACGCCGATCCGGTGAGCGCGCTGCACGATGTGCCGGCCGCACTTCGGGCACCGGAGACCGCCCATAGAGCAAGGCTATCATCCCGGACGTGGTAGGCGATCATTCCTGGCGTGGTAGGATGAATTGATGCAGCGGCGCGAGGACATCCGCAACATCGCGATCATCGCCCACGTCGACCACGGCAAGACGACGCTCGTGGACGGCATGCTCTGGCAGTCCGGCCTCTTCCGGCAGAACGAGTCGGTCCCCGAGCGCATCATGGACTCGATCGACCTCGAGCGCGAGAAGGGCATCACGATCATGGCCAAGAACACGGCCATCGCGTACCGGGGCGTCCACGTCAACATCGTGGACACGCCCGGGCACGCGGATTTCGGCTCGGAGGTCGAGCGGACGCTGACGCTGGTGGACGGCGTGCTGCTGCTCGTGGACGCCGCCGAGGGGCCGCTCCCGCAGACGCGCTTCGTCCTCAAGAAGGCGCTCGAGGCGGAGCTGCCGCCGATCGTCGTGATCAACAAGATCGATCGGTCCGACGCGCGCCCGGCCGAGGTGCTGGACGAAGTCTACGACCTCTTCATCGACCTCGACGCGGCCGAGGACCAGCTCGAGTTCCCCGTGCTCTACACGAACGCCAGGACCGGAACCGCGACCCATGAGCTGAAGGAGCCCGGACAATCGCTCGAGCCGCTGTTCGAGACGATCCTGGCCACGGTGCCGCCGCCGCGCTTCGATCCCGCGATGGGGCTCCAGGTCCGCGTCGCGATGCTCGACTGGGACGACTACGTCGGGCGACTGATCATCGGCCGCATCGTCAACGGCCGGGTCCGTCAGGCCGACCGCGTGGCCGTCGTCCACCGCGATGGCGCCGTCGAGTCCGCGAAGGTGACCGTCCTCTACGGGTACGAAGGGCTCAAGAGGATCGAGGTGCCGGAGGCGAGCGCGGGAGAGCTGGTGGCAATTGCAGGTATTGACGCCATCGAAATCGGTGAAACAATCGCCGATCCCGAATACCCGCAAGCCCTCCCGCTGATCCGTATCGACGAGCCGACCGTTGCCATGCTCTTCTCCGCGAATGTCTCGCCGTTCGCCGGCAGGGAAGGGAAGTTCGTGACGTCGCCGCAGCTCCGCGACCGGCTCTTCAAGGAGCGGCGGGTCAACGTCGGCATCCGCGTCGAGGAGACCGATTCGCCCGATACCCTCCGCGTGTCGGGCCGCGGCGAGCTCCAGCTCGCGATCCTGATCGAGATGATGCGGCGCGAGGGGTACGAGATGGAGGTGGGCAAGCCCACGATCATCACGCGCGAGGAGCCCGGGCGCACCCTCGAGCCGATGGAGTCCCTCGTCATCGATATCCCCGAGGAGCACATCGGCGCCGTCACGCAGAAGGTCGGGCCGCGGCGGGGAACGATGGTGAAGCTCGTGAACCACGGCACCGGGCGGGTGCGGCTCGAATACAGGATCCCGTCACGTGGCCTGATCGGCTACCGGACCGAGTTCCTGACGGATACCCGCGGGACCGGACTCCTCAACCACCTGTTCGATGGGTGGGATGACTGGCAGGGCGAGATCGCACACCGACAGAACGGCGCGCTCGTCGCCGACCGCGCGGGGCGCACGACCTCCTACGCGATCGACAACCTCCAGGCGCGCGGCGTCATGTTCCTCGGCCCCGGCGCCGAGGTCTACGAAGGGATGATCGTCGGCGAGAACGCGCGCGACACGGACATGGACGTCAACATCACGAAGGAGAAGAAGCTCACGAACATGCGCGCGTCGACCTCGGACGAGGCCGTGAAGCTCACCCCGCCGCGCAGCATGAACCTCGAGCAGTGCCTCGAGTGGGTCCGCGAGGACGAGCTGCTCGAGGTGACGCCGAAGTCGCTCCGCCTGCGCAAGCGCGCGCTCGCCGGCCGCCGCCGCTTCTAGTGTCCTCGGAGGGGCCTCGACGGCCCCCTCCGAAACCTCCCCCGGATTCGATTGCGCCGGCGGAGCCGGCGCTCGAACGGCGGTTACTCCGGAGTATGGTAGTATGGCATCGGTATGGTCAAAGTCACGTTCACCCTCGATGACGCCACGGTCGCCGAGCTCCGGCGCGCCGCCGACCGGCTGCGCAAGCCTCAGAGTCAGGTCGTCCGCGAGGCGATCCGGGACTACGCCACGCGCGTCGGCAAGCTGAGCGAAGAGGAGCGGGTCCATCTCCTGAAGATCTTCGACACCGTCGTCCCGGCGATCCAGCCCCGGCCGGCGCGCGCGGTCGATGCCGAGCTCGGGGAGATCCGCGCGGCCCGGCGCCGCTGGGGACGGCGAGAGCCGACGAGGGCCCGTGATCGTTCTCGACACGTCCGTCCTCGTTGACGCCCTGACAGGCCCTCGCCGCTCCGCGCCTCGGCTCCGGAGCGTCATCGAGCGCGGCGAGCGGATCGTGCTCAGCACGCTGGTCCTCTACGAGTGGCTGCGGGGGCCGCGCGCCCCCGACGAGATCGCAGCGCAGGACACGCTGTTTCCTCGCGAGTCGGCGGTCGCGTTCGGGCCTGAGGAGGCCGAGGTTGCCGCGCGGCTCTATCGGACGCTGCCCGGCGCGCGCCAGCGCGAGTTCGATCTCTGCGTCGCCGCCTGCGCCATGACGCACGACGCCGCGCTGTGGACGCTGAACGTCTCCGACTTCCGCGACATCCCGGGCCTGCGGCTCTTCCTGCCTGGCGAGGGGTGACGCCGCGCGGGCCTCGGCCTAGTAGGCTCCGCTGAGCCCGTACTTCTTGAGCTTGTAGCGCAGCACGCGCTCGCTGATCCCGAGCAGCTCCGCCGCGCGCGTCTGGACGCCGCCGGCGCGGGCGAGGGCGTCGCGCATCAGCCTCCGCTCGAGGCCCTCGACCGCTGCGGTGAGGCTCGCGGCGTCCGTCGTCTCCTTCTCCCGCTCGGTCAGCGAGAGGGGCAGGTCGCCCGCGCCGATCACCTCGTCGCGCGTGAGGACGACGGCGCGCTCGATCAGGTTCTCGAGCTCGCGCACGTTGCCGGGGTAGTCGTAGCGCAGCAGCGCGTCGCGCGCCTCGCGCGTGAGGCCCCGGATCGTCCTGCCGTTGGCGCGGGCGAACTTCGCCAGGAAGTGGTCGAGGAGGGGCGGGATGTCCTCGCGGCGCTCGCGGAGCGGGGGCACCGCGATCGTGACCACGTTGATGCGGTAGTAGAGGTCGTCGCGGAACTCGCCGCGCCTGACCATCTCCTCGAGATCCCGGTGGGTCGCGGCGAGGAGGCGCACGTCCACCGGGATCGGCCGGCTCGAGCCCACGCGCTCGATCTCACGCTCCTGCAGCACGCGCAGGAGCTTCGCCTGGAGGTGGAGCGGCACGTCCCCGATCTCGTCGAGGAAGAGGCTCCCGCCGTGCGCCAGCTCGAAGCGCCCGCGGCGCAGCGCCGAGGCGCCCGTGAACGCGCCCTTCTCGTGGCCGAAGAGCTCCGACTCCAGGAGGTTCTCCGGCAGCGCCGCGCAGTTCACGGCGACGAGCGGCCCGGCGGCGCGCGGGCTCGCGTAGTGGATCGCCTTGGCGATCAGCTCCTTGCCCGTGCCGCTCTCGCCCCGGATCAGCACCGTCGCGTCGCTCGGCGCCACGCGCAGGATCAACGAGAGCACCTCCTGCATCCGGCCGCTCTCGCCGATGATCCCCTCGACGCGGTGGCGCTCGCGCAGCGCCTCGCGGAGCTCGCGGTTCTCCGCGAGGAGCCGGTGGCGGTCACGGACCTGGCCGATCCTGTGGAGCAGCTCGTCGAGGTTCAGGGGCTTCGTGAGGTAGTCGGTCGCGCCGCCCTTGATCGCCGCGACCGCGTGCTCGATCGTGCCGTAGGCGGTCAGGACGATCACCGCGACCTCCGGGCTCACGGCGCGCGCGGCCCGGAGGAGGTCGAGCCCCGAGAGCCCGGGCATCTTCTGGTCGGTCAGGACGAGCTCGACCGGCTCCGCCCTGAACCGCTCGAGCGCCGCCGTGCCGTCGCCGGCCGTGAGCACCTCGTAGCCGTGCTTGGCGAGAAAGCCGCTGACGAGCTCGAGCTGGGGCGGCTCGTCGTCCACCACGAGGATCCTGAACGGCCGCGTCACACCCGGCCCAGGGGAAGCGTCACGCTGAAGCGGCTCCCGCGCCCCGGTGCGCTCTCGACGGTGAGCGCGCCGCCGTGGGCTTCGACGATCCGGCGCGCGATGGGGAGGCCGAGACCGAGTCCGCCGGGCTTCGTCGTGAAGTACGGGTCGAAGACCCGCGGCAGGACGTCGGGCGCGATGCCGGGGCCGGTGTCGGCCACCGTGATCGTCACCGCGTCCCGCGCGGCGGCGGCCCCGAGGGACAGCGTCCCGCCGGAGGTCATCGCCTGCACCGCGTTGAGCATGAGATTCAGCAGGACCTGTTTCACGTGATCGCGGTCGGCATTGACCGGCGGCAGCGCTCCCACCGCCAAATGCACGGCGACGCGCGCCTGGCGGGCCTCGGGCTCGACCAGCGCGGCAAGCTCGCGCAGGAGCTCGCGGAGGTCGACGGGCGCGGGCTTGAGCGGGAGCGGGCGGGCGAGCGCGATGAACTGCTCGACGATCGCGTTGAGCCGGCGCACCTCGCCCTGCATGAGGTTCACGAACCGCGCGTACGCCTCGCCGGGCTCCGGCTTGAACTCCGCCCGCAGGCGCTGGAGCCCCATGGACACCGCGTTCAACGGGTTTCTCACCTCGTGGGCGAACGCCGCCGCGACGTCGCCGAGCGCGGCGAGCCGCTCGCGGCGCGCGCTCGAAGCCTCGAGCGCGCGCACCTCGCGCAAGTGGCGCTGCTGGGCCCAGAAGATGAGCCCGAGGCCGAGCGCGCCGACGAGGAGGACCGCCAGGCCGAGCAGGACGCCGGCGCGCAGATCCTCCTTCCACGCCCGCTCCATCGCCGCCGTCGAGAAGTCGATGGCGAGGAGGCCCACGCGCGCGCCGTCGAGCGTGAGCGGGCGCGCGACCTCGAAGACCTTCACGCCCCCTGTTTCGACGAACCGGCTGGTACTCTGCCGCCCGGCGAGCGCCGCGGCCAGCGCCGGCTCCTCCAGGCGCCGGCCCACGCGCGCGGCGTCGGAGTGGGCGAGCACGGTGAGGTCCGGCCCCAGCAGGGCCACCGCCCGCACGCCCGACTGGCGACCCAGCTCCTCGATCTGCCGCTCGACGCCGATCTCGCGGCGGAAGTTCAGGATGTAGTCGGCGTCGGCGTGGACGGCGATGATCCCCTTGAAGCTCGCCGCCCCGACCGCGACGCCGAAGACACTCCCCTCCCAGAACTTACGGTCCCTGATCGCGCTGGGCGCCTCTCGCGTCGCCTCGCCCACCTCGCTCTGATGGCCCCAACGGTGTCCCCACATGTACCGCATCATCGGAGGCTCGAGCCGCGGCGTCTCGCCTTCGGCGCGCGGCCGCATCATGCCCATCATGCCCATGCCGCGCGGCGGGGCCGGAGGCGTCCAGGGCCGGCCCTCGAGGTCCAGCAGGTCCACGCGGCGGAGACGATTCCGCTCGGCGATCCGGGTGAGCTCGGCGAGGTCGAGCGGGCGCCGGAGCAGCTCGTCGATCAGCCGCGCGTTGTCGGTGAGGCGCGCGGCGATCATCGCCTCGATCAGCGCGTTGCTGCGGATCGCGTTGCGGCTCCAGGCCTCGACGGCCTCCGCGAGAGCGAGCCCCTGCCGCTCGAGCTGCGCCCGGAGCTCCGCCTGCGTCCGCCGCGCCGTCGTCCCCGCGTAGAGCGCGACGAGCACCATCAGGAGCGCGATGGATGCGAGAAAGTAACGGGCCGAGAAGCGCGGGCTCACGCCCTCATCCTCCGCCATTCGCCGCCCCGGAGCAAACCTCCCGCGGCCCCGACGAAAAAGCGCCGGCCCCCGGACTCGAGAGCCCGGGGGCCGGGGAGAGCGGTTCGCGCGACGGTCGTACGCTACTCGGTCGCCGCCAGCGGGCCGAAGGGTCGCACGGCGCCCCACGGGTTGACGTGGAGGACCTTCGTCTCGCCCTTGGGGCCCTTCAGTTCGATCTGATAGGCCGTGCCCCAGCGGCCCTCGAACGGCAGCACCCGCTCGACCGTGAAGCCTTTGAGGTACTTGCCGGCGTACGCGGTCGCCAGCTCCTTCGCCTTCTCCTCGGTGACCGCCTGCGGCGTCTCAGCCGCGCCCGGCGCGCCAGCCATCCCCGGGCAGCCGGCGCCGCCACCCATCCAGCCTGGGCCCATCGCGCCGCCTTGCCAGCCCGGGCCCATCATCTGCGGGCCCATCCCGCCGCCCATCATCGCGCCGCGCGGGCCCCAGGCGAGCGCCGCGCCGGCCAGGCCGAGCACCAGCGCCACGACCAGGGTCATGCTCATGAATCGTTTCATCGTCGTTGCCTCCTTTCCTGCCGCTTGGACCTCGCATGAGCCGTGCCAGCGCCGGCGAAACGAGGACGGCAGGAACGACGAGGACTTGGCGAGCGCCCGTCATGGTGAGGAAGTCGCCGAGCGACGATGTTGTCGAACGCCCTCGACGATGATGTCGAGGGCGCCCGATGGAGGCTGCCTACTTGAAACGATACGCGAGCGTGAGGCCGACGATGTGCGCGGTGTAGTCCTTCAGGTCGTTGCCGAGCCAGATGCCCCCCAGTCCCACCGCGGGGAAGAAGGGGTTGAGCGTGTCGGTCCGCCAGTCGTGCTTCTCGAACGACTCGAAGATGTAGGCGACGCCCGCGGTCCAGTTCTTCCAGAAGTGGTACTTGAGCCCGGTCTCCAGCCTCACCAGGGTGTCCTCGAACGCCGGCCATCGCTTGGCGATGGCGGCCGTGTTCTGCGCGGCCGTCCCGGTTACGGGGCGCACCGGATTTCGCGTCTCGACCCTCCCGAGCGCGCTGGAGTAGTTCCCGTTCATGGACCAGTCGAGCACCTTGGGGATCAGGCTGACCTTGACCCCGAGGTGGTAAGTGTCGACGGTGTCGGTGTTGACCGAGATCCAGTCGAAGTCGGCGAAGTCGAAGGTGCACGGCGGCGCCGGGCATTGCGCCGTCACCGTCGTCACCACGGGACGGTACCTGGAGCGCTGCTTCTGGAGAATGTTCTCGTACATGTAGCCGCCGAAGATCGCGACGCGCTCGACGGGCATCCAGTTGAGGTCCAGCCCCGCCGACCAGCTCGTCTCCTGCTGGAGGCCGAGGGTCGAGCGGATGTAGTCGTCGTACCGCCAGCCGACCGTCGGGGTGGCGGTGAGGGTGTCGGTGGGCATCAGCTGGACCAGCAGGTCGATACGCTGGCGGTCGCGCTCGCCCTCGTCGAACTTCCTGAGCTGAAACGACTGGAGCTGCGGGGACAGCGCGTCCTCCTCCGTGGTCGTATGCAGCGCGTGGGCACGGGTGTCGTAGCGGTTGATCCGCCGGAACGAGGGCATGTACTTGAGCTTCGCCAGGAGCCAGTCCCACGGGGTCAGGTCCAGGGCTGCCTTGCCGAAGACCTCGTCGCTCACGGGGACTTCCCGATGCGGGCTGCGGTCCCACCGCTCCCACCCGGCGCCGAGGGTGAGCGCCACGGGCTGAACGATCCGCCACCGGCCGTCGACGTCCGCATTGTGCTTGATGTAGCTCCACCGGCCCGCGCGGTGCACCTCTCTCACGAGGCTGGCGTCGGTCTCCGCAACGCCGGGGAAAACGATCGTGTCGCTCAGATCCATGTAGTCATAGAGCCGGTACTTCGCCGAGAGCGTAAGCGGCGGTAGCGGCCGGCTCGTGGCGTTGAGGTTGAGGAGGAAGATCTGGATGTTGCCGTTCAGGCTCGTCTGCGGCAGCGTCAGGTCGGGAGTTGCAGCCGCGATGTTGGGGTTTCGGGTATGAGGAAGGAAGTCGTCGTTCTGGAGCCAGAGGCTGTAGGAGAGATTGCTCGTCACGCGCGTCCGCCACCACGGGAGGTTCACGCCCCCCGCCAGGCTCAGCGTGTGCGCCATGTTGTCGGGCGGAAGCGACAGCCGGCCCGCGATGGGCGTGCTCGTTCCCCCGGTGGCCGTGACGACGAAAGCCGTGTCAGTAGCAAGAACCGACGACGGGTTGTCGGCGGTCACGGAGCTCAGCGCGTTCTGGAAGACGGAGAGCGTGTACCCGGCCTGGAGCTGCCACTGCTCCCGCGCGATCGCTGCTTGGAGCCTGAAGTCGTGGACCGTCTGCTCGATCGGCTCCAGCACCTCGATGACGTTGAAGCCGAACGGCACGCCGATCGGGCGGTCACCATCCTTGTGGGTGCGCGTGTATTGCGCCCTCAGTTCCAGGTCGGGGGTGGGGGTGAGCCGGAAAAGGATCCGCGCCGTGTCCCACCGGGTGCTGATCTCGTCGAGCTCCCGTGCCGTGTTGTACGCGGCCCCCGCCGGCCGGGGAAAGGGCAGGGTGAACACGCCGCGGGCGGACTCCGTCGCGAGCATCCTGGCGTTGGTCGAGAAGATGTGACGGGTCTGATCCCAGTCGAACCCGAACTCCCAGAGACCGAGGCGGCCCGTCCTGAGGGAGAACTCCTGGTCCTGCTGCCCCCACTTGGAACCTTCGAACTCGGAGGAGTAGCTCTCGTCGGGCGTGAAGAGCCTCAGCCGGAACTGCCCCAGGTAGGGCAGCTCGGGGAGGTCCCGGTACTCCTCGAACTTGGCGGATTCACTCTTGGACGGCTTCTGGCCGTAGATGCGCCCCCCCGCCTCGATGTCACCTTCCACGTTCAGGCCGAACACCTGGGTCTGGGCCGACGCGGGAGCCGCGAGGCCGAGGATCGCCAAGACTGCAACGAGCAGCCGAGCCGTTTTCGTTGCTTTCATCTCGGCCTCCTATCGCTTGAACGCGTTGCCCGACGGGTGGTTGGAGCCGTGTATCACCGCATGGCAGTTCGTGCACGAGCGTCCGAACACGAATCGCGCCTGGTCGAAGCTCCTGCCGCGTGGCTCCGTGGGGTGGCGCGATTCGATGTGGCACTGCTGGCAGAGCCGCGGCTTCGCGAGCTTGAGCATCTTCTCGTGGTTCGACCCGTGGGGGTCGTGGCAGTTGGCGCAGCTCTCCTGGACCGGCGGGTGGACCCAGAGGAAGGGGCCGCGCTTCTCGGCGTGGCAGGAGTAGCAGGTCTCGTTGAGGGAGTTCTCCTTGAGGAGCGTCGGCGTCACCGTCCCGTGGGGGTTGTGGCAGTCGGTGCACGTCATCTTGCCCTCGCGGAGCGGCATGTGGGAGGAGCGCATGGTCTGCGCCCGTTTCTGGAGGTGGCACTGGCCGCACGTCTCGATGACGGTCTCCTTGGCGAGCTGGAACTTCGGGGAGGCGTCCTCCATGATCTTGTGGCAGTTGGTGCACGCCACGTCGCGCGACTCGTGCTGGCTCCCCTGCCAGAAGAGCCGGGCGGACTTTTGGTGGCACTGCAGGCAGACGGCGTTGCGCTTCTCGACGGGCGTCTTGTCGTTCTTCGCGAAGCTGATCATCCCGCCGACGCCCCTGCCGCCGCCCGCTTCGACGTGGGCCTTCCCGGGGCCGTGGCAGGTCTCGCAGCCCAGGCGCTCGAGTGTGTTTCGGGGGTGCTTGAGGAAGAGGCGCCCCATTTTCGTCGCGGCGAACTTCTGGTCCACCTCCTCGTGGCAGGCCTTGCAGGCCTCCGCCCCGGCGTATCCGGCGGGAAGCGGGGCGCCCGCCGCCGGCGTGGAAGGCTGTTGGGCTGGAGCCAGGCCGGGTAAGCCGAGGACGGCCACGGCGACCAGCGCGACCGCCGCCCCGCCGGCGACACCGAGCACTCGGATGGCACTCCGTTTCATGCCCATGCGCGACGCTCCTTCGCTCTCAGGGGCTCGAGCCCTCGAGAGTCGAGTTGCCAGACGCGCGCGAACCTACACCAGCGGGCTCTGCGCTGGCAATAGTCGATTCGGGTCAGAGCCGTTTGCCCTAGTCCGGGCTAGGCTCCGCCGCCGCCCCCTTCAGCGCGCCGGCGCCGGCGCGGAAAACCCCGAGGCGCGCGCCAGCTCGTCCAGCGTCATCAGGCCTTCGTAGCGCGCGCCGGCGATGAGCCACGTGGGATAGCGCCTGACGGCGGCGCGGTCGCAGCGCGCGGGCTCAGCCGCGCGCCCGCGCGCGTCACACTCGACGTACGGGAGCAGCTTTTCCGCGGGCCCGAACCGGGCCTTTTGCTCGGTGCACGCGGGTCACCAGTAGGCGCCGTAAAAGATCGCGCCCGACGCAGTGAGGTGACGCGCGAGCGACTCCTGGTAGGCGGACGCCCCCGTGGGGGAGCCGGCGGCGAAGACACCCATACCGAAGACGACGGTGACCACGGCCGCGGCGACCCCGATCGCGATCACGCGGCTCCGCCGCGTCGCAGCGCGGCGCCCGGTCGGGGCGGGGCGCCGCGCGAGCAGCCATCCGAGGAGCACCGCGGCGATAGCGGCGTCGGCAAGGCAGTACGGGCAGACGGCGCCGAGCTCGACGAGCGAGATCCAGGTCAGGTACCCGGAGAACGCGACGCCGGCGACCGCGAGCGCGTATGCCCAGACCCACCGCCGCGGAGAAAGCCCGGCGAGCGCGAGCCCGCCGATCACCGCGTAGAGCCCGACGCCCCACGCCGCCGTCGGCACGCCGAGGACCATGGCGTAGCGGCTCGCCTGGACGACGTCACAGCCGCTGCCGGTCTCGCAGAAGAGCGCGGTGGCGCCGCTCCACTTGGTCCACGTGAGATACGCGGAGACGGCGAGGCCGGCGACGGCGAGCGCCGCCGCCGGCCAGTCGGGGCCGCTCGGAGCCGGCGGGCGCGTCACCTGAACAGGACTTTCCTCACGGTCCGGTGTCCTCCCCGGAATGCCGTTCGCGCGTTCGGACGACGGAAATATCTAGCACGCGCCCCGGGCGCGCGTCCACATTCCGCGCTCGATCAGCCGACCGCAGACGGGCTTACGCTCTGGCAGTCGCGGCGCGCTCCCGGGCCGCGCGGGCCCGGCAGCCGTCATCAGGTGGAAAGCGGCCTATGGGGTGCTCGTGCCTCATTTGGGGCAGCGTGGTTGTACGAAGCGCTTTCCGGAAAGAGTGTTCGTAGGTCTGGTACCTCAGAAAGCTGATGCATTCCATCCGGTGGACCGAGAAATGCACACCCTCCGTCGGACGCCGAATCGCGCCTTGCGCCGAACGCGCGACAGGAGAGGAATGAACTCGAGGCGTGCGCTCGCCGTGCTGCTGATCGGCGCCGGAGCGTGCGCGGTGGCCCTGCGCGGGCCGGCCGCCGCCGAGCCGGGGAACCCGGAGGCGGGACGCGCGGTCTTCGCCGGGAAGCAGTGCGTCCGCTGCCATCTGCCGCGGAGCGAGCGGGGCCCCGGACCGGCGCTCGAGGACATTCGCCGCCCGCAGGGCGAGATGGAGCTGGCCGGGCGGCTCTGGAACCACCTGCCCGCGATGTTCGCGTCGGTCACCGGGAAGGGCGCGGAGTGGCCGGAGATCGGCGTCGCCGAGATGGGCGATCTGATGGCGTACCTCCGGGCCGATGTCCGGCGCGATGCCGAGCCCGATCTCGCCAAGGGGCGAATGACGCTGCTGCGGAAAGGGTGCCTCAAGTGCCACAGCCTCCGGCGGGAGGGGGGGCCGGTCAAGCCGGACCTTGCCGAGCGGCGGTCCGATTACGCGTCGGCGGCCGCGTGGGCCGCCACGATGTGGGCGCACACGCCGCGCATGGCGGCGATGGCGAGCCGGCAGGGCGTGCCCTACCCGCGGTTCGCGGGCGACGAGATGGCGAACCTGGTCGGCCTGCTGCGGAGCACGGCGCGTGAGAATCCCTGAACAGGTCCACCGGCTCGCGATCGTCCTCGCGATCGTCATCGGAGGCACACTCCTCACGAGGTTCGTCATCATCCCCCGCTCCCTCGTCTCGACCGAGCTGCACTGGGCGCAAACCACGCAGCGGGAGGCGACCAGGCCGCTGAAGTTCGCGGGCTCGACGGCTTGCCAGGACTGCCACGAGGACGTCGCAGCCAAGAAGGCGAAGAGCTTCCATCGGGTCCTGGCGTGCGAGGGGTGCCACACCCCGTCCATCAAGCACGCCGAGGACCCCTCGGCCGCCAAGCCCACGGTGCTGCGCGAGCGGAAGCTCTGCGCCACGTGCCACGCCTACGACCCCTCCAGACCGACGGGCTTCCCGCAGATCAACGTGACGGCCCACAACCCGCTGAAGGCCTGCGTTACCTGCCACAACCCGCACGACCCGGTGCCCCCGAAGGTGCCGAAGGAGTGCGCGGCGTGCCACGCCCAGATCGAGCGGGCGAAGGCCGTGTCGAGCCACGCGCTTCTCACGTGCACGACGTGCCACAAGGCGCCCGAGCGGCACAAGACCGCGCCGAGAACCGCCCTGCCCTCGAAGCCCGACTCGCGCGACTTCTGCGGGGCATGCCACGGTCAGGGGGCCGCGGGCGCGCCGAAGGAGGCGCCGAAGGTCGATCTCTCGACGCACGGCGCGCGCAATCTGTGCTGGGAGTGCCATTACCCGCACCTGCCGGAGGGGCGCTCATGAACGAGCGGCGGGAGTTCCTGAAGGGCGCCATCGTCTTCTTTCCCGCCGCCGGGGTCCTCGCCGCGCTCGCCCGCGAGGTCGCCGGCAGGGAAGCGCCGGCGAAGGACGCCGGCGCCAAGGACGCGCCGAAACCCTACACCCCCGCCGATCACTTCTACGGCATGGGGATCGAGATCGACAAGTGCATCGGATGCAACCTGTGCGCCGTCGCGTGCAAGGCGGAGAACAGGGTGCCCGACGAGCCCTTCTACTTCCGGACCTGGGTCGAGCGCTACACGATCATGCGCGACGGGGAGGTCATCGTCGAGAACATCAGCCTGGGCCCCCAGAAGGAGACGATGGCGGATGCCCGCGAGGTCGTGCGGACTTTCTTCGTCCCGAAGCTGTGCAACCAGTGTCAGAACCCGCCCTGCGTCCAGGTCTGCCCCGTCAACGCGACCTTCACCACGCCGGACGGGGCGGTCATCGTGGACGAAACGCGCTGCATCGGCTGTCGCTACTGCATCCAGGCGTGCCCCTACGGTGCGCGCTACCTGCACCCGGCGACGAGGACCGCGGACAAGTGCACGTTCTGCTACCAGCGCATCGTCAAGGGGCTCCAACCCGCCTGCGTCGAGGTATGCCCGACCCAGGCCCGCATCTTCGGCGACCTCAAGAGCCGGGCGAGCCGGCTCGTGCGCTTCAAGCGGATGAACAAGATCCACGTGCTGAAGCCCCAGCTCAACACCGAGCCCAAGGTGTACTACGCCCAGCTCGATGGAGAAGTGCGATGACCGCGCAGGCGCGGGAAGGGCTCTACGAGCTGCTCGAGCAGGTCACGGGGTTCATCTACCCGAACGAGATCGAGATCCACTGGTCGATCCTGATCGTGGTCTATCCGTACGTCACCGGGCTCGTCGCGGGCGCCTTCATCCTGGCCTCGCTGGTGAAGGTCTTTGCCATCAAGGAGGTCCAGCCGACGTACCGGCTGTCCCTGCTGACCGCCCTCGCCTTCCTCCTGGTGGCGCCGCTCCCGCTCCTGCTGCACCTGGGTCAGCCGCAGCGCTTCTACGAGATCCTCCTCACGCCCAACCCGAGCTCCGCGATGGCGATGTTCGGCTTCGTGTACGCCTGGTACCTCATGGGCGTCCTGCTCCTCGAGATCTGGTTCGAGTACCGGCGCGACCTCATCGTCCTGGCGCAGACCTCGCGGTCCCCGCTGAACCGGGTCTACCGCGTCCTGTCCCTCTTCTCGAAGGACGTGAGCCCGGAGGCCCTGGCCTTCGACCGGAAGGCGATCCAGGTCATCACCATCATCGGCATCCCGTCCGCGTTCCTGCTCCACGGCTACGTCGGCTTCATCTTCGGCTCGGTCAAGGCCAACCCGTGGTGGGGCAGCGTGCTCATGCCGATCGTCTTCCTCATGTCCGCGATCGTGTCCGGCATCGCCCTCGTCATCTTCCTCTACATGGTGCTGACGGCGCTCCGGCGGGAGCCGATCGACATGGCGTGCCTGGACAAGATCACCTCGTACCTCTTCTACGCGGTCATCGTGGACTTCTCGCTGGAGGCGCTCGACTTCATCCACCGTCTCTACCAGAGCGAGGAGTCGGTCAAGATCCTGGGCAAGCTCATCACCCACAAGCTCTTCCTGAGCCTCTTCGTCATCCAGATCCTGCTCGGGATGTTCATCCCGCTCGGCATCCTGGTGCTCGCGAAGGCGCGGGGGTTCAACGACGACCTGCGCAAGCTCCTCTACTTCACCGCGGTGATCCTGATCCAGATCGGCATCTTCGCCACGCGCTGGAACGTCGTGATCGGCGGCCAGCTCTTCTCGAAGAGCTTCCGCGGGCTCATGGCCTACAAGATGGAGGTCATGGGACTCGAGGGGCTCGTCGCCGCGCTCGTGCTCCTGGCGCTGCCGTTCGTCATCCTGGCGGTGCTGATCCGCCTGCTCCCGACGACGCGGCTCGAGGAGCCTCTTACGCCCTAGCGGGAGGTGGCGCGTGGGTCGCTACGTCTGGCCCCCCGAGATCACGAGATAGCGCAGCGCGAAGCCTCCGACGAGCACCAGGATTGCCGCGATGGCCTCGAGGGGTCGGGTTCGACCGGCGATCGAGAGCGCAACGGGCAGCAGCAGCCCTGCCACCACGACGCCGCCCCAGAAGAAGGCGGCCAAGGAGCCGCTCAGGAAGAGCGCGGCCTGCGAGCCCAGACTCGCGAGGAAGACGATCAGCAGCAGCCCCTCGGCACCGATGGCGATCAGGTGAAACCGGCGCAGCCTGGGGAACGTCTCGCGCGCCAGGAGCAGCGCCAGGCCCGCCACGCCGGTCGAGCACGCCGAGACCAGGAAGAGCGGGCCGATCCAGTTGTTGCCCGCCCAGAGCGGGCGGTTGGTGGCGCCGAGCAGGACGCCGGTGTAGCTGGCGATGAAGAAGCCCAGGAGCCCGCCGGGAACGGCCACGAGCCGACGGATGCGCAGGGCTCCCGGTCGGTCCCGCAGCAAGAGCGACAGCGAGAGGAAACTGGCGAGGCCGAAGCCCAGCAGGGCCCAGGAGCCCACCGACATCGGGGAGCTCAGCTTGAAGAGGCGGAACATGTTCAGCGTGCGGATCGGCATGCCCAGGTCGAGCGTGAGGAGGATCGCGGAGAGCAGCGCGAGCGGGAAGGCGATCGCGTAGCCGAACTTCGCGATCGGCCGGTCGTCGTCCCGGCCGAACAGGTCGGCGATGGCCGCCAGCATGTAGGCCCCGGCCGCAATCCCGCCGACGAAGAAGTACCAGACGATGTACCAGGTCCACGCGGGGTTCTTGCCCATGGCTACTCTCCCTTCCTCGCGCGGCGCTCCCGGAAGGCGACGAGCGCGGCGACGCCCATCACCGCCGACGCGGCGATGCTCAGCAGCGAGCCGGGCAGGACGCTGGCGGTGGCGAACCGCGGCCTGGCAGGCAGGCCGTAGGCTTCGGGAGCCTCCTGCAGAACGTAGAGCGCATGGAGACCCGAGAGCTCCCGCTCGCCGTAGAGCTGCGGGCGCTCGCCGCGCCGCTGAAGCTCGGCGAGCCGGCGCTTGGCCCGCGCGAGGAGATCGTCGCGCTCACCGAAGGTCAGGGCGCCGGTGGGGCACGTGGACACGCACGCCGGGTCCAGCCCCGCTTCAACTCGGTCCGGGCACAGGATGCACTTGTCCGCCCGGCCCGTCTCCTCGTTGAAGGTGACGACGCCGAACGGGCACGCGGCCACGCAGTAGCGGCAGCCGTTGCACACATCCTGGTTCAGGTCGACGGCGCCCCAGGGGCGGCGCAACAGGGCGCCCGTGGGGCAGACGGCAAGGCAGCTCGCGTCGGTGCAGTGCTTGCAGGCGTCCGAGAGGAAGCGCCAGCGCGTCGCACCGTCCTGTGCCACGGTTTCGACGAACTTCACCTTCCGCCAGGTCTTCGCGGAGAGGTCTCGCGGGTTCTCGTAGGTTCCCCAAAACGTCGTGGGCTCCGCCTTGAGGCTGTGCCACTGCTTGCAGGCGACCTGGCAGCCCCGGCACCCGATGCACTTGGAGGTGTCCACGAGAATTGCTCTGGCCATGGTCGCCTCCTCAACCCTTTCTCACGTCCACGAGGAACGCCTTGGACTCCTGGATGCGCGTGTTGGCGTCTCCGACGTGGGGGGTGAGCAGGTTGGCGGAATCGCCCTTCGCCATCCCCATGAATCCCCAGTGCCAGGGGATCCCGACCTCATGGACCACGCGGTCGCCGAGCTTGAATGGTTTGAGGCGACCGGTCACGTAGGCCACGGCGCGGACCTCGCCGCGCGCCGATTTCACGAGCACCGGATCCCCGTTCTTGATCCCCTTCTCTGCCGCCAGCTCCCGCGACATCTCGCAGAAGAGATTCGGCATCAGCTCCACGAGCCAGGGAAGATTGCGGGTGATCGAGCCCGTGTGCAGGTGCTCGGTGAGCCGGTAGGTGGTGGCGACGATGGGGAACTCCTTCGGATCGCCGAGCCGGTCGAGGTCCGCCTTGTAGATCGCCGCGAGCGGATTGAACTGCACCCGCGAGAGCAAGTTCCGCACCGGCGACTCCACCGGCTCGTAATGCTCCGGAAAGGGCCCCTCGGCCAGCGGGGCCCAGAGGCCCCCTTTGCCGTCCGGGCGCATGATGAATGGGTTGCCGCCGCCCTTGGCATCCGGGGCGAGGTCGGGCCGGAAGTCGGGGACATCCGGGCCGACCCACTTGCCTTTCTTGCCGTCGGGAAGCTCCGCGTTCGGATCCCACTGGATGAGCGCCTTCTCCTTGTTCCACGGCTGGCCCTTCGGGTCGGCCGAGGCGCGGTTGTAGAGAACCCGTCGATTCGCGGGCCACGAGAACCCCCAGCCCGCGTTGATGCCGAGGCTCTCCGGCGGGTCGGCCTTGCGTGACTTGGCCCGGTTCTGACCCTCCGCCGGGAAGACGCCCGAGTAGATCCAGTTGCCGCACGCCGTCGAGCCGTCGTCGGCCAGGAACGCGAAGCTCTTGACGGGCTTGCCGTCGGCCACGGTGTGGCCGTTGACTTCGGCCAGCACTTTCTCGAGGTTCGGCTCGCCGTCGCCGTAGTCCCACGTCAGGGCGAGGATCGGCTGGTCCTTGGGAGCCCTGGAGCCCCCGTAGAGCTTCTTGAGCCGCAGCGCGAGCTGGTTCGCGAACCAGCCGTCCGAGCGCGCGTCCCCCGGCGGGTCCACCGCCTTCCACTTCCACTGGAGCCAGCGCCCCGAGTTCGTGTAGCTCCCCTCCCGCTCGAGGTGCGTGGCGGCGGGAAGCAGGAAGACCTCGGTGGCGACCTTCGCGGGATCCACGCCGGGCCCCTTCCAGAACGCCGCCGTCTCGGTCTCGAACAGATCGCGGACCACGAGCCACTCCAGCCGCTCCAGCGCCTTCCGCTCCAGCGTGGAGTTGGGCCCGGAGACCGCCGGGTTCTGGCCCGAGACGATGAACCCGTTGAGCTTGCCCGCGTACATGGCCTCGAAGAGGTCCAGGTAGCTGTAGTTGCCGGAGTTCTTCGGCAGGTACTGATAGGCGAACTCGTTGTCCTTCCTGGCGGCCTCCCCGTACCAGGCCTTGAGCAGGCTCACGAAGAACTTCGGCTTGTTCACCCAGTAGCCGGCCTTGGGAGTCTCCTTCTCCAGGTACGCCTGGAGCGTCGGATGGTCCTTCCGCGTCGGCGTGCCGAGGTAGCCGGGCAGGATGTGGAAGAGCAGGGCCATGTCGGTGGAGCCCTGGACGTTGGAGAGACCGCGCAGGGCGTTCACGCCGCCGCCCGCCACGCCGATGTTGCCCAGGAGCATCTGGAGGATGGCGGCGGTGCGGATGAGCTGGGTAGCCTTGGAGTGCTGCGTCCCCCATGGCGTACATGATCGTGCCGGCCTTGCCGGGCGCGCCGGTCCGCGCGAAGGCCTCCGCCACCCGGAGGAAGTCGGCCTTGGGCGTGCCGCAGACCCGCTCCACCATCTCGGGCGTGTAGCGGGCGAAGTGCCGCCGCAGGTGCTGGAAGACGGTGTGGGGATCCTTCAGGCTCTTGTCCTGCTTCGGCGTGCCGTCGGCCTCGAGCTGGAACTTCCAGGTCGCGCGATCGTACGCCTTCTTGTCCGGGTCCCAGCCGGAGAAGTAGCCATCCTTGAAGCCGAAGGCCGGGTCCAGCAGGAACGAAGCGTTGGTGTACTCGACCACGTACTCCCGGTGGAAGAGGTTGTTGGTGAGGACGTGGCTGATCATGCCCCCGAGGAACACGATGTCCGCGCCCGAGCGCAGCGGAGCGTAGACGTCGGCCATCGCGGAGGTGCGGGTGAACCGGGGGTCCACGCTGATGAGCACGGCGCCTCGCTCCCTGGCCGCCTCCACCCATTTGAAGGCGATCGGATGGTTCTCGGCGGCGTTGGAGCCCATGACGAGGATTGCGTCGGCGTTCTTGACGTCGATCCAGTGATTGGTCATCGCCCCCCGACCGAAGCTCGTGCCCAGCCCGGGCACCGTGGGGGAGTGTCAGATCCTGGCCTGGTGCTCGAGCCAGACGACGCCGAGCCCCCGCATGAGCTTCGTGAGCAGGTAGCACTCCTCGTTCGCGATGACCGCCGAGCCGAGCGCCGCGAGCGCCTCGGTCCGGTTCACCGTCACGCCCTCCTCGGTCTCCCGGAACGTCGCATCGCGGGTCGCCTTGATCCGCTGGGCGATCTCCGCCAGCGCCCAGTCGAGCGGCTTCTCCTCCCACTCGGTGGCGCCCGGCGCCCGGTGGAGCACCTTGGTGAGGCGCTGGGGATGGTCGAGCACCTGAATGTAGGCCTGGGCCTTGGAGCAGAGCGCGCCGCGGTTGATCGGGTGCTCGCGGTCGCCCTCGATCGCGGTGACCTTGCCGTCCGCGACCGACGCCACGATGCCGCAGCCGACGGCGCAGTAGTAGCAGAGCGAGTTGACCCGGCTGGTCCCCGCCGTCTTGAGCCTGGGGGTGTAGGCCTCGGCTGGCGCCTCGATCCCGGTCGCCGCCACGACCGCGGCGCCCGTCCCGGCGCCCTTGACGAAGTCACGTCGCGT
>JACPCG010000156.1 GCA_016179925.1 Candidatus Rokuibacteriota bacterium | reverse complement strand
GTGGCTCCGTATGCCTGTCGCCATCGCGTTCACCATTTGCCCGGGTCCGCGAGGCCGGCGGCACTCCCGGGTGGCCTGAGCAAGGCACGGGTGGCTCCGCACGCCATCCGCCATCCGCGTCACCACCTGAGCAGGGCGCCCTCGGCGGCGAAGCCGGGGCCGAGCGCGATCATGAGCCCCCACTCGTCGTCCACCGGCGACTCCCGCCGGAGCGTCTCCTCGAGCACGAAGAGGATCGTCGCGGAGGACATGTTGCCGTAGCGCCGGAGCACCGCGCGCGAGTGCGCCACCTCAGCCTCCCCGAGCTCGAGCAGCATCCGCGCGCGGTCGATCACGCGCCGCCCCGCCGAATGGAGCACCCAGTAGCGGATGTCCTCGCGTTTGAGGCCCTGCTCGGCCATGAGGATCTCCGCCATCTCCCCCATCATCGCGGCGCCGATCCGGCGAATTTCCTTCGAGAGGATCACGCGCGGCCGACCGCCGGGGTACTCGAACCCCATCGCGTCGAGGTGCTCGGGGCGGAAGAGCGTACGGTGGGCCACGATCGCCGGCCCGGCGCCGGCGGTCCCGAGCGCGAGCGCGCCGGCGCCGTCGGCGAAGATCGCGTGCGCCACCGCGCTCTCCAGGCGGTCGTCGAGGAAGTAGGCGGCCGAGCAGATCTCGGCGGCGACGACGAGCGCGCGGCGTCCCGGATGCGCCCTGAGGTAGTTCGACGCCTGCTGGAGCGCCACCATCGCCGAGGCGCAACCCGTGTCGCCGACGTGCACGCGCTGGACGTCGGCCCGGCAGCCGAGCCGGCCGACCAGATGAGCGTCGAGGCTCGGTGTGAGCCTGCCGGTGCACGTGGTCGTCGCCACGAAGTCCACGTCGTGCGCGTCCCAGCCGGCGCGCTCGAGCGCGCGGCGCGCCGCCGCCTCCCCGAGCTCGAGCGCGCCCCGGCGGAACCGCTCGTTGAGCTGATCGACGCTCTCGTCCGGGCGGAACGTGTCGCGGTGGATGTAGAGGTAGCGCCCCTCGATGTCGCTCCGGGCGAAGAAGCCGCGGCGCCGGGAGTCGTCGTAGCCCGCGAGGGCGAGCAGCTCGGCCTGGCTGAACCGCTCGGGCGGCGTCGCGGTGGCGACGGCCGCGATTCTCGGCACCGACATCGGGTCCTCCACGCGCTCGCGGGTTCGCGTAAGATGGGGGCCATTCCGAGCATACTGCGAGGGTCCCGCCCATGCCACTGTTCAGCTTCGAGGGAAAGCGCCCGACCATCCACCCGTCCGCGTTCATCGCGCCGACCGCCGTGATCGTCGGCGACGTGACGGTCGAAGAAAACGCCTCGGTCTGGTACAACGCCGTGCTGCGCGGGGACTTCAACCCGATCGTGGTCCGCCGCGGCGCCAACGTGCAGGACTGCGCGGTCGTGCACGTCACGCCGGGCGGGGGCACGGAGGTCGGCCCGGGCGCGACGATCGGCCACAACTGCACCGTGCACGCCGCGTTCCTCGGCGAGGAATGCCTGGTCGGCAACGGCGCGACGATCCTCGACGGCGCGCGCATCGGCGTCCGCGCGATGGTCGCCGCGGGTGCGCTCGTCACGCCCGGGACCGAGGTGCCAGACGGCACGCTCGCGATCGGCGCGCCCGCCAAGGTGCGGGGCCCGCTCGCCGGCACGCCGGCCGAGCACTGGGTGCGCGTCAACCCGGCCGGGTACCAGGCGCTCGCGCAACGGCACAAGGCGTCGATCGAGGCGTGTGACTGACGCGGTGGCGCCGAAGCGGATCGCGTTCCTCGTCTTCCCGCGGTTGACGTTCCTCGACTTCGTCGGCGCCTACGACGCCCTCCGGCGCGTCGCGACGATGTCCGTGGACCCGGCCGTCACGCACCGGATCATCGGCACCGAGGCCGAGATCGCCGACGAGACGGGGCTCGTGATGAAGCCGGACGCGGTCTACGAGGACCTGGCGGCGTTCGATCTCCTCTACGTCCCGGGCGGCCTCGGCACGCGCCTCCTGATGGACGACCGCCGGCTGATCGACTACCTCCGGACGTGGGGCGCCGGGCGCCCGCTCGCCTCCGTCTGCACCGGCGCGCTGCTGCTGGGTCGCGCCGGCTATCTCCGCGGACTGCGCGCGACCACGCACCACCGCGCGTACGATCTCCTCCGCCCGCTCTGCCGCGAGGTCGTGACGGACCGCCGCATCGTGGACGAAGGCCGGGTCGTCACGGCCGGCGGCGTCACCTCGTCGCTCGACCTCGGGCTCTATCTCGTCGAGAAATTCTGGGGCGCGGACGCGCGCGTGAAGATCGCCGCCCAGATGGAGTACCGCAGCTACTCCGCCGTCTGACAAGGTCGTGCGAGCCGCAGGCCGTCGCGGGCCACGCCGGCCGAGGCGAGCCATTAGACAAGGAGAATGTCGTGACGATCGATCCCGCCGCGCTGACCCAGCATCACAAGGGCTGCCTGCCCGAGCTCCTTGGCGTCCGCTTCATCGAGGCAACGCAGGACCGCGTCGTCGCCGAGCTCGAGGTCCGCGACGACCTCAAGACGTTCGGCGGGCGCCTCCACGGTGGCGCGATCATGGCGCTCGCCGACACGGTCGGGGCGACCGCCACGTTCATCAACCTGCCGCCGGGCGCCTCCACGACGACGCTCGAGTCGAAGACCAACTTCTTCGCGGGGGTGCAGGAGGGGCGGGTGCGCGCCGAGACGACGCCGCTCCACCGGGGCCGCACGACCATGGCCTGGCAGACGCGCGTGACCGACGCCTCCGGCCGCCTCCTGGCGCTGGTCATTCAGACCCAGATGGTGCTGCTGCCCCGCTGACGCTCAGCGCCCCTGGAACCTGGGCGTCCGCTTCTCCTTGAACGCGGCCACGCCCTCGGCGTGGTCGGCGGTCTCGCGCACGACGGCCATGTGGGACGAGACCAGATCGAGGTGGGTGCGGAGATCGAGCCGGAGGCTCTGGTAGACGAGCCGCTTGATCATCCGGATCGGGATCTGGGGGCCGTCGGCGATCTGCTCGGCGAACGCGCGCGTCTGCTGGGCGAGGTCGCCCGCGGGCACGACGCGGTTGACGATGCCGAGACGCAGCGCCTCCTGGGCGTCCACAAAGTCGGCGGTCCAGAGCAGCTCGAGCGCCTTCGCCGCGCCGACGAGCCGCGGCAGGAAGTAGGTGTCGCCGTCGCCGGGAACCAGCCCCACGCGCACGTAGCCCGTCGAGAAGCGCGCCTCCTCGGAGGCGATCCGCACGTCGCACATGAGGCACATGCCCATGCCGGCGCCGACGGCGACGCCGTTGACCATCGCGATCACCGGCTTGTCCATCGCCTCGAGCGTCCTCGGCACGCGGTGGATGTTCTCCCAGAGCTGGTTCTTGTTCTCGAGCGGCGTGGGCTTGGTCTCCCGCATGCGCGCGACGTCGCCGCCGGCGCAAAACGCGCGCCCGGCGCCCGTGACGACGACAACGTTCACGCCGTCGTCCGCCTGCGCCTCGGCGAGCGCCCGCGCCCACGCGTCGATCATCGGCCCCGTGAACGCGTTCAGCTTGTCGGGGCGGTTCAGCGTGATCGTCGCGATCCTGTCCTTCACCTCGTAGAGCAGGTCACTCATGGCTGCGTGTCCTTTCCCACCGCGAAGAGATGCCACTCGCCGGGGACGCC
Organism: Candidatus Rokuibacteriota bacterium; assembly: GCA_016179925.1. Classification (GTDB taxonomy): domain Bacteria; phylum Methylomirabilota; class Methylomirabilia; order Rokubacteriales; family CSP1-6; genus JACPCG01. The sequence goes on along the minus strand of JACPCG010000156.1, from coordinate 7,123 downwards.
CTTCAGGGCGTGCGTGCCGCGGTCCTCGAACCTGATGTTCGAGACCCAACCGGGGACGAGCACGAGGTCGCGCGGGCCGTCGCCGACGACCTGATAGGCGATGTTGATCTCGCCGCTCCGCGCGTAGTGCGTCTCGGGCCTCATGACGACCGTGGCGGGTGAATGCGCTAGTCCTTCGGCAGGCCCAACACGCGTTCGGCGAGGATATTTCTCAGGATTTCGGACGTCCCGCCGCGGATGCCGCTCGCGCGCGCGAGCAGCTCGTAGAACTCCCACTGCCCCTCGTCGGGCGCCCACGACGAGCCGTGGGCGATCTGCGAGTAGGGGCCGATCACCTCGGTGGCCACCTGTGCCAGCTGCTCGTCCACGTGGCTCCAGAAGAGCTTGGAGGTCGAGCCCTCGGGGCCGGGCGCCCCGCCGCGCAGGATCTTCGTGAGGCTCCGGTAGCCGTTGAGGTGGAGCGCCTGCTCCCCGATCCAGAGGCCTGCGATCTTCTGGCGTACGATCGGGTCGGCGCTCTTCTTCTGCTCGCGGACGAGCCGCACCAGCCGGTGGAGCGCGTTGCGCAACGAAATATGCCGGATGAAGGTGAGGAGGTCTCTCTCGTATGCCAGGGTGGTAATCGCGACGCTCCAACCCTCGTTGAGTCTCCCGACGAGATTCGCCGCCGGCACTCTGACGTTGTCGAAGAAGACCTCGTTGAACTCGGCCTCGCCCGTGATCTGGCGGAGCGGTCGCACGGTGATGCCCGACGTCTTCATGTCCACGAGGAGGAAGCTGATGCCCTTGTGCTTCGGCGCGGCGGGGTCGGTCCGGACCAGCAGGAAGCACCAGTCCGCGACATGGGCCATGCTCGTCCAGACCTTCTGCCCGTTGACGATGAACTCGTCGCCCTCGAGGACCGCTCGCGTTTGCAGATTGGCGAGATCGGAACCCGCATTGGGCTCAGAAAACCCCTGACACCATAGCTCCTCGGCCGTGAGGATCTTCGGAAGGAACCGCTTCTGCTGCGCGGGCGTCCCATGCTTCATGAGGGTCGGCCCGAGCATCGAGACGCCGCCGCGGTTCACGAGCTGCGGCGACTCGGCGCGGGCCATCTCCTGGTAGAGGATGACCATCTCGACGATCGAGGCGCCGCGCCCGCCGAACTCCCGGGGCCAGTCCATGCCGACGTAGCCCGCCGCGTGCATCCGCTTCTGCCACGCGCGGAGCTTCTGGACCTCCTCGCGGTCGGCGCGTGAGGACGCGAAGGCGCGGCCCCGCAGGTCATCAGGCAGGGTGGTCTCGAGCCAGGCCCGGACCTCCTTGCGGAAGCCCTCTTCCTTGTCGCTGAAGTCGAAGTTCATGGCCGCCTTCCCTTGGCGCGCGCTACTGCATCACGACGCCGCCGTCGACGTTGAGCGCCTGGCCCGTGATGTTGCGCGCCTCGTCGGAGGCCAGGAACACCGCCGCGGCGCCGATGTCCTCCGGCGTCTGCTCCCGCTTCATCGGGATGATGTCGCTGACCCGCTTGTCGAATACCTGGCGCGGGGTCATGCCCTTGAACGCCGGGTTGGTCTCCGCGATGTGGGCGGCGAGCTTCTGCCAGAAGTCGGTCCAGAGCACGCCGGGGCAGATCGCGTTCACGGTGACGCCGTGGGGCGCCAGCTCCTTGGCGATGATCCGGGTCAGCGTGATGACGCCCATCTTGGCCACGCTGTAGGGCGGCATCGTCAGCGCCGAGATCGGCCCCGCGATCGAGGCGATGTTGATGATGCGCCCCGCCTTCCGCTCGATGAAGTACGGCGCAATGGATTTGCAGGCGAGAAACACGGATTTCGTATTGACGGCGAAGGTGCGGTCCCAGTCTTCCTCGGTGTTGTTCGTGAAGGGCATGCCGGGCGGCGAGGCCGCGCCCGCGTTGTTGACGAGGATGTCGATGCGGCCGAGCGCGTCGCGGGTGCGGTCCACCATGGCCTTCACGTCGGCGGCGCTCGTCACGTCGGTCTTCATCGCGACGACCTTCCGCCCGAGCGCCTTCACCTCGGTGGCGACCTTCTCCGCGTTCAGCACCTGGATGTCGGGGATGGCGATGTCGGCGCCTTCCTGCGCCATCGCGAGCACGATGCCGCGCCCGATCCCGCTGCCGCCGCCCGTCACGACCGCCACCTTGCCCGCGAGCCGCATGCGATCTCCTTTGTAGCGGGGTCCGCGAGCCCGGCTCGGTCCGCAGGTGGCCTGATCCAGACGCGCCCCGACTCCGCTTGTCGCGGGGCCGCGAGCCCGGCTCGGTCCGCAGGGGGCCTGATCGAGACGCGCTCCGGCTCCGCACGATCTTCTATAATCGGTGCCGCGGAGGGACCCATGACAACACACGATCTCCGAAGCCGCAACTGGTTCGGCCGCCAGGACCTCGACGGGTTCGCCCACCGCTCGTGGCTCAAGACCGAAGGGTTCAGCGATCTCCTCTTCGACGGCCGGCCGGTCATCGGCATCGCCAACTCCTGGTCGGAGCTGAACAACTGCAACGCCCACCTCCGGCAGGTGGCGGAGGCGGTCAAGCGGGGCGTCTGGAGCGCCGGCGGCTTCCCGCTCGAGTTCCCGACCATCTCGCTCGGCGAAGTGCTGATGAAGCCGACGACGATGCTGTTCCGGAACCTCATGGCGATGGACGTGGAGGAGTGCATCAGGGCCTATCCGCTCGACGCCGTCGTGCTCCTGTCGGGGTGCGACAAGACCACGCCCGCGATGCTCATGGGCGCGGCCTCCGCGGGTGTCCCGGCCGTCATGGTCACGGGCGGCCCGATGCTCCGCGGCAAGTGGCGGACCGAGGAGCTGGGCTCGGGCACCGACCTCTGGCGCCTCTGGGGCGAGCGGCGCGCCGGGAGGCTCACCGACGAGGAGCTCTGCGAGGCGGAGTCGTGCATGTCGCGCTCCTCGGGCCACTGCATGGTCATGGGCACCGCCTCCACGATGGCCGCGCTGGCCGAGGCGCTCGGCATGACGCTCCCGGGCAACGCGGCGATCCCCGCTCCCGACTCGCGCCGTCTCGCGCTCGCCGAGCTCTCGGGCCGCCGCGCCGTCGAGATGGCCCGGGCCGGCGGGCCGACGCCGTCCCAGATCCTGACGGCCAACGCGTTCGACAATGCGATCCGCGCCGACATGGCGATCGGCGGCTCGACGAATGCGATCGTCCATCTCGTCGCGATTGCCGGGCGGGTGGGCGTGCCGCTGCCGCTCGCGCACTTCGACGAGCTCTCGCGGACGACGCCGTTGCTCGTGAACCTGCGCCCGTCGGGCAAGTACCTCATGGAGGACTTCTTCTACGCGGGCGGCCTGCCGGTCGTCATGAAGGAGCTGCTGCCGCTGCTCCACGGCGACGCCCTCACCGTGAACGGCAAGTCCATGGCGGACAACGTCCGCGACGCCACGTGCTGGAACGAGGACGTGATCCGCCCGCTGACCCTCCCGCTCGCGTCCGAGGGCGGCACGGTGATTCTCTTCGGCAACCTCTGCCCCGACGGCGCGGTGCTCAAGCAGTCGGCGGCCTCCCCGCATCTGCTCGTCCACCGCGGCCGCGCCGTGGTCTTCGAGGACCACGAGGATCTCCACCGGCGGATCGACGACCCGTCGCTCCCGATCGACGAGACCTCGGTGCTCGTCCTGAAGCACGTCGGCCCCAAGGGCGCGCCCGGCATGCCTGAGTGGGGTGCCGCGCCGATCCCGGCGCGCCTCCTGCGGCGAGGCGTGAAGGACATGGTGCGCATCTCCGACGCGCGCATGAGCGGCACCTCGTACGGCACGGTGGTGCTCCACGTGGCGCCGGAGTCCGCCGTCGGTGGGCCCCTCGCGCTCGTCAGCGACGGCGACGAGATCGAGCTCGACGTCCCCAAGCGCACCCTCGCGCTGCGCGTGAGCGACGATGAGCTCACCCGGCGCCGCGCGGCGTGGAAGCCGCGGCCGCCCCGGTTCACGCGCGGCTACGGGCGGCTCTTCCTCGATCACGTGCTCCAGGCCAACGAGGGGTGCGACTTCGACTACCTGCGGGGGGCCACCCCCGTACGCCGCGAGGACACGGCCGGTCCGTCCCACAGCTGAGGTCCGCCCAGAAACTCACCAGGGCCCCTGGCCGCTTAATCACCGGACAGGGGTCCGGAGACGGCTAAGTAGCTGAAAATCCGGCCTGGCACCGCCCTTGCTCTGAAGCGGGGCAAGGAGATCGGCACCCATGGACTGGGTCAGCGAGGTCTGGCGGGACTACTGCATCGGAGAGCAAGCCCTCTGGCGGCAAGGCTCGTTCTGGCTCGTCGTCGCCGCCCTCGTCCTGCCGCTCGGCTGGCTGCTCCTGGCGAGCCGGCTCCAGCCGGTCCGCATCTGCGCCCGCTACGTCCGCCGCGACTCCTGAAGCGCCGCCCGTAGCGATCCACCGGCCGCTCGGAGCTCCCGGGCCGCACCGCGCGCGTCGAGCCCCCGCCGCGCCATCACGATCGCGAGACGAACCCGGCCATGCGCCGCCGCGAGCGCGCGGCGTGCGCGCGGCGGCGGGACGCGCGCGAGCTCACCGACGAGGCGCACCGCGCGCTCGCGGAGCTTCGCCGAGCGCGGCTGGAGGTCGACCATGCGGTTGCCGTAGACGCGGCCGAGCCGCGCCATCGCGGCCGTCGTCAGCGTGTTGAGCACGAGCTTGGTCGCAGTGCCCGCCTTGAGCCGCGTCGAGCCCGCGAGGACTTCGGGCCCGGGCGCCAGCGCGATCGTCATGGTCGCCGCGCTCCGGCGCGACGTCGGATTGCACGCGACGAGCACCGTCGCGGCGCCGCGCCGGCGCGCCTCGGCGAGCGCGGCGCGCACGAAAGGCGTCACGCCGCTCGCCGACACGGCCACCATCACATCGCCGCGCCGCACGCGCGCCCTGACAGCGCGCCGCGCCGCGCGCTCATCGTCCTCGGCGCCCTCGCGCGAGCGAAACACCGCGGCCCGTCCCCCGGCCATGATGGCCTGCACAAGCCCCGGCGGGGTGCCGAAGGTCGGCGGGCACTCGGCCGCCTCGAGGACGCCGAGCCGGCCGCTCGTGCCGGCGCCGGTGAAGACGAGCCGGCCGCCCCGGCGGAGCTCGGCGACGATGAGCTCGACGGCTGCGGCGATCTGACGCCGGGCGCGTCCCACCGCCGCCACCGCGCGCCGGTCCTCGCGGTGCATGAGGGCGGCGATCTCCCGCGCGGAGAGGCGGTCGAGCGCGCGGCTGGCCCGGTTCGGACGCTCGGTGGGCAGGCGCTCGTAGCGAATCCACCGGGCCGTCACGCCCGCATGCTACTACTATCTGCCGGCATGCCCCGCGTCGAATCGGGCCTCGAGGTCCTCGTCCACGGCACTCCCGCGCTCCTGCGTGGCCTTCGGATCGGGCTTCTCGCGCACCAGGCATCGGTGGACCACCGTCTCCGCCACGCCGCGTTCCTGCTCGGCGACCTGCGCGGCGTCAGGCTCCGCCGCCTCTTCGCGCCCGAGCACGGACTCTGGGGGGCGGCGCAGGATCAGGCGCCCGTGGCCGCGACACGCGATCCCGCCACGGGGCTCAGCGTGTGGAGCCTCTACGGCGCGCGGCGCGAGCCGACCCGGGCGATGCTGCGCGGCCTCGACGCGCTGGTCGTGGACCTGCAGGACGTCGGCGCGCGCTACTACACCTTCGTGTGGACGACGGCGCTCGCGATGCGGGCGTGCGCCCGGGCAGGCTTGCGCGTCATCGTGCTCGACCGCCCGAACCCGCTCGGCGGCGCGCGCGTCGAGGGCAACGTGCCCGACCCCGCCTTCGCGTCCTTCGTCGGGCTCCATCCCCTGCCCGCACGCCACGGGATGACGCTCGGCGAGCTGGCCGCCTGCCTCAACGAGGTGCACGCGCTCGGCTGCGATCTCACCGTGGTGCCGATGAAGGGCTGGCGCCGCGCGATGGACTGGGAGGACACGGGACTGCCGTGGGTCGCGCCCTCGCCGAACATGCCGACGCCCGACACCGCGCGCGTCTACCCGGGCGGCTGCCTCCTCGAGGGCACCAACCTCTCCGAGGGCCGCGGCACGACGCGCCCCTTCGAGTGGATCGGCGCGCCGTACCTCGACGGCCACCGCTACGCGGCCGCGCTGAACGCGCTCGCGCTCCCCGGCGTCGGCTTCCGCCCCGCGCGCTTCCGGCCCACCTTCCACAAATGGGCGGGCCGCGAGTGCGGCGGCGTCCAGGTGCACGTGACCGACCGCGCGCGCTTCAAGCCGTTCCTGACGGGCCTGGCCGAGATCGCGGTCGCGCGGCGTCACGCCCCGCGGGGCTTCGCCTGGCGCCGGCCGCCGTACGAGTTCGAGCGCCGCCGGCTGCCGATCGACGTCCTCTGCGGCACCGATCGGGTCCGGCGGGCGCTCGAGCGCGGCACCTCGCCCGCCGCCATCGAGCGCGCCTGGCGCCGCGACCTCGCACGCTGGCGGCGCGTGCGGGCGCCCTATCTCGCGTACCGGTGACGCCCGCGCCCATCGCTGTTCCCCCTCCCGGCCTGCGTGGCGCCGGGAGCGCCTCAGGGAAGCGGGACGGATCGTGGCGGTGCTGTCGCGTGCGCCTTGGAGCTCGCGGTGCCCGGCCAGATCGGGGCGCGTCGGGGCTAAAGGCGATGCAACGGAATCGCCGGCCCCGATGCGCTTCACGCTTTCTGGTGTTGCCGTCGGGCCGACGGCCCTGAGCGGATGCTTCCGGCTACCCGCGACCTAGCAGCGTCCTTGCTTCGCCAGTCCCGGAGGGCAACCGCGGTGGCCGGCGGGGAGATGGCGATGGAGCTGGCCAGGTGGGAGCTGCGCGATGACGGGCGGTGGCGTGGCGACGATCGCCCAGGGACCTGTGTGCGCCTGCGAGATCCACCAGTGGCCGCCGTAGTAGTAGTAATAGCCTCCGTTGTAGTAAACGACGTCGTGGCCTTCCATGATGTACATCCCCCACGCGGGCACCCACACGAGCCGCGGGGCGCTCGGCCCTACGATCGGGGGAGGCGATGCGACGGCGACTTGCGCAGGCGGAGCGACCGCCGCAGGAGGAGCGGCCGGGGCGGCCTTCTGGGCTGCCTTCTGCTCGGCGCCTTGAATCGCGTCGCCGATCACCGCGCCACTCACCGCTCCA
>JACPCG010000155.1 GCA_016179925.1 Candidatus Rokuibacteriota bacterium | reverse complement strand
GCCTGCGCGGGACGTTCGAGCTGGTCCTGCACAAGGGCATGGGTCTCACCTTCCCGCGCGCGGTCACGCCGACGCACTACATCGCCATGGGCTTCGACCCCGACCTCGACGACGCCGCCCGACAGGCGCTGCGCGACATGATCGCGTGGCTGGTGCAGATGACGGGCTGGACGCCCGAGGAGGCCTACGTCTTCTGCAGCCTCGCGTGCGACCTGCACGTCACCCAGCTCGTGGACGGCAACAAGGGCATCCACGCCATGGTGAGCCGGGAGCTGATCAGCGACAGGCGGTGAAGCCGGCGCGGAGGCTACCTACAAAGCTGACGGCTCCCCGAAGCTCCTCGTAGAGCTCGCCGAATGAAACCGTCTGCAACGTAGACCTTGCCGGCGCCGTAGAGGGACACGCCCTGGGCGATGTGCCGGGCGGCGTCCTCCCGCAGCGGCAGCGCGGCGGGCGGGTAATCGCTGTCGCTCCCGTAGACCGCTCAATCGGTTGTTCGCCTGATCGACGTTGCGCTCGGTCACATCAACTCGCGGAATCCCCAGTAGCCCGAGGCCGTCTGGCCGGGCCCGGGCGCGGGCACGTCCGTCCGCACGAACTGGAGCGCGATGAGCCGTTGCCAGAACTGCTGGCAGTGGCCGTAGTCGTGCACCGGGGTCTTCATGGTCCACGGGCCGGCGGGATTTGCGGCAAACTGATCTTGCGCGACGAGCTGGTTCCCAACGAAGAGCCCCGACAGCGTCGCGCACCTGCGATGGTAGTAACAGCCGTAGATGCAGGAGCCGAGGAGATCCGCGAGCTGGACACCGGCCGACAGCACGGAATCCACGAACATCGGGGCCTCGACGAGTGTCGTGTAGTTGCGCCCGACGGGGTTGCCGAAGATGTACGAGAGGTGGGACGCGGCCACCTGGAAATCGAGGTTCCGTGTTCTGCCGTCCGCGACGATCACGCCTAGCTCGCCCGCCTGAGCGCAGTGGTGGTGGAACCGCTCCGCCAGAACCTGGAGCCCCTGCGTGTACATGGACATCGCGTCCACCGGGTTCGCCGGATCCTTTCGCCACACGGCGGCGAACAGCCGAACGTGGAGCTGCTGCGCGAGGTCGAGGATCTTGAGCGTGAAGACGCGGTTGCGCCGGCTCCTTGCATGGGAGGGCTTGACGAGCTGCCTCCCCTTGACCTCGTAGTGCTCGGGCCTCATGTCGGGATTGCGCGCCGTGAACCCTTGCATCTCCCGGGAAAAGTAGGCGCGCTTGAGCTTGAACAGCGCCCGGTCGAGTTCTCGCCACTGGGAAGCGTGCACCGCCACCGCGCTCAGGCAGAAGAGCGGTGTGCCGCCCTGCAGAAGAGGTTCGCGGTGGGGATGCGGATCGCCACCTTCGTCAACGTAGAAGAAGATCACGCCGATCCCCGGGAGAAATGACAAAGCCCACCTCGCGGTGGGCTCGTGGTGCCGCAGGGCCGCCCGCAAAGGCGACCAAGCAGTAGCTGTATGATCGCCATGAGCCGCCCTCGTGTCAAGCTCACCTCTGGCCATCACATAGCCCCAGGTTGGCTCTGATTCAATGTCCAATCTTGAATACGCCAGTACGCTCATCCCGGGGGGAAAGACAAAGCCCGCCTCGAGGCGGGCTCATGGTCGCGTATCGATCCCCGGACCTGCGCCCCGGCGAGGAGGTCGGGAGCAAATGAAGAGGGGGCTACGGGCTCTTGTCCCGTAACCCCCTTTGATTAGTTGGAGCGGCCGACCGGATTCGAACCGGCGACGTCCAGCTTGGGAAGCTGGCATTCTGCCACTGAATTACGGCCGCCCTGCCCCTCCTATATTACACAGGCGTCTTCCACGAGCGCGCTACTTCAAGGACATGTCGTAGGCCTTGAGGCGCTCGTCGGCCCGCGCCTTCCAGATGAGGCGCTTGCTCACCCCGTAGAGGTCGACCTGCTGGTACAGCGGCACGGCCGGCATCTCCTCGACCCAGAGCCTGTTGATCCGGTGGTACTGCTCGAGGCGCTTCTTCTCGTCCATGATAGCCTGCGCCTCTTCCACCATGCGGTTGAACTCGTCGTTGTGCCAGTTCACGAAGATGCCGGGCGACTTGAAGAGCGGGCCGTAGATCGTTTCCGCGTCCATCGTCGGCGTGCCCCAGCCGATCAGCCAGACCGGCCCCGCCTTGTGCACGTACACCATGGTGTTCAGGTACGTCACGAAGTCGTAGGTCCGGAGCGTGGTCTTGATCCCGGCCTTGGCGAGCTGGCCGGCCACCGCCTCGGCCACCTCGGCGTCGCGGACGTAGCGGCCGCGGGGACCGTGCAGCGTGATCTCGACCCCGCCGGGGAACCCGGCCTCGGCCAGGAGCTTCTTGGCCCTGGCCAGGTCCTGCTTGATGGGCTGGAGCTTCGGGTCGTACCCGAAGTGCATGGAGGTGAGCATGGTGGCCACGCGCACGCCCTTGCCGTCGAGCACGGTCTTGATCAGCTCGTCCACGTCGAGGGCGTAGGCGACGGCCTGGCGGACCCGCTTGTCGGCGGTCGGCCCCGCGTACGGCCCCGTGGGCTTGTGCTGGGCGTCCATCTGGTGGGCGTAGTACATCAGCTGGATCGTGCGGATCTACGGCGCCGTCGAGAGGAAGAGCTTGGGATGCTTGTCGATGACGGTGGCCAGGTGCGGCGGGATGTTCACGGCCACGTCGATCTCGCCGTTCTGGAGCGCCGCCACGCGCACGGCGTCTTCGGGGATCGGCTTGAAGACGACCGTCTTGATCTTGGGCGCGCCCCGCCAGTACGCGTCGTTGGCCTCGAGGACGATCTCCTCGTCCTTCTGCCAGCGGACGAGCTTGTACGGTCCGGTGCCGATCGGGTTCCTCGAGATGAACGTCGTGTCCTTGTCCTTGTAGGCGTTCGGCGGGTACATCGAGGCTTGGTTGAACGTCATGACCACCGTGAAGGTCGGCCACGGCTTCTTGGTGTGGACCCGGACCGTGTACGGATCGACGATCTCCACGCGGTCGATCGGGGCGAAGAAGGTCGCGCCGCGCAGCTTGCCCTGGCCGCCTGCGAGCCGCTCGAGGCTGTACTTCACCGACTCGGCGTTGAAGTCCTCGCCGTTGTGGAACTTGACGCCCTTGCGGAGCTTCACCTCCCAGGTCGTCGGCGCCACGAGCTTCGGCATCTCGGTGGCGAGGAGCGGGGTGATCTTGAGGCTCTGATCGCGCTCGTAGAGCGTGTCCCAGATGTTGATGGCGAGGTTCGAGGCGGGAGTCTCCGACTGGTTCATCGTGTCGAGCGTCGTGGGATCGACGCCCTGGGCGATGACGACCTTGCCCGCCGGCGCGGCGGAGGTCGCTAGCGGCAAGAGGAGCGTGACGGCCAGCACCGCGAGCGTTCGCCAAACGGTCATACCGAGCCTCCTCGTGAGAAGGAGATTGTCGTCCGATGGATTCCCGATACTCTAGGGTTCGCGCGCCAGAGAGTCAAGGTACGCGAGGGCCTCCTCCCGCGTGGCGACGCGGCCCAGATCCTGGGCCTCTCGGACCTGGGCCAGGAGCCGCCCGACCGACGGGCCGGGCGGGAGGTTGAGGTGCCGCATGACGTCCTCGCCGCGGACCAGGGGCGGCGCCGCCGCCGCCGCGTGCTGCTCCTGCCAGCCGCTCAGGAGATCGCGGATGAGGCGGGCGCGGCGCCACACGGCGAGCGGCGAGGCGCCCGTGAGCGCGGCCGCATCCACGAGCGCCAGCAGCAGCAGGTCGTGCTCGAAGAAGCGGACCCGCCCGCCGATGACCCGGCGCGTCTCGGGCTTCGACACGTCGTGCAGCAGCGCGGCGAGCTTCAGCACGACGGCGCGCGCGACCCCGCCGCCCAGCTCCCCGGCCACGTGCGCGGCCAGCTCCTCGCCGAGCGGCGTGAGGGCGGGGAGGCGCGGGAGCAGCCGGTCGGCGGCCTCGACGGCCCGCAGCGAGTGCTCGAGGACGTTGAAGCGGTGCGGCGCAGGCTGGGCGCACCCGCGCATCGCGTCCGCCTCCGGCAGGATCACGGCGAGGAGCCCGAGCGCGTCCATCCGCCTCAGCGCCCGGGCAGCGCGCGGCAGCGCGAGGATCGCGAGGACCTCGTCCCGCACGCGTTCGGCGGCCACGAGGGCGAGCCCCGGCGCCGCGGCCCGGATGGCGCGGGCGGTCCGGGGGGTGAGCCTGAGCCCGAGCGCCGCCTCGAGGCGCACGCCGCGGAGGGCGCGCAGCGGGTCCTCGCCGAGCACGCGGGGGCCGGGCACGCGCAGGCGCCGGGCTCTCAGGTCGGCGAGCCCGCCCGTGGGATCGACGAGCGGCCCGGAGCCGCGCTCCAGCAGGTCGCGGATCGGCACGGCAAGGGCGTTCACGGTGAAGTCCCGCGCGGCGAGGTCGCCCGCGAGCGTCGGCGCGCGGAAGTCGGCGAGGTCCAGCCGGGCGTCTCCGGCGACGACGCGGGCGGCGCCGCGCTCGGCATCCAGCAGAACGAACGCGCCGCCCGTCCGTTCGCCGACGCGCCGGCCCACCACGAGCGCTCCCGACGGGAGGACCACGTCAACGTCGGCGCCCGGCGCCCGCCGGAGAAACGCGTCACGCACCGCGCCGCCGACGAGCCACGCCTCCCGCCGCGCGGCGGCCGTGGCCACCGCGCGCAAGAGCACGAGGCCGGCCGGGCTCAGGCGGTCGAGGCGGAGGACGGCCACCGGGCATTCACGCTGCGCAAGGTCGGCGCGTCGCGGCGGCAGGGCGGGGGCTCTCCTCGACCACGCCGGCACTCATCGCGCGAGGCCGAACCGTCCGGCAGCCACGGCCCGCGTCAGCCCAGCGTGATCCCGCGAGGACCGATCGTGTACTCGACGATCTCGTCCGACATGGCGCTGCCGCGGTGCTTGATGACGCAGAGCATGCGGGCGAGGCGGTTGCCGACCCGCTCGCTGCCGAGGACGAGAATCGTGTTCGCGGTGGCGCCGAGGTCGCCGGTGGCGACCTTGCGAGCGAGGAGGTCCTCCAGGCGCGTCTCCTCGGTCGTCACGAGGAGCAGCGTCGTGATGCGGCTGTGGTCGTAGAGGTGGGCGTCGATGAACGCGCGGTGCTTCCACACCGGCAGGCAGATCTCCATGCCGAGCGTCTCGGCGTCGCGGTGGATCGCCTTCCGGTACAGCTCATCGAACATGAAGAACTGGATCGAGTCGGCCGGCGAGTCCATGGGCTCCACGCCGTCCACGACGACCCGGCGCGTGCCGGCGGCGAAGTGGAAGTACACGAACGGCCGGACGGTATAGAGGGCGTGGTTGTACGTCGCCTTCCAGTTCCAGTCGAACTCGACCCCGCCGTCGGGCGTCGGGACCTGGAAATCGCGCACGCGCCCGACCCAGGGCAGGGCGTTCGAGTAGAACGCCTCCATCTCGCCGGCGGGCGGGTAGGGGTCGCTCATCGGCGTGACCGTGTGGCGCCACGGCTTGAGCGTCCACGCGAACAGCCGCGCGGCGTACTCGTCGTGCTGCTGCGAGTCCCCGCGGCCGTTCAGGTCGAAGACGATGCCGCGCGCGCCGTCGGCGCTCCGGCCGTGGTCGGCGAACGTGAGGCCGAGGTGGGTCTTGCCGATCCCCGTGGCGCCGTAGGCGACGGTGAGCGTGCCCGGCAGCAGCCCGCCGCCGAGCATCACGTCGAGCTTCGCGAGGCCGGTCGAAACGCGATCGGTCACGAAGAGGAATTCTACACCGCCCGCCCCTTGGTCGCGAACTGGCGCTCGTAGAGCGCGGCGAGCTCCGTGAGCGCGGTCGCCTGGCCCGGCCCCTTGTCGTCACGGATGCGCGTGATGCGCGCGAACCGGAGCGCGACGCCCGAGGGATAGGTCGGGCTCTTCTGGATCTCGTTATAGGCGACCTCGACCACGACCTCCGGCCGCACCCGGACCGTGTAGCCGTCGTCGGCCGTCGCGAGCGCCCAGAGGCGGGAGGTCATCGCGGCGAACTGGGCGTCGGTCAGCCCCTTGAACGTCTTGCCGACCTCCGCGAACCCCTCGCCGTCACGCACCGCGAGATGATAGTTGGAGAGCCAGCCGCGGCGCCGGCCCGAGCCGCGGTCGGCGGCGACGATCACGCAGTCGACCGTGGCGGCGGCCTTGAGCTTGAGCCAGCGCTTGCCGCGCCCGCCCGGCTCGTAGGGGCTCCGGAGGTCCTTCGCCATCACGCCCTCGTGCCCCGCCGCGAGCGCCCGCGCATAGAAGGCGCGCGCCGCGTCCATGTCGGTGACGACCAGGCGCTCGGCGAGGTGGCGGCCGCCGGTCAGGGCGGCGAGCGCCTCCCAGCGCCGCTCGTACGGCTCCTCGATGAGCGAGCGCCCGCCGGCCATGAGGCAGTCGAAGAAGTGGACCGCCAGCGGGATCTCGCCGACGAGCGCTTCGACCTCGTGCGTGCGCCGGAAGCGCCGCATCAGCTCCTGGAACGGCAGGGGCCGGCCCGCGGGATCGAGCGCGACCACCTCGCCGTCGAGGATGAACGGCACGCCCGAAAGCTCCCGCGCGAGCGCGACGACGTCGGGCAGGCTCCGGGTCACCTCGGAGAGGCGGCGCGTCCAGAGCGAGACCCGGTCGCCGTCGTGGTGGAGCTGGATCCGCGCGCCGTCGTACTTGTACTCGAGCGCCGTTCGCCCGCCGTGGGCGGCGAGCGCCTCCTCGACGCCCCCGGTGATCTCGGCGAGCATCGGCCGGAGCGGCACGCCGGGCCGCGCCGCCGTCGCGGCGAGCGCTTCGGCGCCGCCGCGCAGCGCCAGGACGGCGACCGCGGAGAGATCGCCGAGCAGGAGCGCCGCGCGGCGCGCCGCGGCCGCCGGGACACCCGCGGCCTGGGCGATCGCCTCGAGGACGAGCCCGTCGGACACGCCGGTGCGCATCTCGCCGCCGACGATCCGCCCGAGGATCTGGTACTCATCCAGGGAGGCGCGCGCGACGAGCCGCCGCAGCTCGGCCTCCCGCGCTCGCCGGGCGCCCGATCCCCGGGCCTCGGCGACGGCGGCGAAGGCCTCGGCGACGGCAGCGAACGTGAGCGGGGGGCCGCCCGCGACGCCCTCGGCCGCGGGGAGCCCGCGGACGCCGAGCGCCCGTGGGTCGGAGGCGGGAAACGCGCGCCCCGTGAGGAAGGCCACCGCGGTGGGGACATCGTCGGGCGGCAGCCCGCGGAGGAACTCGGCGACGAGGGCGAGCTTCTCGAGCCGGAGCGGGCTCGCCTCGAGCCGCCGGGCGAGCGTCACGAGCCGCGCGAACTCGGCCACGGCGCCATTGTAACGGGGTCCGCGAGACCGGATAGAACCGTGGGTGGCCTGAGAGAGATGCTCCCCGGCTCCGTTGTAACGGGGTCCGCGAGACCGGATAGAACCGTGGGTGGCCTGAGAGAGATGCTCCCCGGCTCCGTTGTACCGGCGGGGGCGTTTCTTGACTTCGCCCGAGCCCCCACTCTAGGCTCGACTCATGCGTCGCCGGGTCCTCTACGACGCGACCTCCCGGGCCGCGGCGGACGCCGCGCTCCTCCTGGCCGACGCCTACGACGTCGGCACGCTCTCGGCCGACCTCCTCGAGGACGCGGCGGTCCCGGCGGTCGTGCTGGCCGAGGGCAACGCGCGCTTGCCGGCGCCGGCGGGCGGGCACGTGCGCGTCGTCGGCCTCGTGGACCCGGCGGCCGCGGGCCCCGGACCCGCGCACTGCTACGCGCTCCTGCCCGCCGGCGTGGGGCGGGCCGTACTGGCGAAGGCCGTCGCGAACGCGTTCGCCGACCTCGACGCGGCGGCCGAGGTCGCGCGGCTCGACCGCGAGCTGTCCGAGCTCAACGCGATCGGCATCCGGCTCTCCGCGGAACGAAACCCGCGCGAGCTCCTCGAGACCATCCTCACCAAGGCGCGCGAGATCACGCGGAGCGACGCCGGCTCGCTCTACCTCGTGGAGGAGGCGCCCGACGGCAGCCGCCAGCTCCGCTTCGCCCTCGCCCAGAACGACAGCGTCGAGATCACGTACCGCTCGGCGCGGCTGCCGCTCACCAGCGAGAGCGTAGTCGGGCACGTCGCGCTCACGGGAGGGATCCTGAACCTCGAGGACGCGTACGCGCCGCCGCCCGGCGCGCCGTTCACGATCAACCGCTCCTTCGACGAGGAGGTCGGCTACCGGACGAAGTCCATGCTCGTGGTGCCGATGCGCACGCCGCAGGGCGAGACGATCGGGGCGCTGCAGCTCATCAATTGCAAGCCCGACTTCGCGCTGCGCCTCGGCTCCGTCGAGGAGGCGGAGCGGCTGGTGGAGCCGTTCAGCGCGCGGCACGAGAAGCTCGCGGGCTCGCTCGCCTCGCAGGCCGCCGTGGCGGTCGCGAACAGCCGGCTCTACGAGTCGATCCGCCAGCTCTTCGAGGGGTTCGTGAAGGCCGCGGTCACGGCAATCGAGTCGCGCGACCCGACCACGTCGGGACACTCGTTCCGCGTCGCGAACCTCACCGTCGGGCTCGCGAGCGTCGTGGACCGCGTCTCGACGGGCCCGTACGGCGGGACGCGGTTTTCCACCGACGAGATGATGGAGCTCCGCTACGCCGCGCTCCTTCACGACTTCGGCAAGGTCGGCGTGCGCGAGCAGGTCCTCGTCAAGGCCAAGAAGTTCTATCCCAGCGAGCTCGACCGAATCCGCCAGCGCGTGGAGCTCGTCAAGCGCGGGCTCGAGCTGCGCTACGCCGGGAGGAAGATCGAGTACCTCCTCGAGAAGGGCCGGCGACGGTACCAGGAGCAGGCGGCCGCGTACGACGCCGAGCTCGCAGCGTACCTCGCGGAGCTCGACGACAGCGTCAACCGCATCGTGATGGCGAACGAGCCGGCGCTCCTGCCGAGGGACGTCGTCGAAGAGATCGAGCGGCTCGCGGTCCGGGGCTTCGAGGACCACCTGGGCAACCGCCACAGCATCATCACGCCGGAGGAGGCCGCGATCCTCGCCATCCCCAGGGGCAGCCTCACGCCCGAGGAGATGAAGCAGATCCAGTCCCACGTCGTCCACACCTACCAGTTCCTCGCCCAGATCCCGTGGACGAAGGAGTTCCGCCGGGTCCCCGAGATCGCCCGCTCGCACCACGAGAAGCTCGACGGCACCGGCTATCCCTCCGGGATCAGGAGCGACGACATTCCCCTGCAGTCGAAGATGATGACGATCGCCGACATCTACGACGCGCTCACGGCCGCCGACCGGCCCTACAAGCGCGCCGTCCCCGTGCAGACCGCGCTCGACATCCTGAACGAGGAGCGCCGCGCCGGCCGCATCGACAACGTGCTGCTCGACCTCTTCATCGAAGCGCAGGTGTACGAGCGCGCCGGCGCCGCCGTCATCCCCCGAGAAGAAAACAGACGCCGCCCCAGCCGATGAGCGCGCCGAGCGCCGCGAGGGCCCGCACGACCTCGCGGGCCACCCGGAAGCTCTCCACGTGTTGAGTGGGACGTGCCAAAAAAAAGGCGCGCGAGCTGCGGCGGTGAAGCAGCGCGTACGTGACCGCGTGCGAACTCATGACGACCTCCCGCTCCCTAGAACCCACGAAGCAGTCCGATGACCTTGCCGAGAATCTTGACCTCGCGCCCGCCGGGCTCGACGACGATGGGTTTCATCGCCGGGTTCTCGGGCTTGAGCACGACGCGCTGGCCGTCGCGCAGGTAGCGCTTGACGGTCGCCTCGGCATCGCCGCCGGCCTCGGACCCGAGCATGACGACGACGATGTCGTTGGGCTGGGCGCTCTCCTGGCGCCGGACGAGGACGAGATCGCCGTCGCAGATGTGGGCGTCGATCATGCTCTGCCCGCGGACCCTGAGGGCGAACACGTCTTCCCCGCGATCGGCCAGCGCGGTGGGCGCGATGGGCAGCTCCCCTTCCCTGTTCTCCTCGGCAAGGATGGGCGCGCCGGCCGCGATGCGGCCGAGAATCGGCACGGGCCGATACACCCGCGGTTCCACGGGCTCGACGAGGGTGAGCGCACGCGAGATCCGGCCAGCGCTCGGCCGCCGCTGGAGCGCCCCTTTGCGCTCGAGCGCCCGCAGGTGATCGAACGCGGCGCGGGGCGTGACCCTGAACCGTTCGGCGATCTCGCGAACCGTGGGCGGCACCCCGTGTCGCGCCTGGAAACTCCGCATGAAGCCCAGCACTTCCCGCTGCTTGCCCGTCAACTCACGCATGGCGGCCTCCCTGGCAGCAAGAATACTCAACGGGTGTTGAGTCAGTCAACCAAAAAAGAGGGGTCAGGAGGCTTCCCAGGGCTCGCACGCCGGGCAGGGGAGAAACCCCTGGTCCTTGGCGTCCGCGACGTGCTTGAACCAGGCCCGCTCCCCCTCCGGAATGCGGGCGACCCAGGCGCAATCGCTCCGGTGGAAGAGGCGTGCGCCGCGCTGGGCGCAGAAGGGCTCCGCGGGCTCGGTGGCGACGGCGAGGGGCGTCTCGAACGCGGCCGTCCCTTCGGCCTCGGAGGCGAGGGCCGAGCCCGGCTCCGCCGCAGGCGTGTCGGCCGCCGGGGCGACCGGCGGCTGGATGATCGGGTCGGGCTCGTTGATCTGCAGATTGGTCTCGACGGTCTGGCGGAACTCGTCGCTGGCGCGCCTGAACTCGCGCATCGCGCGGCCGACCCTGCGGCCGAGCTCGGGGAGCTTTCCGGGACCGAAGACGAGCAGGGCGATGACCCCGATGACGAGCATTTCCTGCAGGCCGATGTCGAACATGGCGCTAGCTTCGTCGGAGGGGGCCTCGACGGCCCCCTTCGAAACCTCCCCCAGACAGGTTGCGCCGGCGGAGCCGGCGCTCGAACCGCGGTGACTCCGACGCGTTCCTAGCGTATCACGCGGCCGACCACCCACGTGGGGGATGGCCCCCCACACTCCCCAACGCTCGGAAGCGCCCCGGGACACCCGGGGCGCTCCTCGTGCTCTCAGTGACTCCGACGTGCGCCTAGCCGATGCCGGCCGCCGCCGCGAGCTCGGCGAAGGAGCGGACGACGAGATCCGCGTCGGCTGCCGAGGGGCCGTGAGGCGCGTAGAGGACGGTGCGCATGCCGACGGCGCGCCCGCCGCCGATGTCCGAGGGAACGCTGTCGCCCACCATCGCGGCGGCGCCGGGCTCGACACCCAGACGCTCGAGCGCGAGACGGAAGAGCGGGGGCTCGGGCTTGCCGACGACGATCGGCCTGACGCCCGCCGCGACGGCGACCGCTTCGACGATCGCGCCGCAGCCGGGGAGGAACTCGCCGCCCTCGAGCGGCAGGCGCGGATCCAGGTTGGGGGTCACGAGCGGCGCGCCCGCCGCCGCGGCGCGCGACGCCGCCGTGAGCCGCTCGTAGGTCAGGTCGAAGTCGTTGCCGACGGCGACGACGGTCGCGCGGCGGTAGTCCTTCACGGACACGATTTCGTGGCCGGCGCGCGCGATGACGTCCGCCAGCTCCGCCGCGCCGACGACGAGGACGCGCGAGCGCCCCCAGCGCCGGCCGATCACCTCGCCGATGATCTCGAGCGGCGTGAGCACGTGCTCCGCGACGGTGACGCCGAGGGCGTGCAGGCGCCCGCGGATGTCGGCGCCGGTCGCGCGGGAGTTGTTGGTGAGAAAGGCGAGCCCGCGCCCCGCGCGATGGAGCGCTGCGAGCGTCTCCCCCGCGCCGGGGTTCAGGACGCTGCCGTTCCAGACGCAGCCGTCCAGGTCGAAGACGAAGCCGCGGACGTCGGACAGCGGGGCGCCGGGCACGGCGCTAGCCCGGATCATTCGTGAACGGTCCCCGTGCGGCGATCATGAATAGCCCGGGCTCGGCGTCGGCTAGGCGCCGTCCGACGAGCGCTTGAACCCAGCGATCGCCTCCGCGTAGACCTGCTCGGTGCGCTCTGCGACGCTCGCCCAGCTGAACTGCGCCTCGACGCGCCGCCGTCCCGCCTGCCCCATGGTCCGGCCGAGCGAGGGATTCTCGAGGACGCGGGCGAGCGCCGCGGCGAGCGCGTCGGGGCGGGCCGGCGGGACCAGGAACCCGGTCTTGCCGTCCTCGACCACCTCGACGATCCCCCCGACGGCGGAGGCGACGACCGGGGTCTCGCACGCCATCGCCTCGAGATTGATCAGCCCGAACGGCTCGTAGACGGACGGGCACGCGAAAACGGCGGCGTGACTGTAGAGCTCGGTCACGACCTCGACCGGCACCATCTCGTCGATCCAGAGGACGTTCGGGTGCGCGGGCACGGCGCGCGAGAGCCGCGCCTCGATCCCCGGCGTGTCGGGCGCGGAGGCGCAGAGGACCACCTGCACGCCGGCCGGCAGGCTCTTGGCCGCCTCGAGGAGGTGGAAGATCCCCTTCTGGTCGGTGATGCGGCCGACGAAGAGCACATACGGCTGCCGCACGCCCAGGCGGTCGAGCGCGGCGCGCCGGTCGGTGCGCCTGAAGCGGTCGGGATCGATCCCGTTGTGGATCACGACGACCTTCGCCGGGTCGGCGTCGAAGTGGCCGAGGATGTCCTCGCGCATCCCGGCCGACACCGCGATGACGCGGTCCGCGGCCTCGACCGCCGTCTTCTCGATCCAGCTCGACAGGAGGTAGCCGCTGCCGAGCTGGTCGGCCTTCCACGGGCGGAGCGGCTCCATGCTGTGCAGCGTGACGAGCAGCGGGATCCGGTGGACCGTCCGGATCCAGAGGCCCGCCATGTCGGCGTACCACGTGTGCGCGTGGACGACGTCGGCGTCCACCGGGTCGCGCGCCATCGCCAGCCCGATCGAGAGCGTCTCGAGCGCGGGTGCAAACTTCGGCCCGTCCGTCCCGGGACTCAGGCGTTCCCAGGGCGTGTACCCCCGCACCTGGACGCCGTCCACGGAGGCGCCGGGCTCACGCTCGCCGAAGCAGCGGACCTCGACGGCCATCCGCCGGCCGAGCGCGCGGGAGAGCTGGTCCACGACCACGCCGGCGCCGCCGTAGATGTGCGGCGGGTACTCGCGCGTGAGCAGGAGCGCCTTCACGGCAGCAGGATACCCTGGAATCTCGTCACGCGGCAGGCGGCGGAGGCCTTAGAATTGTGCGCGACCGATGCCGTCCTGGCTTGAGCGGCACGAGCGTGTTGTCGTCGCGGTCCTCTGCGCCGCCGGCGCGCTCCGCGTGCTCGTGTTCAGCGCGGCGTTCCCGCCCTTCCACCAGGTCGACGAGCCCTTTCATTTCGACCTCGTGGTCAAGTACGCGAGCGGCCACGTGCCGCACGACCTGGCGAGCGAGCGCTTCAGCCCCGAGACGAAGGAGACGATCGTTCTCTACGGCACCGGGATCTTCCAGCTGCCGTGGCACGCGCTACCCTGAGGAGGAATCGTCGACGACGCCTTCGCCGCTCTCCTCCTGGCGCTCGAGCTTGCGCGAGACGGTGCGCGGGTCGATGCCGAGCAGCTTCGCGGTGAGCGTCTTGTTGCCCTTCGTGACCCGCAGCGTCTCCTCGAGGAGCCGCGCCTCGACCTCGGCGAGCGGCGTGCCGATGCGGACGGAGAGCACACCCTCCGGCAGCGGCGTCGCGCCGGCGACCTCCTCGGGCAGCTCGCTCACGTCCATCAGCGCGCCGCGCGCGAGCACGACGCCGCGCTCGATCACGTTCTCGAGCTCGCGCACGTTGCCGGGCCACGCGTACGCCTCCAGCCGCCGGACCGCCTCGTCGGTGAGGCCCTCGAGCTTGCGGTTGTTCTTCGCCGCGTAGACGCGGAGGAAGTGCTGGGCGAGAACGCGGACGTCCTCGCGCCGCTCACGGAGCGGCGGCACGTTGAGCGTGATCACATTGAGCCGGTAGAAGAGGTCCTCGCGGAAGCGCTTCTCCCTGACCATCTGGGCGAGGTCCTGGTTCGTCGCCGCGACGATCCGGACGTCCACGCGGATCGTCTTCGTGCCGCCGACCCGCTCGAACTCGCCCTCCTGAAGGACGCGCAGGATCTTGGGCTGGGTCACCGCCGAGAGGTCGCCGACCTCGTCGAGGAAGAGCGTGCCCCCGTCGGCGAGCTCGAAGCGGCCCTCCTTGCGCCCCGCCGCGCCCGTGAACGCGCCCTTCTCGTAGCCGAAGAGCTCCGACTCGAGCAGCGTCTCCGGCAGCGCCGCGCAGTTCACCGCCACGAACGGCCCCCGGCTCCGCGCCGACTGCGCGTGGATCGCGCGCGCCACCAGCTCCTTGCCTGCGCCGCTCTCGCCCTGGATCAGCACCGTGGCCGAGCTGTCGGCCACCTGCTCGACGAGCGTCATCATGCGGCGGAAGGCGCGGCTCGAGCCGATGACGGCGCCGTGCTGCAGGAGGTCGTCGAGGCGCTGCTGGAGCGCGCGGTTCTGCTGGATCAGCTCACAGGAGGATCACGTCCACGTCAGGGGCGATCGCCTTGGCGGCGCGCAGCACCTCGATGCCCGTGAGCCCCGGCATCTTGAGGTCGGTGAGCACGAGATCGATCCCGCCGCCCTGCAGGCGCTCGAGGGCGGCGTTGCCGTTGGAGGCGAGGACGACCTTGTAGCCTTCGCGCGTCAGCGTCCGCTCGAGGCTCTCACGCAGCCCCGGGTCGTCGTCGGCAATCAGTAGGGTCGCGGTCTCGTCAGACATTCGCCGTCCTCTTGATGGGCAGCCGGATGGTGAAGGTCGCGCCCCGCCCCGGCCGGTTCGCCCACTTGATCTCGCCGCCGTGCTCCTCCGCGATCTGGCGCGCGATCGAGAGACCGAGGCCCGTGCCCTGGGGCTTGGTGGTGAAGAACTGCTCGAACAGCCGCGGCGCCACGTCCTCGGGGATGCCCGTGCCCGTGTCCGACACGGAGATGTCGACCGCCTCGCCGTCGAAGTGGCTCGCGATCGTGATCTCGCCGCCGCTCGACAGCGCCTCGAACCCGTTCTTGACGAGGTTGAGGATCGCCTGGCGGAGGAGTGTCCGGTCGATCTCCATCATCGGCACGCTCGGATCGATCTGGACACGGACCGCCACCCCCTGGCGCCTCGCGACCGGGCGGACGAAGTCGGTGAGCTCCTGGACGAGCTGGTTCACCGATTCCTCCTCGAAGTTCGGCCGCGGAAACCGGGCCCACACCAGATACTCCTCGGTCAGCGCGTCGAGCGCGTTGACCTGGTCGCGGATCGCCGTGACGAGCCCCGCGGCCTCGTCCATGTCCTCCCCCGGTCGGCCGCGCACGATATCGTCCAGCATCTCGGCGTTCAGCTCGATCGCGCTGATCGGGTTCCGCACCTCGTGGGCGACCTTGAGGCTGAGGCGCCCGACCGTCGCCATCCGCTCGGCGATGAGCAGCTCCTGCTGGGTGGTCTGCAGGCGCGAGAGCGTGCCCGTGAGCTCCACGTTCAGGCGCTCCACCTCGTTGCGCGCCCGGCGCTCGCGCTCGGCGACGAGGCCGAGCGTCACCGCGGGGAGCCCGAAGAGCGCCGCGAGGATGAGGGGGGGCGTCCAGCCCACCCAGGGCGGCACGAGCGCCGCCGAGAGCGCGTAGAGGGCCCCAGCGAGCACGGCGGCGCCGATGCCCACCCACGGGCCGAAGTAGTAGGCGTTGACCGCCACCAGGGGGAAAAACAAAAGGTAGAAGAGGCTTTCGGCGCCGCCCGTCAGCGAGAGGAGCACGAAGACCAGCAGGAGGTCGATCGCGAGCGCCCCCACGAAAATCGCGCGCGTCGCCCGCGGGTTCACGGTCACCAGGGCGAAGATCCCCACCTTGTAGGCCGCGAACCAGAACACGAGCCAGTAGAGGTCGATCCGGTGGCGTGGCCGCAGTGGGACGAGGCCGAGGGTGGCGAGACCGCCGACCATGACGACGGCCAGCAGGACCGCGAAGACCCGCTCGTCGCGCTCCAGCAGCCGGAAGATCGCGTGCCACCGCTTCTGCTTGCTCGAGACCACGGCGCTCGTCACGCCGACTAGTGTATACTCGGAACGTCTGGTGCGGTCGTCGGTTCGCCGGGAACCCGCCTCCCCGTCAGGCCGCGTCCCCGATCTCCTTCCGAGTTCAGGGTCGCGCACAGGTTCGGAAGGTACTAAGGAGCCCTCCCCATGGCGGTCAAACTCTTCGTCGGCGGCCTCTCCTTCTCCACCTCCAACGAGCGCCTGCGCGAGACCTTCGCGGCCTGCGGCACGGTCGAATCCGCGAGCGTCGTGACGGACCGGGACACCGGCCGGTCGCGCGGCTTCGGGTTCGTCGAGATGGCCACGCCCGAGGAAGCCGAGCAGGCCATCAGCAAACTGAACGGCACCTCCCTCGACGGCCGGACCATCCAGGTCGAGAAAGCCAAAGCCCCGGGCACCGGGGGTGGCGGGCGGCCGGGCGGCGGCGGCCGCGGCGGCTTCGGGGGCGGCGGCGGACGCGGCGGCTCCCGCGGCGGCCGCTGGTAGCCGGA
>JACPCG010000154.1 GCA_016179925.1 Candidatus Rokuibacteriota bacterium | reverse complement strand
TCCGCTCGGCGATCGCGAGCTTGCGCTGGCGTGTGACCGCCATGCCCTGCTGCTTGTCCTCGTCGATGCAGCCGACCACCACCGCGCCGCCGTAGGTCCTGAGGAGCGGGACGACCTTCTCGAACCGCTCCTCGCCGTCCTCGAGGTTGATCGAGTTGACGAGCGCCTTGCCCTGGCAGTGGCGGAGCGCCAGCTCGATCACCCGCGCGTCCGTGGAGTCGATCATCAGCGGAACCTTCACCTTGCGGGTGAGCTGCGCCATGAACCGGTCCGTGTCCGCCGCCTCGTCGCGGTCCGGGTTGGCGAGGCAGACGTCGAGAACCTGGGCGCTCGCCCGCACCTGGGCGCGGCCGACCTCGGCCGCCTCCTCGAACCGGTCGGCGACGATCAGCTCCTTGAAGCGCCGGGAGCCGATGACGTTCGTGCGCTCGCCCACGAAGAGGGGGCGGTTCTCGTCGCCGGGGTAGAGGACCTCGATGCCGCTGACGGCCTGCGCCTCCTGGGTCGCGGGGACGCGCGGCGGGCGCCCGGCCACCATCGTCGCGAGCGCGCGGATGTGGGCGGGGGTGGTCCCGCAGCAGCCGCCGACGATGTTCACCCAGCCCTCGTCCACGAAGCGCCGGACCTTGAAGGCGAGGCTCTCCGGCGTCTCCGCGTACTGGCCCCGCTCGTCGGGCAGGCCCGCGTTCGGGTAGGCGCTCACGAAGCGCGTGGACATCCGGGCGAGCGACCGGAGATGGTCGGTCATGAACTCGGGACCTGTCGCGCAGTTGAGGCCGATCGCGAAGAGATCGAGGTGCTCGAGGGCGACGTAGAGCGCCTCCACGCCCTGGCCCGCGAGCATCGTGCCCATCGGCTCGACCGTGCCGCTGACCCAGAGCGGCAGGGCGACCCCCGCCGCCTGCATGGCGCGGCGGACGCCGATCGCCGCCGCCTTCACGTTCAGCGTGTCCTGCTGGGTCTCGAGGAGGAGCGCGTCCACGCCGCCGGCGATGAGGGCCCGCGCCTGGATCTCGTAGCCGCCGAGGACCTCGTCGAAGGTGACGTTCCGGGTGACGGTGATCGTGCGGGTCCCCGGGCCCATCGAGCCGACGACGAAGCGCGTCCCCGCGACCTCGCGCGCCAGGCGCGCGCCCGCCAGCGCGATCTCGTACGCGCGCTCAGCCAGGCCGTACTCGCCCAGCACGTAGGGGGCGCAGCCGAAGGTGTTGGTCGAGACGATGTCGGCGCCGGCGTCGAAGTAGGCGGCGTGGACCGAGCGGATCACGTCGGGGCGCGCGAGGTTCAGGTGCTCGTTGCAGCCTTCGTACTGGGCGCCCCCGAAGTCCTCCGCCGTGAGGCCGGCGGCCTGGAGCATGGTCCCCATGGCCCCGTCGAGGACGAGGATGCGCTTGGCGAGCGCGTCGCGAAGCCCGCTCATGCCAGACATAGTAGCGCGAGGGCGAAGGAGCCGTAAGGAACCCGCCCGGCCGGGGTTCCTGTTGTGGCGGGTGGGAAGGGCGCCTCCCGCCTGGAGGGAAACACCGGACGCGCCGGCTGCCAATGATCAAAGATCGAGACACTGCCGAGGCGGTGACCGTGCCGGTGCGCTGCTCAGGCGTGCGCAAAGAGAGACATTGACAAGGCCGCCCGGGTCCTTCAACGTAAAAACGTCACTACATTGGAGGTGCGGGCGATGCAGATGGGGCTGCGCGAGGCGAACCAGCACTTCTCCAAGGCAATCCGGGCCGTCAAGGCCGGCAAGGAAGTCGTCCTCACGGAGCGGGGCCGACCGATCGCCGTGATTTCTCCGCTCAATGCCTCGGGTGAGGAAGCGGTGCTCCGACGGCTCGAAGCGGTTGGGCTGCTGCGCCGGGCCACCAGGCGCGGCCCGATGCCGCCGGTTCGACGAGTGCGGATCAGGGGCAAGCCGCTGTCGGCGACGATCCGGGAGGACCGGGACGCGCGCTGATGGCCCCGCTCGCGTACTTCGACAGCAGCGTGCTCGTGAAGCGCTACCTCCACGAGTCGGGCTCCCCCCGTGCCGTCCGGTGGCTCCAGCGCCGTCGGCCCGCGGCGTCCGCGGTGGCGTCGGTCGAGGTCACTTCGGCGCTGAGGCGGCGGCGCTCGGCCGGCGAGGTGTCGGAGGCGCAGTTCAACAGCCTGCTCACGTTGTTCCGGCGTGACCGGGAACACTGGGAGCTCCTCGAGGTAAGCGCCGAGGTGCTGGAGCGCGCAGAAAGCATCATCAGGCAGGTCCCGCTCAGGACTCTCGACGCGCTGCACCTCGCGTCCGCAGTGCTGCTCGGCGAAGCGCTCCAGCGACGCCTGGCGTTTGTGACCGCTGACGCCCGGCAGCACGAGGTGGCGGAGGCGCTTGGACTGGAGGTGGTCTGGATCGGGTAGTTTCGGTTACTCTTGGCCCATGATCCAGACCTCGCTCTCGCTCGACGGCATCCGCGTCCTCGATCTCTCCCGGGTCCTCGCGGGGCCCTTCTGCGGCATGCTGCTGGCCGACATGGGCGCCGACGTCATCAAGGTCGAGGACACCGGCACCGGGGACGAGTCGCGCACCTGGCCGCCCCACAAGGACGGCGAGGCCGCGGCCTACCTCGTCATCAACCGCAACAAGCGCGACATCACGCTCGACCTCAAGACCGCCGAGGGCGTGGGAATCCTAAAGAAGCTCGTCGCCCAGGCCGACGTGCTCATCGAGAACTTCCGCACGGGGACGATGGAGTCCTTCGGTCTCGGCTACGAGACGCTCGCGGCCCTCAACCCGCGGCTCGTCTATTGCTCGATCTCGGCCTTCGGCCGGACGGGGCCGCGCAAGGACGGCGCCGGGTACGAGGCGCTCATGCAGGCGTTCAGCGGGATCATGTCCATCACGGGCGAGCCCGACGGCCCGCCCGGGCGCTGCGGCGTCTCCTTTCTCGACCTCACGACCGGCATCATCTGCGCGTTCGGCGTCGTGAACGCGCTCCTGCACCGCGAGCGCACCGGGCTCGGGCAGCGCGTTGACGGCTCGCTGCTCGAAACCGCCGTGGCGCTCCTGAACTACCACGCGGAAGGCTTCCTGCTTACCGGCGCCGTGCCGAAGCCGCTGGGGTCCTCGCACCCGTCCCTGTCGCCGTACCGCAACTTCCGCTGCCGCGACGGCCAGTGGATCTTCATCGCTGGCGCCAACGACCGCTTCTGGCAGCGCCTGGTGCACGCCCTCAGGCTCGACTGGATGGCCACCGATCCGCGTTTCGCCGTCAACATCGAGCGCGTCAAGCACCGCAAGGAGCTGGAGGCGGAGCTGGAGCGGGCGATCGCCGGGTACGACCGCGAGCCGCTGCTGAAGCTCCTGGACGAGGCCGGCGTGCCCGCGACGCCGGTGAATACCGTGGACCAGGTGATGAACGATCCCCAAACCGCGGCGCGCCAGATGATCGAGCGTGTCGTCCATCCGAGGCTCGGCGAGATCCCCGTGGTCGGCACGCCGGTGAAGTTCTCGCGGATGCGCCCCGGCGTCCGCTCCCCGGCTCCGCTCCAGGGCCAGCACACCGACGAGGTGCTCGCCGAGTGGGGCTACTCATCCGAGGAGATCGCCGGGCTCCGCGCGAAGAAGGTCATCCTGTAAGAATCCGGTCAGGAGGGCGGTTCCATGGCACGACTGGAGATCCTGAACCCCGTGGCGAAGACGGTCGAGTACTCGGTGAAGCCGGCGGCGCGCTTGCAGGCGATCGACGCTACCACGATCGGCCTCTACTGGAACATCAAGGCCGGCGGCGACGCCGCGCTCGACAAGACGGAAGAGCTGCTGCGCGCCAGGTTCCCGAAGGCGAAATTCAGGCGCTACACGGGCTCGGTCGGCTGGCTCATGCGCCATTGCACGGCGGAGGACGCCGACCGCATCGCGTCGGAGGTGGACGCGGTGGTCGGCACGACCGCTGATTGAGGGTCGTGCACGTCGTGGGGTGCCCACGACATGGTCGAGCTGGAGCGGCGGGGGATTCCGACCGTCCTCTTCACCGCACAGACGTTCGTCCACGACGCGGAGCGCAGCGCCGCGAGCTTCGGCCTGGCCGGCCTGCCGCTCGCCGTCGTGCCGCTGCCCTTCACCAACCAGAAACCCGAGGACATCCACCGGATGGCCGGGGCGGCGTTCGACCAGATCCTGGCGGGGCTGACGAAGACGGTCGAGCCGCCGAAGGCGGTCGAGCGGCCCGCACTCGAGGAGCGGATGGTCTTCGAGGGGCAGGACCTCCTCGACGCCTGGGGACGGATGCAGGCCGACTTCCTCACGCGCGGCTGGTCCGACGGGCTCCCGCTGGTCGCGCCGACCGACCGCGCCGTGGAGGCGATGCTCCGCGGGACGAAGCGGAGCCCCGGTGACATCATCGCGACGCTCGAGCCCGGGTTCGGCATCGCCACCGTGGAGAAGCTCGCGATCAACGCCGTCATGGCAGGCTGCGGGCCCGAGCACCTGCCGCTCCTGGTCGCCGCCGTGCGGTGTCTCGCCGAGCCGAAGATGTATATCCGCAACAAGGCCATGTCCACCGGCCCTCACGCCCCGCTCGTGCTCGTGAACGGGCCCAAGGGGCGCGTCGCCAACGTGAACTCCGGCATGTGCGCGCTCGGCCCGGGCGCCCCGTCGGCGTCGAACACCGTGCTCGGCCGGGCGCTCAGGCTCAGCATGATGAACGTCGGCCACACCTACGTCGGCGTGTCGGACATGGACACGATCGGCTCGCCGCTCAAGTACGCCTGCTGCTGTGCGGAGAACGAGGCGGAGAGCCCGTGGGAGCCGTACCACGTGACGCGCGGGTTCGCCAAGGCCGCGAGCACGGTCACCGTGCACTTCGTCTACGGGATCTGCGAGCTGCACGACTTCCGCTCGACCACGCCGGAGGACCTGATCCAGGTCTTCGCGACCGCCGCCACGAACGTGGCCCAGGTCGGGACCGGGCTCTGGCTCATCGGCCGCCGCGTGGACCCGCGGTCGAAGACCGAGGAAAAGGAGCACAACACGCTCTTCATCTGCCCCGAGCACGCCCAGATCTTCGCCAAGGCCGGCTGGGGCCGGCGGGAGATCCAGGAAGGGCTCTACCGCGCCGCGCGGCTGCCCTTCAAGACGATGATGCTCAACAAGGAGCCGAAGGCGATGCAGATCGCGCACCCGGAGCTCGGGTGGATGACCGATCACCCCGACCTGCCGGTGCCGGTGGTCGAAGACCCGGCCTGTTTCGATATCGCCGTCGTGGGCGCCGCCGCCGGGCGCGGTACCTATTTCTATGGCGCCGGGGAACCGGTGACGATGCCGGTGGAGGACTGACGAGCCACGATTTCCCGCGTACTCGCGCTCCTCGTGCTCGCGGGCTGTCTCGCCGCCGCGCCGGCGGCGGCGCAGCTCTATCAGTGGACGGATGCCGAGGGGACCGTCCACTACACGGCGGATCTGAACTCGATCCCGCCGGCGCATCGCGACGCCGCGCGCCGACTCACCCACCCCCAGGCGCGGTCGGCGCCGGCGGGGTCCGCCCCCGAGGCGGCGACGATCGCCTTCAACCCTCGGGCGCCCATCACGGTCGGCGTCAGGCTCAACGGCGTGCCGCTGACGCTCATCGTCGATACCGGGGCCGAGCGCACCGTGATCTCGCCCGCCGCGATCGAGCGCGCGGGGTTCGGCGGGCAGGACGGGCGGCCGATCCGGATCGTCGGGGCCACGGGGACGACGACGGCGACCCTCGTGACCGTGCCCTTGCTCGACGTCGCCGGCGCGCGCATCGGGCCGCTCGCGGTCATCGTCCACACGCTCCCGGTCGAGGGGCGCGCCGAGCCGGTGGACGGCCTGCTCGGGCGCGATGTGCTGGAGGCGTTCACCCTGACCGTCGATACGGCCTCTGGCCGGGCCACGCTCACCCTGCGAGAATGAGATTCAGCCTGCGGAGGGGGCTATGTACGCTAACCTCTGGGACGAGATCGTCAAGCTGATCCCCAAGCTGCTGAACGGCTGACCGGCCGCCTCAGCGCTTCTGGCTGGGCGGGAGCCCGGCGAGCCGGGCGAGGACGTCGAAGACGACGGCGAAGTCGTGCGCGGCCAGGCCGAGGCCGCGCGCGGCGCTCAGCATCTCGTTCACGAGCGCGACGCTCGCCAGCGGCACCCCCGTGGTCCGGCCCAGCTCGAGCGCGAGCCCGAGATCCTTCTGCATCATCCCCACGTCGAACAACGCCTCGGCCGGCATCCCGAGGACGAAGGGCCCGCGGTACTTCACCATCGGCGAGGCGACGACGCTGCGGAGGACCGCCTCCACGGCGCGCTCGCGCGGGATCCCCGCCTTCTCGGCGAGCAGGACCGACTCCGAGAACGCCAGCATCTGCACGGCCAGGCCCTGGTTGATGGCGATCTTCATCGTCTTGGCGAGCCCGACCTCGCCGACGTGGGTGATCGTCGGGCCGATCGCCAGGAGCCAGGGGCGCGCGCGCTCGAGCGCCGCGGCCTCGCCGCCGACCAGGAACGAGAGCTGTCCGGCCTCGATCGTCACCGAGGAGCCCGAGACCGGCGCGTCGAGCAGCGCTCCGCCGCGGGCCGCCACCTCGGCGCCGAGGGCGCGGACCGCCGCCGGGCTCACGGTGCTCATCTCGATCACGAGCGCGCCCCGGCGCAACCCGGCGAGGATGCCCTCCGGGCCGCGGGCCACCGCATCGAGGGCCGCCCCGTCGGTCACCATCACGAACACCGCCTCGGCGGCCTCCGCGACCTCGCGCGGCGAGCCCGCCAGCCGCAGGCCCGCCTGCGCGAGCCAGCGGGCCTTCTCGCGCGTCCGGTTGTAGCCGACGACCGCGTAGCCGGCGTCGAGGAGCCGCTTCGCCATGCGGCCGCCCATCACGCCGAGCCCGACGAAGCCGAGGGTCGCAGTCATTGTAGCGGGGTCCGCGAGGCCGCGGGTGTCCGCAGGTGGCCTGAGACAGGCGCGGTGTGGCTCCGTCCCTCGAGCGCACTCTTCATCGACGGGGACCCCGGGGCGGAGGCTCGGTGTCCGTGACCGCGATCGCGCTGATCTCGAGCTTGCACCGCGGATGCGTCGCCAGGCGTGAGACCTCCACGGTCGTCGTGGTGGGCAGGTGGCCCCCGAGGTACCGGGCCCACACGCGGTTCAGGTCGTCCTGCTCGTCGACGTCGGTGAGGTAGCGCGTGGCGGAGACGAGATCCGCCAGGGTGCAGCCGGCGGCCTCGAGCGTCTTCGTGAGGTTCTCCATCGCGAGCACCGCCTGCGCCTCCATCGTCGCGGGGAGGTCGAACTCCTCCTCGCGGTGCGGGTGGCTGTGGTAGACGGCGGCGGCGGTCACGCCCGAGAGGAAGACGAGGTGGCCCCGGCGGACGACGATCCCGGGCGCGTACGGCATCATCACGTCCGTGCGCCGGTCGGCGTGATGGACGATCGCGATCTCTCTCGCCATCGGATTCCTCCTGGAAGTGCCGGGGCATCCTATCACGCCGCGTTGACCGGAGCGGCGCGGGCGGATACGCTGAACCGTGACCGTGGATTCGCTCAGAGGAAAGGTCGGCGTCGTGACGGGCGGGGCGAGCGGAATCGGCCGCGCCCTCGCCGAGGTCTTCGCGCGGGAAGGGGCGAAGATCGTCGTCGCCGACCTCGACGAGCCGGGCATGGATGACGCCGTCGCCGCGATCCGCGCGCGTGGCGGTGAGGCGCTGGCCGTCCGTACCGACGTCAGTGACCTCGGCGCGGTCCAGGCCCTCGCCGACCGCGCCTTCGGGGCCTTCGGTCGCGTGCACGTCCTCTGCAACAACGCGGGCGTCGGGGTCTGGGGCGGCCTCGAGACCATGACCCACCGCGACTGGCAGTGGGTGCTCGGCGTGAACCTCTGGGGCGTCATCCACGGCCTCGAGGCCTTCCTGCCGCGCATGATCGCCCAGCGCGAGCCCGGCCACGTCGTCAACACCGCCTCCATGGCCGGGCTCATCGCCTCCAAGGGGCTCGGCGTCTACAACACGGCAAAGTACGCCGTCGTCGGCCTGTCCGAGACGCTCGCGAAGGACCTCAAGCCCTACAACATCGGTGTCTCCGTCCTCTGCCCGATGGGCGTCACCACCCGCATCGAACAGAGCGACCGCAACCGTCCCGCGGCCCTCCGGAACGAGACGCCCGGCAAGGCCGAGCCCCCTGAGCTGATGGGCCGCTACCTGGCGCCGGAAGCCGTCGCCGAGATGGTGCTCGGCGCCATCCGGGCGAACGAGCTGTACGTGATCACCCACGACGAGGGGCTCGAACCCCTGCGTCGCCGATTCGAGCGGATGGAGCAGGCGATCCGCGCGCGAAAATCCTAGCCACGATCCCGTCGCGCTGGGTTCGGACGCCCGACGACCTCGGCCGTGCCGCGGAGCGGCTCGCCGCGGCAGTCGAGGTGGCCCTCGACACGGAAGGGGACAGCCTCCACCACTATCCGGAGCGGCTCTCGCTCGTCCAGCTCGCGGTTCCCGGGGGCGAGGTCTGGCTCGTGGACCCGCTCGCCCTCGACGACCTCTCGGCGCTGGTCCCCATCTTCGCCGAGCCCGGGATCACGACCGTGCTCCATGCGGGCGACAACGACCTGGTCCAGCTCAAGCGTCGGTACGGGTTCCAGTTCGCCTCCCTCTTCGACACCTACGTGGCCGCGCGGTTCCTCGGTGAGCCGGCCCTCGGCCTCGACGTGCTCCTGACGCGTTATCTCGGCGTCCAGCTCCCGCCGTCGCGGCAACGGGACGACTGGTCGGCCCGCCCGCTCTCGGAGGCCCAGCTCCACTATGCCGCCGCCGACGTGTTCCACCTGGTCGAGCTGAAGCGTCGGCTCGAGGACGAGCTCCGCAGCGCAGGGCGGCTCGCCTGGGCGGAGGAGGAGTGCGCGGCGCTCGCGGCCCAGCCCGTCTCCGAGCGCCCGGCGGACCCGAACGCCTTCGCCGCCCTCAGGGGCGCGCGCGATCTGTCGCCGCGCGGCCTCGGAATCCTGAGAGAGCTCCACGACCTCCGGGAGCGGCTCGCGCTCGCGGCCGACCGGCCGCCCTTCAAGATCCTCCAGGCGGAGACGCTCGTGCGCCTGGCTCAGGCGGCGCCGGCCGACCGGGACGCGCTGGGGCGCGTGCCAGGGTGTACGGCGCGAGTCATCGCTCGCTGGGGCGACGCGATCCTCGACGCGGTGGCGCGCGGCCAGGCGCTCCCGGACGACGCGCTCCCGCGGCCCGAGCGGAGGCCGCGGCCGCGGGTCCCCGCGGTCGCGCGGCGCCGGGTCGAGGCGCTTCGCCGCTGGCGCACGGAGGCCGCGCCGCGCTTCGGCCTCGAGCCGGGGCTGCTTCTGCCGAACCGGCTGATCGGCATCATCGCCGAGGCCGGGCCCGCGGACCGGGACGAGCTGGCGTCGCTGGAGGGCGTGAGACGGTGGCGCGCCCAGACGTTCGGCGCCGAGATGCTTGCGGCGCTCGCCTCGGCGTGAGAGGGTGCGTGGCAGTGAACATGGCCGACTGGCGCGGAAACCTCATCGACGACGACGCCGGCCTCGCGCGGATCCTGCGAGAAGCGCGGACGATCGCCGTGCTCGGCGCGAAGAGGGGCCCCGATGAGCCGTCCTACTACGTGCCGGAGTACCTCCACGCGCGCGGCTACCGTATCCTGCCGGTCAACCCGAAGGTCGCGGGGCAGCCGCTCCACGGCGCCGCGGCGGTGGCCCGGCTCGCGGAGCTCTCCGAGCCGGTGGACGTGATCGAGATCTTCCGCCGGCCCGAGTACCTGCCGGGCCACGCCGACGAGATCCTGGCCCTTCCCTGGCGGCCCAAGGTCGTGTGGTTCCAGCTCGGGATCCGGAACGCCGCCGCCGCCGAGACGCTCGCGCGCGCGGGGATCCGCGTGGTCCAGGACCGCTGCATGATGCCCGAACACCGGCGTCTGCTGGGAACGGCCTGACCGTACTCCGACGGTGAGGCTCATTCGTGATCATCGAGGCCTCCCGATCCGACTAACCGATGAGCGGCTGGCCCATATCCTAGAGCATCCCGAGATGGCGCGGCTTGAAGAGGCGATTACGGAGACGCTGACTGCACCCGAACGGGTGGTTCAGTCACTCACCGATCTGCGAGCGCGCTTGTACTATCGGTTCTATGCTGCTACTCCTGTGAGTGGCAAGCATCTTTGCGTCGTGGTGAAGAACTTGGACGAAGACGCGTTCGTGGTCACCGCTTATCTGACCGACAGGATGAAGCGAGGAGTTCAACTATGGCCCGAGATCGAGTAAGGATCTGGTACGACTCGAAGGCGGACTATCTGGAGGTCATCTTCGACCAACGTCCCGGATTTTTCCGCGAGACATCGAATGATCGCGTGATGGAGAAAGTCGACCAGGACGGGAATGTCCTCGGGTTCTCGGTGCTCGGAGTGAGTACGCTGAAGGAGCTACCGCTGGAAGTGGCTCTCTGAAAGCTGCTGGAGCGGCGTAGGTGGCGGGCGAATACGCGTTCGTCATGAAGGACCTGCGAAAGGTCGTCCCGCCCAAGCGGGAGATCCTGCGCGGCATCTGGCTCTCGTTCTTCCACGGGGCCAAGATCGGCGTTCTCGGCGCCAACGGCGCCGGCAAGTCCACGCTGCTCCGGATCATGGCGGGCGTGGACACGGAGTTCCTGGGCGAGGCGTTCCCGGCCGCAGGCCTGCGGATCGGCCACCTGCCGCAGGAGCCCCAGCTCGACCCCGCGAAGGACGTGCGCGGCAACCTCGAGGACGGCGTCGCCGAGACGCGCGCGTTCCTGATGCGGTTCGAGGAGGTGAGCGCCAGGCTCGGCGAGCCGCTCGCGGCCGAGGAGATGGAGAAGCTCCTGGAGGAGCAGGCGCGATTGCAAGATCAAATCGAGGCGGCGAACGCGTGGGAGCTCGACCGAACGGTCGAGCTGGCCATGGACGCGCTCCGCGTCCCGCCGGGCGACATGGAC
>JACPCG010000219.1:2262-4300 GCA_016179925.1 Candidatus Rokuibacteriota bacterium | reverse complement strand
GAACGTCGCGCCGATCTCCACCTGCCGGTCCGCTGGGCGCACATCGAGGAGTCGCGTCGAGCCGATGCAGCGGCCGGTGGCGTTCCAGATCTGGGCGAAGACGATGGACTGACGCCGGGCCATCGACTCCTTCGCTTCCCGGATCAGGGCCAGCGTCTCGTCGAGCTTCGTCGGCGGCGCCCAGACGAGGTAGCGGCAGACCTCCGCATCCCGCATGACCTCGAAGAGGTCGGGCGCGTGGCGCTCCTCCAGCGGCTCGAGCGTGAGGAAGCGCCCCGTGAGCGTCGGCGGCGTGAGGTCCACGGCCCTCAGATGACGCCGTCGCGCCTGAGCTGCGCGACCTCCGCCGCCTTGAGCCCGACGATCGACGTGAGCACCCGGTCGGTGTGCTGGCCGAGGACGGGCGGCGCGACCGCGGCCCGACCCGGCGTGGCATCGAGGCGGATCGGCACGCCCATGACCGTCACCCGCTTCGCCCGGGGATGCCGCAGCGTGACGATCATGCCGCGCGCCTTGAGGTGCTCGCTCTCGCAGACCTCCGCGACCGACTTGATCCGGCCGGCCGGCACGCCGGCCGCCTCGAAGCGCTTCATCCACTCCTCGACGGTGCGCGAGCCCAGGATCTCGTTGAGGAGCGGGATCAGCGTGTCGCGGTTCTGGACACGCTTGGCCTCGCTGTCGTACCGCGGGTCCCGGGTGAGCTCGGGGCGCTCGAGCGCCGCGCAGCACTTCGCCCAGAGCGAGTTGTTCGCGACGCCGAGCACCAGGAACGCGTCGGCGGCGCGGAACGCCTCGTACGGCACGATCGAGGGATGGGCGTTGCCCCGGCGCGCCGGCCGCTGACCCGTGCCGAAGTAGATGCCCGCCTGGTAGGTGAGCAGCGAGGCCATCACGTCGAGCATCGCGATCTCGACCTTCTGGCCGCGGCGGGTGCCTGTGCGGGCGAGCAGGGCGAGCGTCACGCCGTGGGCCGCCGCCATGCCCGCGACGAGGTCGGCGATGGAGTTGCCGACCTTGACGGGCGGTCCGTCGGCGAAACCCGTGAGGTCCATGATGCCCGACTCGGCCTGGACGACGAGGTCGTAGCCCGCGCGGGACGCCTCGGGCCCGGACTCGCCGAAGCCCGAGATCGAGCAGTAGACGAGCCGCGGGTTGAGCTTCGCACAGGCCCGGTGGCCGAAGCCGAGCTTCTCCATCGTCCCGGGGCGGAAGTTCTCGAGGAGGACGTCGCTCTTCTTCACGAGGGTCTTCAAGATGCCCTGGCCCTCGGGCGCCTTGAGGTTGAGCGTCATGGAGCGCTTGTTGCGATTCACCGCCATGAAGTACGTCGCCTCGCCGCCCGCGAACGGCGGCCAGCTCCGCGTGTCGTCCCCCTTGCCCGGCTCCTCGATCTTGATGACCTCCGCACCCATGTCGCCCAGCAGCATGGAGCAGAACGGCCCCGCGAGGACGCGGGTGAGATCGAGGACGCGGACGCCCGTGAGCGGTCCCTTAGCTCGAGCCACGCTGTGTTCCCTTCCAGACCCGCTTGGTGAGACTGCGCACGATCGCCTGCGCGCGATCGCCGGCGCGACCCGCGCGCCGCCAGAAGAGCCGCGCGCGGTCCATCGCGCCGAGATGGGAAAAGTAGTAGACGTCGTCCACCGCCTCGATCGCGACCCGCGAGCCGATCCGGAGCCCGCGCGTCTCCGCCCCGTGGCAGACGAACCGCGCGCCGCCCTCGAGCTCGACGAGCGCGATGTGGAGCGGCGAGCGGAAACCCGCCGGCGGCGAGTGGAGCGTCGTGAACGAGACGATCTCGCCCGCGCCGGGCAGCGCGATCGGCGCCATCTCCACCGGATGCCGGGGGCAGAAGCGCTCCGGCGGGGCGACGACCGCCCCGCACCGGGGGCACCGCGACGCCGCGATCGTCTCGATCACTGTAGCGGGGTCCGCGAGTCCGGCTCAGACCGTGGGTGGCCTGAGATAGGCGCGACCTGGCTCCGTTGTAGCGGGGTCCGCGAGGCCGGCTCAGACCGTGGGTGGCCTGAGATAGGCG
>JACPCG010000219.1:0-2211 GCA_016179925.1 Candidatus Rokuibacteriota bacterium | reverse complement strand
CCGCGGGTGTCCGAGGGTGGCCTGAGACAGGCGCGGCGTGGCTCCGTCGAGCCTGCGCACTCTTCATGGAAGAGCCTGGCTCCGTTCCACTTCCAGGATCGTCACCCAGTTGTTCGTCGCAAGCCCGCCGATCGAATGCGCGAGGGCGACGCGCGCGTCCACCTGCCTCCGCCCCGCGCGCCCGGTGAGCTGCCAGACGCACTCGGCGATCTGCGCGAGGCCCGTCGCCGCCAGCGGGTGCCCGCGCGCCTTCAGTCCGCCCGAGGGATTGACCGGCAGCCGCCCGTCGCGCGCGGTCTCGCCGTCGAGCGTCGCGTGCCCCGCCTTTCCGGGCGGCACCAGGCCGAGGTCCTCGAGCGAGATCAGCTCAAAGGGCGCGAAAGCGTCGTGGACCTCGGCGACCTCGACCCGCTCCGGACCGAAGCCCGCCATGGCGAACGCCGCGCGCGCGGCGGCGCGGGTCGCCGCGAAGCCCGTCAGGTCGTCGCGGTGGCGGAGCGCGAGCGTGTCGCTCCCCTGCCCGATCCCGGCGACGCGCACGGCGGCGCGCTCGGCTGTCAGCACGACCGCGGCGGCGCCGTCGGAGATCGGACAGCAGTGCAGGAGCCTGAGCGGATCGGCCACCATCCGGCTCTCGAGCACCTCCTCCACGGTCACCGCGCGCTGGAAGTGGGCGTACGGGTTGTCGAGCGCGTTGGCGTGATTCTTCACGGCGACCTGCGCGATCTCCCGAGGGCCGACCCCGTGGCGCGCCATCAGGACGCGCGTGACGAGTGCCGCGAGCGCCGGCATCGTGGCGCCGTAGGAGCGCTCGTAGGGATCGATGGACCGCCCGATCAGCTCGGAGACGCGGGGCGTGTCGAGGTGGGTCATCTTCTCGCCGCCGACGACCAGCACCGTCCGTCTGAGGCCCGCCGCCACCTGGGCGAAGCCCGCGTAGAACGCCGCGGCCCCCGACGACGTCGCCGTCTCGACGCGGATCGCCGGCGTGCCCGCGAGCCCGAGGTACGCCCCGACGTTGGAGGCGAAGTTGCCGTCGCCGACGAACTCCTCGGGGTTCATCGCGGCCACGACGAGGGCGTCCGGCGCCTCGAGGCCCGCGGCGCGGAGCGCCCCGTGCGCCGCCTCCGCCATCAGGTCCTGGAGGGAGTCGTCCCGGCGGCCGATGCGCGTCATGTCCGCGCCGAGAACCCAGACGTCGAGCATGGTCAGTCCCCAGCTTGACGGCTGGACGAGAAAACGTCAACCGCTCTCAGGCCGCTCCGTTTCTCCGGCGCAGCGGCGGCGGCGCCGCGACGCCGAGGTCGCGGATGAGGCGCAGCAGGTAGGTCCGCTGCAGTCCCAGCGTCCTGGCCGCGTGGGTGCGGTTGCCGCGCGCCTCGAGAAGGGTTGCTTCGATCAGCCGCCGCTTGAACTCGCAGACGGCGTCGTGATAGCCGGGAGCGGGCGCGGGCATCAAGGCCATGCCCGTCGCAGACGCAACGGCGATGCCAGCAGGAGACGGGCCGATTTCTCGAAGACTAAGGCCCGCCGCATTCCGGAGAATGCACAGCGGGCCTGGCATTGTGCCGCGGGAGATGGGCAGCTACTTCTTGGTCGCCGGCTTCACTCCCGGGTTGTCCTTGAAGAACTGCTTGTTCAGGTCGATGAAGTTCTTCCACTGCTCGGGCGTTTCGTCCTCGGCGAAGATCGCCTTCACCGGGCATACGGGCTCGCAGGCCCCGCAGTCGATGCACTCGTCCGGATGGATGTAGAGCATCGTCTCGCCTTCGTAGATGCAATCCACCGGGCAGACCTCGACACAGGCCTTGTCCTTCACGTTGATGCAGGGCTCCGCGATGATGTACGGCATTCATGCCTCCCGCTATCGAGAACTTTTCGAGGTGCGTCCTACGTCTGGTCGGACCAACGATGGTTGTACCCGAATCCACGCAATGTGTCAAGCATTCCGGCCAGTTGTGGCGGGGTCTACTGAGTTTTCAGGCGGGGGTCGAGGGCGTCGCGGAGCGAGTCACCGAACAGGTTGAACGCGAAGACCGCCAGGCTGATCGCGAGCCCGGGGAAGATCGCCATCCACGGGGCCGTTTCGGCGAACTCCACGGCGGCGCCGCGCAACATCAGCCCCCACGCGGCGATGGGCTCCTGGACGCCGAGCCCGAGGAACGAGAGCGAGGCCTCCAGCAGGATGGCCTGCCCGAGGAACGCGGTCAG
>JACPCG010000221.1 GCA_016179925.1 Candidatus Rokuibacteriota bacterium | reverse complement strand
ACGCCTTCCGGGAGATGCCGGAGCTCAAGACCATCGTCGCCTTCGAGGAGTCGGCCGAAGAGGTGGAGGGCCACTACTTCTACATCGCGGGCGAGGAGTACCGCGTCATCCGGCTCGACTCGGTCATCCTGTCCTTCCCGCACGAGTAGCATCTCCGTGGCCCGGAGCGGCGTCCTCCAGGCTGCGCTCGCCGCCGTCGATCCCGACGAGCTCGTCGAGCTGACGCGGGAGCTCGTCCGGATTCCCAGCGTCGTGCGGCCCGGCGATCCGCTCGCCACCGAGGCCGCCGTCGCCCGTCACGTCGAGCGCTGGCTCGCGAAAGAAGGCTTCGACCTCGAGGTCCACGAGGTGGCGCCCGGGCGCCCCAACGTCGTCGCATGGCTCGGTGACAAGGGGACCGGCCGGAGCCTGCTCCTCGAGGGGCACACCGACGTCGTCACCGAGGGCGACCCGCGCGAGTGGACCCATCCGCCGTTCGCCGCCGAGCTGGTGGACGGCAAGATTTACGGGCGTGGCGCCGCCGACATGAAGAGCGGGCTGGCCGCGGCCATGGTCGCCGCCGCCGCGATCAGGCGGAGCGGGGTACGCTTCACGGGCCGGCTCGTCGTCGGCGCGCTCGTGGACGAGGAAGCCGACATGCTCGGCGTCCGGCACCTCTGCACGACGCCGATCGGCCGCGAGCTCAGCGCGGCGATCATCTGCGAGCCCGAGCAGAACGAGCTCTGCCTCGAGCAGCGCGGGGTCGTGTGGGCGCGGGTGGCGATCCGCGGCCACATGGCCCACGGCGCGATGCCGGAGGCGGGGGTGAACCCGATCACTGCGCTCGGCGCGCTGCTCGACGAGGTGCCGGCCCTCGAGCGGCGCCTGCGCCGCCTCTGCCGGCGGAGCCCGCATCTCAGACCCGCGACCGTGACGCCGACGGTCGTGCGCGCGCCGGTGCAGGGCGTGGCGCAGTCCAACGTGATCCCGTCGGCCGCCCAGGCGGTGCTCGACGTCCGCCTCACGCCGGGGCCCGACGCCGCCGCCGTGGCGGTTGAGATCGACGCGGCCTGCCGCGCGGCCGCGCAGCGGCTCCGTGGCGCCACAATCGAATGGGAGGCGATCAACGGCTATCGCCTGGCGACACGCGTCGAGCGGAGCGAGCCGCTCGTCCGGGCGATGGTGGCCGGCGTCCGTCAGGCCACGGGCAAGCGCGCCCGCTTCGGGGGCGTCCCCGGCTCGACGGACGGGACGATCCTCAGGACGACGCTCGGCATCCCGATCGTCACGTGCGGGCCCGGCAACCGGCTCATCCCCCACCAGGCGAACGAGTGCGTCGAGGTGGCGGAACTCGTCGATGCGGCGAGAATTTACGTCGCCTCGGCTCTGAACTTCCTCAAGTAGTGGCGACACCCGAGTCCGGCTGGCGGCTGCCGAAGCTCAGCATCGACCTCGAGGGCGACTGGTTCGACGAGGGCGTCGAGATCACCCACCCGGGGATCCTCGCCAATCTCCGCTCGGGGCTCAGGCGCGACGCCCAGGGGTACTTCATCCAGACGCGCGTGAGGATCCCCGTCGAGGTGGCCGACGCGCCGTTCGTCGTCGTCAGGTTCGAGCGCCGCGGCAACGGTGTCGCCGTCTTCCTGAACGACGGCACGGCGGAGACGGTCGACCCTGCGACCCTCAGGATCGGTCCGGGCGATGTCCCGTACTGCGCGGTCAAGGGCAGCCGGTTCGAGGCGCGCTTCAGCCGGGCCGCGGCCCACCAGCTCCTCGGCCTGGCGGAGTACGATGAACCGAGCGGGCGCGGTGTCCTGCGCCTCGGGCCGAGGGCATACTCGGGCGGCGCCCGCTGGCCGCACGCGAGGCGTACTCCCTGTACGTTGAGCGTGCGGCCGAGGGCGCCAACGCAGCAGATGGGCCTTTTTCAGCAGCCTGCTCGGGGGGCACGGCATGAAGATCGACCAGTACAAGTGCGTCGCCTGCGGCAACTGCATCCCCGTCTGTCCGGTGGGCGCGATCTACATCGATCCCGTCGCCGGGCGGGCCCAGGTGAACCAGGACGAGTGCGTGGAGTGCCACACGTGCTACCGCGGGATGTCCAAGGAGCACCTGTGGCCGCCCATGGTCCGCGCCGTCCGTCGAGTGGCCAGGGCGTTCCGCTTCCGCTTCGACCCCGAGCCCGACATCTGCCCGACCGACGCGCTCACGCCCCAGGAGCTGGCGTGGCCGCGGATCGTGCGCCGCGCCTTCTCGGACCCGCTCGTGCCCCACGAGTCCACGGGCCTCCACGGGCGCGGCACGGCTGAGGTGAAGACGAACGACGTGACGGGGCGCGTGAAGGAGGGCGAGGCCGGGTTCGTCATCGAGTTCGGGCGCCCGGGTGTCGGCGCACGCTTCCGCGAGATCCAGGAGATGACGAAGGCGCTCGCCGCCCTCGGCGTCGAGTTCGAGAAGAAGAACCCCGTGACCTCGCTGATGACCGACCCGGCGAAGGGGCTCGTCCGCGAGGACATCCTGAACGAGAAGATCCTCTCGGCGATCGTCGAGGTGAAGGTGGGGCTCGAGCAGGTCCCCGAAATCTTGAAGACCGTGCGCCGGGTCTCGCGCGGGCTCGAGACGGTCGTCGCGGTCGGCGTCTCGACCCGCTGCGACGCCGACGGGAGCGAGCGCCTGAGCGCGGTGCTCGCGGCCGAGGGGTATCCGGCCTACCGCGGCAAGACGAACCTCGGCCTCGGCAGGATGAGCGTGGAGGCGGCGCGATGACCAACACGCTCCACCGGTTCAGCGAGCACTACGCGTTCGAGCCCAAGCCGTCCGCCCGGCCGATCGAGAACGACTTCATCGTCTTCGCGATGGCCACGCGCGACGTGAACGACGACAACCTCGTCGAGAAGTACCGGACGTTCGCGCGCCTGGCGCTCGCCCACAACCCCGTCAACCTCGGCGACGCGACGAAGGGCGGGATCTACCGTCCGGACCAGGCGCTGAACCCGCTCGCCCACTGGCGTCGCGACGACCGGCCCGACCCCGCGCGGGTGGTCCAGGGGCTCGACGGCCACACGACGCTGGCGGCCGTGTTCCGGACCCGCGAGGACATGGAGGGCTTCGTGCGCGATCTCAAGCAGGCGGACCTCGGGGTGTCGATCAA
Source organism: Candidatus Rokuibacteriota bacterium (assembly GCA_016179925.1). Lineage (GTDB taxonomy): Bacteria > Methylomirabilota > Methylomirabilia > Rokubacteriales > CSP1-6 > JACPCG01. Next base: position 4,164 of record JACPCG010000221.1, on the reverse strand, counting down.
CATCTCGGCGCCGGTGGACGCGGCTGCCGCGTGTTGCAAGGCCGCCGGCCTCGCGCGCCACAGCGTGGAGTTCTCGCTCGGCTTCCAGGGGCGCGTGGAGCGGCTCCCGGACCGGTCGGTGCTCGAGATCGGCACCATGTGCGGCCACGGCATGGTGTCCCACACGCTCGTCCGCAAGCTCATCGACTGGGTCAAGGAGGGGCGGCGCACGCCGGCCCAGGCGACGCGCTACCTCGCACGGTTCTGCACCTGCGGCGTCTTCAATCCGACACGCGCCGAAGAATTGTTCGAGCAGACGCGCACCGGAGGCAGCTAGCCCGGAGCTAGCCCGGATATTCATGATCGCCGCCTCCACGTAGTATCCTCGACCGCATGAACGTCGCCGCCGTGCTGATGGACATCTTGAAATCCGCGGGCGTGCGCTACCTCTTCGGCAATCCCGGCACGACGGAGCTGCCGTTCCTCGACGCGCTGCCCGACTCCGGGCTTGAGTACGTGCTGGGTCTCCAGGAGGCCGCCGCGGTCGCCGCCGCCGACGGCTACGCCCAGGCGGCCGGCGCCCTCGGCGTGGTCAACGTCCACGTGGCGCCCGGCCGGCGCCCTCGGCGTGGTCAACGTCCACGTGGCGCCCGGGCTCGCCAACGGGCTGTCGATTCTCCACAACGCCGCGCGAGCGAAGACGCCGCTGCTCGTCACCGCGGGCCAGCAGGACACGCGCTTTCTGATGGACCAGCCGATCCTCTCCGCGGATCTCGTGCGGATGGCCGAGCAGTTCACGAAGTGGTCCTACGAGGTCCGCCGGGCCGAGGAAGCCCCTCAGGCGCTCCGGCGCGCCCTCAAGGTGGCGCTCACGCCGCCGACGGGCCCGGTCTTCCTCTCGCTCCCGATGGACCTGATGGGCGCCGTCGTCGCGGATGCGGGCGAGGGGCCGCCCGCGGTCGCGACGCGCGCGCGGCCGGAAGCTGGCGCCGTCGCGCGCGCGGCGGCGCTGCTCGCCTCCGCGAAATCGCCGCTCGTCATCGCCGGCGACGGCGTGGCCCGCGCGGGCGCAGTGGCGGAGCTGACGGCGCTGGCCGAGCGCCTCGGCGCGCGGGTCCACGGTGAGCCCGTGTACCGCCGAGTGAACTTTCCGGGGAACCATTCGTTGTGGCGGGGCGGGCTCTTTCCGTCGCCGGCGGGCGTGCGGAAGGCCCTCGAAGCGTGCGATGCGCTCCTGATCGTGGGGGCGAGCGTCTTCACCTGGTTTCTCCACACCGAGGGCGCGCCGTTCCCGCGCGGCCTCAAGGTCGTGCAGGTGGACGACGACCCCTGGGAGATCGGGCGGAGCTACCCGGTGGCGCTCGGCATCCTTGCCGACCCGCGGGCGTCCCTCGCCGAGCTCGCGCGCGCGCTCGAGTCGCGGATGACGGAGGCCGACCGGACGGCGGCGGCGGCGCGCGCGGAGAAGCTCGGGACGGCGCGCGCCGAGCTGATGGCGCGCCTCCGGGCGGCCGCCGAGGCGGAACGCGAGCGCGCGCCGATCGGTCAGGCGCATCTCATGCAGACGCTGGCGTCGCTCCTGCCGGCGGATGCCGTGGTCGTCGACGAGTCAGCGACGTCGCTCCCGTTCGTCTTGCGCTACATGCCGTTCGCGACGCCGGGGTCGTTCTTCGGCACGAAGACCGGCACGCTCGGCTGGGGCATGGGCGCGGCGCTCGGCGTCCAGCTCGCGTGCCCCGCGCGCAAGGTGGTCGCGACGATCGGCGACGGCTCGGTCATGTACTCGCCGCAGGCCCTCTGGACCGCGGCGCACTACCGGCTGCCGATCACCTACGTCGTGCCGAACAACACCTCGTACGCGATTCTCAAGTCCGGAATGCTGAGCCTCGATCTGGCCTCCGCGAAGCGCGGGATCTACCCCGGCATGGACCTCGTGGATCCCGAGATCGACTACGTGGGCCTGGCCAAGGCGCTGGGCGTCAGGGCGGAGCGCGTGGAGAAGCCGGGCGAGCTGCGGGAGGTGCTGGCCGCGTGCCTGGCGCACGCCGGGCCGTCGCTCGTGGACGTCGCAATCGACCGAAGCTTCAAGCCGATGCTCTGACCGCGAGGCCCCGATGGCGAGTCATACGGGCGGCGAGTGGGTGGTGGAAGCGCTCAGGGCGGAGGGCGTGCGGCACGTCTTCGGGATCCCGGGCGTCCACAACCTCACGATCTACGACGCGCTGCTGAGGCAGTCGGCGATCACGCATGTCCTGGCGCGGCATGAAGCCGGCGCCGCGTTCATGGCCGACGGCTACGCGCGCGCCTCCGGCGAGCCGGGCGTGGTCGTCGTGACCACGGGGCCCGGCGCGACGAACACGCTCACGCCGCTCGTCGAGTCGTACGCCGGGTCCATGCCCGTCCTGGTGGTGATGTCGGACATCGCGTCCCACCTGGTCGGCCGCGAGCTCGGCGCGCTCCACGAGGTGGTGAACCAGATCGAGTGCTTCAGGCCCGTCACGCGGTGGGCGGAAGCGGTCACCGAGGCCGCCGCGATCCCGACGACGCTGCACGGCGCGTTCGATCTTCTCCGAACGGGGCGCCCGGGGCCGATCGCGATCTCGATCCCGAACGACTTCCTGACCGCCCGTGTGGAAGGCCCGGCGGCCGGCGCCGAGGCCGAGCTTCGGGCGGTCGCGCGGCGGCTCGACGCGCCCGTCCTCACGACCGTGATGGGACGGGGCGCCATCAGCGAGCGCGATGCGCTCTGGCACGCCGTCCTGCCCAACCGCCGCGCGAGCGACGCCGTGCTCAAAGCCGCCGACGTGGTGCTCGCGGTGGGCTGCCGCTTCGCGCACCGGTCCACGCAGGGGCTCCTCCTGAACCTCTCGTTCGATCCCGGGCAAACGCTGGTCCACCTCGACCTCGACCCGCGGGTGATCGGCGCGCTCTTCAAGCCGCAGCTCGCCATCGTGGGCGACGCGAAGGATGGGCTCGCGCGGCTCCTGGCGGACCTGGGGCCCGGCCGTGCCGCGAGCGCCTGGGATCACCGCTGGCGGGAGGGGCTGCGGGGCGCGGCGAACTCGCGGTACACGGCGGAGACCGCCCGGCTCGTCGAGACGCTGCGCGCCGCGCTGCCGGACGACGCCATCGTGGTGAACGATCAGACCGGAATCAACTACTGGATGGAGTGGCGCTTCCCCGTGCTCGCGCCGCGCACGTTCCTCTACCCGGTGGGGTCGGCGACCCTCGGCTACGGCGTGCCCGCGGCCATCGGCGCCAAGATCGCGCGGCCGGAGCGCCCGGTGCTCTGCGTCGTCGGCGACGGCGGCTTCCTCTATTCGGTGAATGAGCTGGCGACGGCGGTGAAGTACCGGCTGTCGGTCGTGTTCCTGGTCATGAACGACAACCGCTACGGCGCCATCAAGTGGCTCCAGGAGACGCTGTTCGAGGGGCGCTGGGGCGAGGCCGACCTGGCGAATCCCGACTTCCCGGCGCTCGCGAAGGCGTTCGGCGCGCGCGGGGAGCGCGTCACGGTGGACGCGCTCCCGGACGCGATCGTCCGGGCGCTCGTCGCCGACGGCCCGACGGTCCTGGAGCTGCCGGCGACCGGGATCGAGCCGCCCTGGGAGCTGTAGCGAGCCACGATTCGCCGCTCAGTGGCGCAGTGACACCCGCGGCGCGCCGGGCACGATCGCGAGATGGATCGGATTCACGCCCGGGACTTCCCCGGCCAGCGCGTGGATCGCGTCCTCGGCCTGCTCGAGCGGCAGCGAGTAGGTGTGCATCTTCTCGAAGGGATAGCGGCCCGACTCGATGAGCTCGATCGCCTGGAACGTCACGTCGACCGGCATGCTCAACACCCCGCGGATGGTGAGCTCCTTGTAGATCACGTCGTCCGCCTGGAGCTCGCGCGTGGTCCGCTGTCCCTTGAGACCCGCGACGACGATGCGGCCCTTGCGGACCGCGATCGCGATGGCGTGATTCAGCGACTGGGGCGCATACGGCGTGGTGTCGACGACGATCTCGGCGCCTCCGCCAGTCACCTCGCGCACTCGGGCCACCACGTCCTCCGTCTCGGCGTTGACCGTGGCGTCGGCGCCCAGCTCGCGCGCGAGGGCGAGCTTCTGCGCGTCCCGGCTGAGCCCGGTGATGACGATCTGGCGGGCGCCCGCCGCGCGGGCGGCGATCACGCAACAGAGGCCA
>JACPCG010000153.1 GCA_016179925.1 Candidatus Rokuibacteriota bacterium | reverse complement strand
TTGCGCGCGTTGCCCCTGACCGCGGCCTCCGAGCGTGCCGGCAGATCGGGCTGCGAGAGCTTCCACTCCGCGAGCAGCGCCGCCTCGACGCCCTCGGCGGCGGCCAGCGCGCGCACCGCCATCAGGAGCGCGGCGTGCCCCTTGTTCCAGCCGGCGTAGGCCATCTTGAGCGCGGAGGCCGCGCCGGGCTCGCCTGGCACGACGATCGCCTCCAGCGGCCCGCGGGGGAAGAGCGCGGCGACGCACGCGGCCCCGGCGCCCGAGAGGTAGAGGCGCGTGGTCCCGCGCTGCTGCGGCGGGCCGCCGATGATGCCGCCGTCCACGAACGTGGCGCCCGCCTTCTCGACGATCTCCCCGATCTCGCGCGCCGTCGCCGGCGCCACCGCGTTGGCATCGACGTAAAGCCCCGTGAATCGCAGCGCCGCGACAGCGCGCGCCAGGTCGGTCGCGGCGTGGGGCGGGCAGACCGCGAGGATCACCTCGCTCCCGCGGACCAGGTCGGTGAGCGTGCGCGCGTCCTCCAGGCCGGCCGCACTGGCGCGCCCGCGCGTCGCGGCGCCGCGCCCTGCGGAGGCCCAGAGCACGCGCGCCCCGTCCGCCCGTGCCGCGGCGCCGACGGCGGCGCCCATCTCGCCCGGGTGCAGGAGCCCGATGGTCGTCATGCGAAACCCTCCCCGGCCCGCGCGGGGCCGCTCATCCGGTCGTCGGCCGCGCGCCGAGCCCCACTGCGCGCCCGACTTGGGGCGGCCGCGGCAGGGCGTCGTGGGCCTTCTGGATCCGCGCGAGCCGCGCGAGGATCTCGGGCGCCATCGGCGCGCCCCGGCGCGTGGCCTCGCTCACGTGGAGCGACATCAGCTCGTTCGTCGCCGCGAGGTAGCCCTGGGTGGCGTGATACATCTCGTGGAGGTAATGGATCCGCTTCGCGTCGTGCGCGAGGAGCAGCGTCGTGAAGCGGAGCGGGTCCCCCGCCCGCACCTCGCGGTGGTACGTCACGTGCGCCTCCAGGCAGAAGGTCGTCACCCTCCGCTCGCGCCGATGCGCTTCGTCGAGGCCGACCCAGCGGAGGAACTCGTCGGTCGCCAGATCGAACACGACGACGTAGTAGCCCATGTTCATGTGCCAGTTGTTGTCGATCCACTCCGCGCGGACCACGTCGCGCGGATCGCATTCGCGTTCCCGCGCACGCCGAGCGTCGTCACGCCGGCCTCGCGGTACGCGGCCAGGCGCTCGCGGATGCGCTCGCGCGGCCCGAAGAGCCCGACCTCGTCCACGAGCACGTCAGGCACGACGGCCTCCGCCTCCCGCTTCTTGCCCGCGAGATAGAGGTCCTGGATGGTGGCGGCGGCCTCCTCGTAGCCGTAGCGCCGGACCAGCTCGTTGTAGAAGTTCCGGCTCCGCGCGCCCATCCCGCCGACGTAGAGGGCGATCGCCGGCTTGTGGGCCGCGCGGCAGGCGTTCACGTCGTCGCCGACCACCACGGGGCAGGCGGGCATGATGTCGAAGCGCGCGGGCGACTTCACCGCGGGGCCGCCCGCCGCCTTGAAGCCCTCGTCGAGCCACGCGCGGAACATCGGCATCCGGTGGGGCGAGAAGAGCGTCGGGATCCAGCCGTCGGCGAACTCGGCGGCGAGCGCCACGTTCTTCGGCCCGATCGCCGCGAGATAGATCGGCAGGTCCGCCCGGCCGTGGAGGATCGAGCGGAGCGGCTTGCCGAGCCCCGTGGCGCCGGGGCCCGCGTACGGGACCTGGTAGTACGCGCCGCGGAACTCCAGCGGCTTCTCCCGCCGGAGGATCGCGCGGACGATCGCGACGTACTCGCGCGTCTTCGCGAGCGGCCGGCCGAAGGGCTGGCCGTGCCAGCCTTCCACGACCTGCGGCCCCGACACGCCGAGTCCCAGGCGGAAGCGCCCGCCGGAGAGCGCGTCGAGCGTCATCGCGGTCATCGCCGCCGCCGCGGGCGTGCGTGCCGCCATCTGCATGATCGCCGTGCCGACGTGGAGGCGCGTCGTCCGCGCCGCGATCCACGCGGCGGTCGTGACGGCGTCCGAGCCGTACGACTCGGCGGTCCACACCGAGTCGTAGCCGAGCCGCTCGGCCTCGAGGACCTTCTCGACGTCGCCCGACAGCGTCGCTCCCGAATAGCCCTGACTGAACGCGAGTCGCATGGCGTCCCTCCTGACGGCAAGCCAGCATACAATAGGCGCCGTGCCCGACACCGAACTCTGCTGGATGCCGGCCTCCGAGCTGGCCCGGGCGATCAGGAAGAAGAAGCTCTCGCCCGTCGAGGCGGTGGACGCTATCCTCGCGCGCATCGAGGCGCTGCCGCAGGTGAACGCCTACTGCACGGTGGACGCCGACGGCGCGCGGAGGGCCGCGCGGGCCGCCGAGCGCGCGCTCCTGAAGCGCGGCGCCCGGCTCGGCCCGCTCCATGGCGTGCCCTTCTCCGTGAAGGACCTTGTCATCACCAAGGGGATGCGCACCACGTTCGGTACGCCCTTCTATCGGGACAACGTGCCGGACGAGGACGCGCCGTCGGTCGCGCGCCTGAAGGCGGCGGGCGCGATCCTGATCGGGAAGACGAACACGCCCACCTTCGGCTGGATCGGCGTCACGGACAATCTGCTCTTCGGCCTCACGCGAAACCCCTGGGGCCTCGACCACACGCCCGGGGGCTCCTCGGGCGGCGCGGGGGCCGCCGTCGCGGCGGGGCTCGCCCCGCTCGCCATCGGCACGGACGGCGGCGGCTCGATCCGCAAGCCCGCCGCCTGGTGCGGAATCTTCGGCCTGAAGCCCTCCCACGGCCGGATCCCAGTCTACCCGCACGCCGGCGTGTGGAGCCTCTCCCACCTCGGGCCGATGACGCGCACGGTGCTCGATGCGGCGCTCATGCTGAACGTCTGCGCGGGCCCCGACGAGCGCGACCAGTTCTCGCTCCCCGCCGCCGGCGTGGACTACGTGCGGGCGCTGAAGGGCGGCCTCAAGCCTCTCCGCGTCGCCTACAGCGACACGCTCGGCTTCGCCCCCGTCGTGGACCCGGAGGTGCGCGAGGCGACGGCGAAGGCCGCGCGCGCGTTCCGCGACTTCGGGTGCCGCCTGGAGCACGTGGATCCGCAGTGGCCCTCGCCGTACGACTGCTGGCGCACGACGTTCTACGGCGGCATCGCAGCGCGGCTGGCGCCGTACCGCGACCGGCGCGGCGAGATCGACCCCGGGCTCCTCACGATCGTCGAGGAAGCGCTCGCGTACCCGGCGACGAAGTACGTCCAGGCGTGGATCGACCGGCTCGCCTGGTGGCAGCACGCGCGAGCCTTCTTCGAGAAATGGGACCTCCTGCTGACGCCGACGGTCGCCTGCCCGCCGCTCCGGGTGGGCGAGCTCTACGCGACCGAGATCGACGGCGTGCCCGTGCCGCGCGACGCGGGCTCCGCCTTCACGTTCGCGTTCAACATGACGGGCCAGCCGGCGGCCTCCGTGCCGTGCGGTTTTACGAAGGCTGGGCTGCCGATCGGGCTGCAGATCGTCGGCCGCCGCTTTGACGACGCGACCGTCCTCCGGGCTTCCGCCGCGTTCGAAGCCGTCCGGCCGTGGGCCCATCACCGTCCGCCCCTCCTCGGCTCGTGAAGGTGCGCGTGTCGACCTGACGATGCCGCTGGCCCCGATCCCGCTCGCGAGCCTCCGGACGGTCGGCCTGGGGTTGCAGCGCCCGGAAGACGTCGTCGTCGGGCGCGACGGCCGCGTGTGGGCCTCCGACCGGGCGAGCGCCTGCGCCGAGATTCGCCCCGACGGCGGTCTGCGCCGCGTCGGCAAGGCGGGCGGAGCGCCGAACGGAATCAACATGGACACGCGCGGCGGCATCGTCATCGCCAACTTCGGCCTCGGCACCGCGCCGGCGGGACCGCTCCAGCGCCTCGACATCGAGACCGGCCGCGTGGACGTCCTCTGCGACGCGATCGACGGGCGGACGCTCGTCGCCTCCAACTACCCGATCGTCGACTCTCACGGCGACATCTGGTGCTCCCACTCCACGTGGGACCGGGAGCGCGCGGACCAGGGCCTCGCGGACGGCTTCGTGTACCGCGTGCGCGGCGACGGCCGCGCGGAAACGATGGCGGACGGCTTCCAGTTCGCCAACGGCCTCGCCCTCGATGCCGGCGAGTCCCACCTCTACGTCTGCCAGTCCATCGGCCGCAACGTCCTGCGCCTGCCGATCCGGCGCGACGGGACGCTCGGGCCGCCCGAGCCCTACGGCCCCGTCCTCGGCGAGCCCGCGTTCCCCCGCGCCACGCCGGAGCAGCGGGCGACGTTCGGCGCGACGGACGGTTGCGGCTTCGACCGGGAGGGCAACCTCTGGGTGACGCTCGTCCTCGCGAACAGGATCGTGGCGATCACGCCCGCGCGCGAGGTCGTGACGGTACTCCACGACCCGACGGGCGAGCTGATGCGCTGGCCCACGAACGTCTCCTGGGGCGGCCCGGACCTGCGCGATCTCTACATCGGCACGATCCGCAAGGACTACGTCCTCCACGCCCGGAGCCCGGTGCCGGGCCTGCCGCTCGTCCACCAGCGGTAGCCGCCCCGTGCGTCTGCCCTTCTTCTACGGCTGGCTCGTCGTCGCCGTCGCCTTCGTCACGATGGCGATCGGGGTGAACGCGCGCACCGCGTTCTCGCTCCTGTTCCCGCCCATCCTCGACGAGTTCGGCTGGGAGCGCGGCGTGACGGCCGGCGCCTTCTCCTTCGGCTTCCTCGCGTCCGCGGCGTTCGGGCCGTCCCTCGGCCGGCTGATGGACCGGCGCGGGCCGCGCTGGGTGATGCTGCTCGGCGTGGCGCTGGTCGGCGCGGGCCTGGCGTCCGCGACCTGGGTGAGCCGGCCGTGGCACCTCTATCTCTCGCTCGGCGTCCTCGTCGGCGGCGGGAGCGTCTGCCTCGCCTACACGGGCCACGCCCTCTTCCTGCCGAACTGGTTCGTGCGCCGCCGCGGGCTCGCGATGGGCATCGCGTTCTCCGGCGTGGGCGTGGGCTCGATCGTCCTGCTCCCCTGGATGCAGCGCCTCATCGCCGCGAGCGGGTGGCGCGCGGCGTGCTGGGCCATGGCGATCCTGGTCGTGCTGGCGCTCGCGCCGCTGAACCTGTTGCAGCGCCGGCGCCCCGAGGATATCGGCGAGGCGCCCGACGGCGACCCCGTGGCGGCCGCCGCCGGGAGGGCGCGCGCGCACCCCGACAACGTGGTGGATCCCGCCTGGGCGTCGGTGGACTGGACGCTCGGGCGCGCGGCGCGGACCGCGCGCTTCTGGTGGGTCGTCCTCGCCTTCGTGTGCGGTCTCTTCGCCTGGTACGCCGTGCAGGTGCACCAGACCAAGTACCTCATCGAGATCGGCTTCAGGCCCGACGTGGCCGCCTACGCGCTGGGGCTCGTGGGCTTCACGGGGATCGTCGGTCAGATCGCGCTCGGCCACCTCTCCGACCGCGTCGGCCGCGAGTGGGTCTGGACGCTCTCGAGCGCCGGGTTCGCCCTCTGCTACGCGGTGCTGCTCGTCATGCGCCCCTATCCGGCGCCGGCGCTCCTCTACCTGATGATCGCCTCCCAGGGGGTGCTCGGGTACGGCCTCGCGTCGGTGTACGGCGCGATCCCGGCCGAGCTCTTCCAGGGGAAGCACTACGGCACGATCTTCGGCACGCTCAGCCTGGCCGCGATCGTCGGCGGGGCGGTCGGCCCCTGGGCGGCGGGCGCGCTCCACGACCGCACGGGGAGCTACGACCTCGCGTTCTGGATCGCGATCGCGGTCTCGGTCGTCTCGGCGGGCGCGATGTGGCTCGCGGCGCCGCGCAAGGTGCGCGCCGTCGCGGGCCGGGTGCGCCGCCTCAGCGCGGCGCCTTCCAACTGAGGAAGGAGGTCAGCGCCCCCTTGGCTCGGCGGACTCCGGGCGCGTGGTAGCATGCCGCCATGTCGGCGCTGCTCACCGGGGACGCCCTCGTCGCGCTCGCCGCTCTCACGGCGATGGAGATCGTCCTCGGCATCGACAACGTGGTCTTCATCGCCATCCTCACGGGCCGGCTGCCCGAGGCCCAGCGGGCGCTGGCGCGGCGGCTGGGCCTGACGCTGGCCCTCCTCATGCGCGTGGGCTTGCTCTTCACCATCTCGTGGGTGATGAGCCTCACGGCGCCGCTGTTCAGCGTCCTCGGGCGCCCGCTCTCGTGGCGGAGCCTGATCCTCCTCGGCGGTGGCCTGTTCCTCGTCGCCAAGGCCACGTGGGAGATCTACGACAAGCTCGAGGCCGTCCACGTCGAGGAGACGTCGGCGGCGCGGCGCGCCGCCGTCCTCTGGGTGCTGGCGCAGATCCTCCTGCTCGACATCGTCTTCTCCCTGGACTCGGTGATCACCGCCGTCGGCATGGCCGACCGGCTGGCCGTTATGGTCGTCGCCATGGTGCTCGCCATGTTGGTCATGCTGGCCTCGGCCGCGCCCATCGGCGGCTTCGTCGAGCGCCACCCGAGCGTGAAGATCCTCGCGCTGGCGTTCCTTCTGCTGATCGGCGTGATGCTGATGGCGGAGGGGATGGGCACCCACGTCGAGAAGGGCTACATCTACGTGGCCATGACCTTCTCGCTCTTCGTCGAGCTGCTGAATCTCAGGTACCGGACCCGGCGCCGGCCGGTGGCCCTGCGGCACCGGTTCGAGCAGGAGGCGCCGTGACGCCGGGAGGACGATGCCGAATACTCCAGCGACGATCAGCGGGATCCGGGGGACCCGCCTCTCGGGATGGAGCGGGCGTCCCCGCAGGAGGTTCCCGATCGACGCGCACGCTGACGATCCGGGGCCCGGCCATCTCGAGCACGGTCCAGCGGAATCCGCCGAAGACGACCGAGGCGCCGCGGGCCGGCAGCCTCCCGCTCGTCCTTCATCGCGCGAGGCGGGCCACAGCGCCGTAGCGTGCCAGCAGGTTCTCGCGCGAGATCCACAGCCGCACGGCGCGGCGGTAACTCGACCTTCGAAGGCGGACCGTCCCTGCCGGGTGCAGAGAGGCGAGCAGGGCGCGCTGATACGCTGCGACAAGACGCGGCCAGGCGGGAGCATCGTCCTCCGGCGCAAATCCGAGTCGCGTGAGGCCCTGATGGAAGAAGATGGTCGTGGCGGAAAACGCCTCGACGTCTGTCAGCCGGCCACCGGGGCCCGCGAGCCTCGCGAGGTCGTAAAGCGAGCTGACGAGTTGCCGCCGGAATTCAAGGCCAACCGCGATAGGCGGGAGACCGCCGGCATGAAGCGCTGCCATGAAGGCATTGTTGAGATGGAGGATGCCGATCCGGTCGCCGGAACGAATGGTCGTGCCGCCGGCGAGTTGGAGCGTTCGGTGACTCCGCCGGACCTCGATGCGGGCCGCCGACCCCACCTCCGACGCCGCCGTGTCGAGGCCGCAAAGAAACCGGTACAGTCGGTCGTAGACGAGAACCGCCCATCGGTACCGAGATCGCGGGGTCCCCACCGACGTCACCGTTCTTCTCACGCGCCTCTTCGGCAAGCGTTCAACGGCGTAACGCATCAGCGCCTCGGCGGCCTCGGCGAGCGTGGCGGCGGCCTGGAACTCGCCGTCGGCGTTGATGACCTTGGCCCGGCGCTCGCGCTCGGCCTGGACCTGCTTGGCTATCCGCCCCGCATATCTTTATTCCCGAAGATCCTAATGCCACCGCGCAGCGCCAGGTCGCGAACGAGGTGGTGCAGCGCGGGCGCCTCTCGCTCGGTCACCTCCTGCGCATTGAACATACGCAGGATCAGTCGGTCCGACCACCAGTAGGCGCCGAAGTTCATGACGCCGGCGAAGACGAGCGCCGTCAGCAGCCCTGTCTGGCCGCCGAGCGTGTCGCCGGCCCAGACCAGCACGGCGGTGAGCGTCGCCAGCAAGATGACGGTCTTCATCCGATTCATCGTCGCTCCTTTCGGTAGCTCACCAGTTGCAAGATCAACTGAAGATCCTCCGGACGCTGCCGAGGAAGCCTGTGTCGTCCGCCACCACCTGATCGAGCTCGCCGAAGTCCAGCCACACCCCCTGGCAGCGCGAGCACTTGTCCAGCTCGATGCCCCGATACGGGACGGGGACCAGCTCGGCGCCGCACTTCGGGCACCGCCCGCGAGCGACGGCGAGGATGCGCTGTCGTTCTTCTTCGGCCGCCTGGCTCTCCCGCTCGTCGAGGACCTTCCTCCGTCGCTCGAACTCGAGCCGGGCGAAGTACTCGTCTTCCTGCTCTGTCGGCTTCACCGGCATGGGCCATCCTCCTGGCTTCCTGAAGAGAGTCCGGTCAGCCGGCCGAGCGCCTCCAGGTACCGGGCCCGGGTCCGCGCGATGACCTCCTGCGGCAGCGGGGGCGCCGGCGGACGCTTGTCCCAGCCGAGGGACTCCAGATAGTCCCGGACGCCCTGCTTGTCGAAGCTCCGCTGAGGTCGGCCGGCTGCGTATTCCTCTCTGGGCCAGAAGCGTGAGGAGTCCGGCGTCAAGACCTCGTCGATCAGGATCAACTGTTTTGTCTCCTCGTCGATGCCGAACTCGAATTTCGTATCGGCGATGATGATGCCTCTCGGTTCGGCGATTGCCTGGCCCCGTCGGTAGAGGGCGAGGCTCAGGTCGCGCACGACCTCCGCAAGGTCGGGACCCAGCAACTCTACCACGTGCCCGAACGTGAGATTCTCGTCATGGCTCCCGTCGTTCGCCTTGGTCGAGGGCGTGAAAATGGGCTCGGGCAGACGGCTGGACTCCGGGAGGCCAGCCGGCAGCGGGATGCCACACACTGCGCCCGTCTCCTGGTATTCCCGCCAGCCCGTCCCGGCCAGGTAGCCGCGGACGATGCATTCCACTGGGAGCGGCTGTGCCTTCCGGACGAGCATGGTCCGGCCAGCCAGCATGTCCCCAAACGGCCGGCACGCGGCCTCGCCGGTCGTCAGGAAGTGGTTGGGGACGATGTCCAACGTGCGGGAAAACCAGAATCGTGAGAGTTCCGTCAGGACCCTGCCCTTGTCCGGGATACCGGTCGGCAGCACCACGTCGAAGGCGGAGATCCGATCGGTCGCCACGATCAGCAGCCGGTCGCCCACCTCGTAGAGGTCACGGACCTTCCCGCGCTTGTAGCACACCAGAGGATGCAGGTCCGTTTCGGTCACGGCCGGAGCCTCGTGCCGTCCCCTCCAGCCAGAATGAGTCCCCACCGATGGCGAATCCCGTGTGGCGTGTCGTGTAGCATCAGCCTCCTCAACTCGGAAACCCTCTGAGCCTGCGCCTACTGCTTGCCGATGGAGACCGGGAAGCTGAGCCTCTCCTGCTTGTAGGGAGACGGGAGGTACGCGAGCTCCAGCCGGATCTCCCTCAATTTCTTCGGTTTGAGCGCCTCGGCCGGAACATCAGCCTCGAGCGACTGCGTGGCCTCGTGCCCGGGATCGAGCCGCTCGGCGGTATACCCGGCGAACTTGATGGCCGGCTCCTGCTGCCCGTCGACCATGGCGATCGACCGCCCCTGGGTGTCGATGTACTGGATTCTCCCGGAGACGAGGCGCACGGACTGATCCGTGGAGGCGTTCTTCAGCTTCAGCGTCCCGGTCAGCTTCGCCGGCGAAACGACGCGGCCCGAGCCCTGCTCGACCCGTTCGGTAACCTTCATGTCTGTGATCTCCCCGGTGACGATACCGACTCTCACCGTCACGGATGTCGGTGTCACCGGGTACGTCTTGTCCTCGATGAGGGCCGCCGTCGTCGACGGCTGCTGAGAGCAGCCGGACATCAAGACGACGACCGCCAGGATCACGAGCGCCACGCCCAGCCAGTATTTCCACATGGGTCTTCCTCCTCGAAGACGCTGCCTGTCAGCGTCAGCTCTTCACGCCGCCTGCCTGGCTCCGAGCCCGTTCAGTGCCGCTGCTCCCGATTGCGCATCACCGATGAGGGCTTCGGATCGCCACGGCTGCGAATCGCGTCACCGCCGATCACGGGGCGAGTCGAGGTAGCGCAGAAGGTCCGAGTCCGGCTTCAGCACGATCGTCGTCGTCCCGTCAGAGAACACGCGCTCGTAGCTTTCCAGTCGCCGCAGGAATCCGTAGAAGGCGGGATCCCGGCCGAAGGCCCGGCCCGTGACCTCGGTCGCCTTCGCATCCCCCGTGCCCCGCATCCCCTGGCTCTCCTGGTAGGCCTTGGCCAGGATGATCTCCCGCTCCTTGTCGGCCTGCGCGACGATCTCCTTCCCCTTCTCCTCGCCTTCCGCCCGGTACCGCATCGCGATCCGCTGCCGCTCGGCCTGCATCCGGGCAAATACGCTCGCCTGGACCTCGGGAGGCAGATCGGCCCGCTTGATCCGCACGTCCATCACGCGGATCCCGAACGGCGTGGCCAGCTCCCGCGCGGCCGCCGTCACCGTCTCCATGATGACCTCGCGCTTCTCGCGGATGATCTCCTTGAAGTTCTCCTTGGCGACCTCCTGGCGAAGCCGGGCCGTGATGATGTCGTCCAGGCGCGCCATCGCCCCCCGCTCGTCCCGGACCGTACGGAAGAACTGGAGCGGATCGACGATCTCCCAGCGCGAGACGTGGTCGATCAGCAGCCGCTTCTTGTCCAGCGAGAGGTACTCGGCGAAGCCGGTGTCGGCGGCCAGGACCCGCTTGTCGAAGAACGTGACGGTTTGCAGGATCGGGACTTTCCAGTAGAACCCGGGCTCCCGCACCGTCCGGATGGGCTGGCCCAACTGGGTCACGAGCGCCTGCTGCCACTCGGAGACCACGTACGTCGCTCCCGAGAGCAGAAGCAGGACGAGCACGACGAGAGCGATGCGCCAGGCCATGGGGTTACCTCCTCCCGGCGGGCTGGATCGGCTCGGCGGCTCCGGGCGCTCCGGTCGCCGCCGGCGGCGCGGGGCGATCGGACACGAAATCCTTCAAGGGCAGGAGGGGAACGACGCCGCCCTTGCCGGCGTCGAGCACGACCTTGTGGGTCTTCGGGAGGACGCGGTCGATCATCTCCAGGTAGAGACGGTCGCGCGTGACAGCCTCCGCCTTGCGATACTCATCCTGGATCCGGAGGAACCGATCGGCGTCGCCCTGGGCTCGGATCAGCCGCTGCTCCCGGTACGCCTCGGCCGCTCGCAGCATCTGAACCGCCTCGCCCCGGGCCTTGGGGATCACGCTCTCCCGGTATCCGTCGGCCTCTTTGATAAGCCTCTCCCGGTCCTCCCAGGCGCGGACCACGTCATGGAAGGCCTCCTTCACCTCCTTGGGCGGATCGACGACCAGAAGCCGGACCTCCGTGGCCAGGAGCCCGGTACCATACAGGTCCAGCAGCGCCTGGAGCTGCTTCTTGACGCGATCCTGCACCTCGACACGGCCGTCGGTCATCGTGTAGTCGATCGTGTTCTGTCCCACCGCCGCGCGCAACGCGATCTCGGCCGAGCTCTGGAGGGCACGCTCCGACTCGCGGGCCCGGAAGAGGAACTTGACCGGGTCGTGGACGAGGTACTGGACGAACAGCTGGACGTCGACGATGTTCTCGTCGCCGGTGAGCATCAGGGATTCCCCGGGAGCGGCGCGGGTGGCGCTTCGATCGGCGCGGAAGCCGATCTCCGCCCGCCGGACCCGGGCGACGTCGACGACGATGTGACTCTCGATCGGCGCCGGCAGCCGATAGCGGAGGCCCGGCTCTGTCTGCCCGACGACACGACCGAAGAGGAGCACGACACCCCGCTCGCCGGGATTGACGATGTACAGGCCCGACGCCAGCCAGATCAGCACGACCGCGGCGGCGACCGCGACTGCGACGCGCCGCCTCCCCAGCCGATGGAGCATGCGGCGTGCAGGCTCCAGCTGTTCCCGAAAATCCGGGAGCCCCTCGTGCGGAGACCAGGTTGTCATGTCCCATCTCCCTGCCCGGGCGTCATGCCGCCCTCGAGCTGCCGAAGACGTTCGCGGTGACCGATGGTCGGCTGGAGGCGGCCGCCAACGCCTCCTCCCGGGAGAGATAGGCCGTCCAGTGACTGGCCCAACTGCTCTCCACGAGTGCGCCCCTCCTCCTTCGATTCGTCAGCATCTGTCTCGATCCCACTCCCTTCAACTCCGTACCCTCAGTCCTCGCCCTGCGCCCGAGTGAACCCCAACTCGCCGTCGAACTCGTTAAGCTTCTCGATGTGCATCCAGCGATGGCGCTCGCGACAGCGCCAGTGGTCGACCGGGTCCGTCATCGCCCCGCTCGCCCGGTACACCTTCGTGCCGCGGTTCGACACCATGGCGAGCTGCAGCGGCGTGTGCGCCGTGAGCCGCTCGAGGCTCTTCCCCAGGCTGTTCGCGGTGCGAGCCGATTCGACGAACACGTCCACGCCGAGGACCCGGCGCGAGGACGCTTTCACGAAGTCCGGCTCGCCGGAGATCTGCGGGAGTTTCAATGGTTTGTAGTCGCGCCTCGCCCAGATCGTCGGCCGCCGCCCGAGGTTCGCGATGATCGTGTCCGTGAAGGCTGTCGTCGACACGGGCGCCCGGTCACCGGAGACATCGCGTGTATGGACGCCCTCTTCCAACGTGACCACCACGGCGTGTTCGATCGTCTCCGCCGCGTCGGACTCCCCGAGATACCGCAGCATCATCGCCGCGCTGAGGATC
>JACPCG010000152.1 GCA_016179925.1 Candidatus Rokuibacteriota bacterium | reverse complement strand
AAAGCGGCCGTCATCACGAGCGCGATCACAAGGAGCGTGCCCCAGAGGAACTTGGCGCGGAGGGACCGGAGTCTCATCGGCGCCGCTCGAGCCACACCTTGCGGAGCGGGATGTATGGATCGCCGAGGCCGTTCACCTCGACCGACCGGACGTAGGGCTGGAACAGGCGCTCGTAGGTGTGGTGGAAGAGCGGGATGAGCGGCGCGTCCTCGAGGATGAGCTGCTCCGCCCTCCGGTAGAGCTCCACGCGCCGCTGGATGTCCGGCGCGTTCCGAGCGGCGAGGAGCAGATCGTCCACCGCCGGGTTCGAGTACCGGAAGAAATTGCGCTGGCTCTTCGAGTGGAAGAGCTTGAACAGGAAGTTGTCCGGATCCGGCACGTCCGCGTACCAGCCGTACATGAAGACGGGCATCTTGCCCTCGTCGAGCATCCTGGAGAACGCGGGCCAGTCGGTCAGGTAGTGGACCTCGGCGGTGATCCCCACGGCGGCGAGATACTTCTTCATCTGTTCGTGCTCGCGGACGATGATGTCACGCTTCGCGCCCGACCAGATCGCCAGGGGCGGGAGGCCACGACCGCCGCTGTAGCCCGCCTCGGCGAGGAGCTCGCGCGCCTTCCGGGGATCGTAGGGGTACCCGGCGAGCTTCGGACTGAACCCGAGCGTGCCGGGCGGCAGGACGCCGCGCGCGTACGTGAACTGTCCGTAGTACACGTCCTGGACGAGCGCCTCGCGATTGATGGCGTGGAGGATCGCCTGGCGCACGCGCCGGTCGTTCAGCGGCTTGATGCTCGTGTTGAACCCGTAGAACTTCACGCTGATCATCGGACGCTTGACGTACGTGTGGCGCCCCCCGGCGAGCGTCCGACGATCCAGCCGGGCCGGCACGGGCGAGTCCTCGAGGTTCCCTTTCTGGAACTCCTCGTACATCGCGTCGCGCTGCTCTCCGGGGAAGATCCGGAACACGAGCTGCGCGATCCGGGGCGGCGCGTCGAAGTAGTCGGCGTTCGCGGCCAGGACGATCTCCCGGCCCCGCTCCCAGCGAACGAACTTGAACGGGCCCGTGCCGACGGGCTGGGCGCCGAACGCCTCCCCGTGAGCCTCGACCAGGTCTCTGGGAACGATCTTGGCGTGGCCGACAGCGAGGACCGCGACGAACGGCGCCAGCGCTTCGTTGAGCGTCACCTGGACGGTGTGCCGATCGAGCGCGACCAGACCCGCGACGCTCTTCGCGCCTCCCTCTCTGAACTCCCGCGCCCCGCGCACGTTCATGAAGAGGTCGGCGGCCCCCGACTTGGTCTTCGGGTCCAGGATCCGCGTGAACGAGTACACGACGTCCTCGGCCGTGACCTCGCGTCCGTGGTGGAACTTCACGCCCTTGCGCAGATTGAAGGTCCAGGAGAGTCCGTCGCGGGAGGCCCTCCAGAACTCGGCCAGCGCCGGGGTGATCGTGAGCGTGTGATCGAACTGCACGAGACCGTCGAAAACCTGCTGGGCGACCGAGCGGCTGTAGATGTCGCTGATTCGCGCGGGATCGAGGGTCTGGTGGTCGTGGCCCAGGGCGCGCCGGTACACCCCGGTCGCAACGGGCTGCTGCGCCCGGACCTCCGCCGGCGCGGCAGCCAGAAGGGCTCCCGCGAGGGCGACGAGGAGAACGAAGGGGGGCAGAACGCCCCCCTCAACCGCTCAAGCCGGCTACTCCGCGCCGCCGTCGGCGGTGCCGATGGCCTGGAAGAACTGGCTCGAGCCCGAGGTCCCCGACTCGATCACGGGCGCCACGAGCAGGAACGACGCGATGATCAGCAGCGCGGCCCAGAACTTCGTCATGGCTCTCTCCTCCGTCGTTTTGAGTTGGAAGCCCTCCCCACGAGGGCTTCGTCTGCGCAGTCGGCAAGCACAGGAGCAATTCGCTCGCCATTCGGGCGCTGGACGAGCTGTCGGCTAACCGACTGTTCTTCGGAGGGTCCCGACATTCCGATCGATCCTGGACTTCCGGGAATTGCACCACCGTGGTGCACGTTGCACCAAATTGGTGTGCCAGCGCTCCAGCATCCGCTTGAGCGAGTTCCGATGGAGGCCGAGAATCCGGGCCGCCTCGCTCTGGTTCCCTTTGACCCGCTCGAGGACGCGGAGGACGATCTGGCGCTCGAAGTCCTCCGTCGCGCTCTTGAGGGGCAAATGCTCGGCCTCCTGGACCTTCCTTCGGTGCTCGGGTAGGAGCACGTCCAGGGGAAGGTCGTTCAGGTGGATCACCGGGCCTTCCGCGAGGACCACCGACCGCTCGATCACGTTCTGCAGCTCGCGGACGTTCCCCGGCCACCGGTACTCCTGGAGCGCCGCCAGGGCTTCGGGCGAGAGCGCCTCGACCCGCTTGTTGAACTCCCGGTTCGAGCGGCGGATGAAGTGCTCGACGAGGAGGGGGATGTCGTCGGCGCGCTCGCGGAGGGGCGGCACCTCGACCCGCACGACGTTCAGCCGGTAGTAGAGGTCCTCGCGAAAGGCGCCGCGGCCCACCGCGTTCTTGAGGTCCACGTTCGTCGCCGCGATGACCTGGACGTCGATCTTGATGGCGCGCGTGCCGCCGACCCGCTCGATCTCGCGCTCCTGCAGGACGCGCAGGAGCTTCGCCTGGAGCTCCGCCTTCAGCGTGCCGATCTCGTCGAGGAAGAGCGTGCCGCCCTGGGCCAGCTCGAACCGCCCGAGCTTACGCTGGTAGGCGCCGGTGAACGCGCCCCTCTCGTGGCCGAAGAGCTCGGACTCGATGAGGGTCTCGGAGATCGCCGCCGGGTTGACGGCCACGAAGGGCTTGGGGTCCCGCGGCCCCTGCCGGTGGATCGCGCGCGCGACAAGCTCCTTGCCCGTGCCGCTCTCGCCGGTGATGAGGACCGTGGCCGTGGTCCGGGCCACCTGGGCGATGAGCCGGTGGAGCTTCTGCATGGACGGATGCTGGCCCACGATCTCGTCGGCGTCCTGCGTCCGCGCGAGCTCCCCGCGGAGGAACGTCACCTCGCGCTCGAGCGAGCGCTTGTCCAGCGCGCGGCCGATGACGGCCAGCAGCTCGTCTTCCTCGAAGGGCTTCGTGAGGTAGTCGAAGGCGCCGAGCTTCATGGCCGCCACCGCGGTGCGCACGGTCTTCACCGCCGTGACCAGGATGACCTCGATCCCGTCGTCGATCGCCTTGATCCGCTCGAGGACCTCGATCCCGTCCATCTCCGGGAGGCGGATGTCGAGGAGCACCAGATCCACCTGGGAGGCGCGAACGACGTCGAGCGCGGCGGGGCCGTCCGCCACGTCGATCACGTCGTAGTGGTCCTCCAGCGTCAGACGGAACGATTCCCTGACGCCGGGATCGTCATCAACGACCAGGACGACCGGCCGTGCCATGAGGCTTGAACTCTATCACTGTTGCCGCGCGGGTCGCGAGAGCCACACGGCGTGGGCGTGGCGCGAGTGAGCGACGGTGGGCAAGGACGCCTGAGCGCGAGCGGAGGACAATCGTCAGGTCGGAGGGGCCTCGACGGCCCCCTCCGAACCCTCCCCCAGCACGAGTTGCGCCGGCTCCGCCGGCGCTCGAACGGCGGTTACTTCTACACGCTCCTAAGCCGCGGACGTGTCGACTGCGACCGGGGGCGCCGCATGGAGCCGGCGCGCGATCTCGTCCAGCGGCCCCTGGAGTCGTCCCAGCGACTCCACGACGCTGCCGACGGCCTCGGCCATCGCCGCCCGCTCGCCGTGGAGCCTCTCGAGCTCGCTCTGGAGCGCGCCGAGGTTACGGCGGAGCTCGCCGAGGTCTCCCTGGAGACGCTCGCACTCATGCTCCCGCGTCTCGAGAGCCTGGCGCAGGCGATCCCGATCCTCGATCAGCGCCGGGATCGCACGGTCGAGCATGTGGTGGCTTTCGGCGAGCCAACGGGTGACCCGCTGCGGATCTTCGCGCGTCTCCATCTCGCTCATCTGCGGTGGTGCCTCCTCGTAGCGAACGCTGGGTTGCGGTTTCGGGCTCAGGGGCTGGGCCGTGTCCTCGCGCGCGACCTCGACGAGTTCGTGAGACGCCCCGGTCATGAGCCACGACCGGCGTCGCCGGCGGTCGACGGGTGGCGGGCCATCCGTCGTTTCCACGTCGCTGGCTCCGCGTCGATCGACCACCACCTGGACCCTCGGATCGCCGCCGTGGCGATTGCGCAGATGCTCGTAGAGGGCCGGCTCATTCCGGGCGACGACGATCAGATAGCGCATCGTGGGCTCTCCTCTGGGCTCGCCGGCACCGGACGGGGGTCCGGGGAGACCGGTGACTACCTCCCGGAGCAGCGAGCGAAGGAGAAACTTGGGCATTGCGCTGTCCTTTAACTCCTTCCCCGACCCCAAGATCTGGTACCGGCGGGCACTCTATCATCCAAGACCTGGCGGATTCAAGGTCGAAGTGAAGGGCGCCGCGCGGTGCCTCGATCTGCCGGGTCGCGCCCCGCACCACGTCGGCACCGGTGGTGTCAGGGATTCGCGACATTGACGCGCCCGGCGGCCGACCGAACAATCGCCCCGTGCTGGCGCGTGTCCTCTCCGCGGCGCTCGTGGGCGTGGAAGCGGCGCTGGTGCGTGTCGAGGTGGACGTCACGGCCGGGCTGCCCGCCTTCACCACGGTGGGGCTCCCCGACTCCGCCGTGCGCGAGAGCCGCGAGCGCGTGCGCACGGCGATCCGCAACGCGGGCTTTGCGTTCCCGTCGGACCGCATCACGGTGAACCTGGCGCCCGCCGGCATCCGCAAGGAGGGCGCGGCGTTCGACCTGCCGATCGCGCTCGGCATTCTCGCCGCGACGGGCGCGGTCAGGGAGCGGATCGGCACGTTCGCGGTCGTGGGCGAGCTCGCGCTCGACGGCCAGATCCAGCCCGTCCGGGGGACGCTGGCGGTCGGGCTCGCCTGCAGGCGCCGCGGGATCGGCGCGCTCGTCGTGCCCGTCGAGAACGCGGCGGAGGCCCGCGCCATCGAGGGGCTCCGGGTGCTCGCCGCGCCGGGTCTGCGCGAGGCGGTGGCCTTCCTGAACGGCGACGGCGCAGGCGAGGCCGTCGACGCGCCGTCGCCCCCGCCCCCGCCGGTCGACGGCGACCTGGACCTCGCCGACGTGCGCGGCCAGGCGCACGCCAAGCGCGCGCTTGAGATCGCGGCCGCGGGCGCGCACAACATCCTGCTCGTCGGCCCGCCGGGCGGGGGCAAGACGATGCTCGCTCGGCGGCTCCCCGGCATCCTGCCGCCGCTCTCGCCGGACGAGGTGCTCGAGGCCTCGACGATCTGGTCGGTCGCGGGGCTCCTGCCGCGGCCTGGCGAGCTCATGACCCGACGCCCGTTCCGCTCGCCGCATCACACCATCTCGGTCCCCGGCCTGATCGGCGGAGGCGCCCCGCCCCGCCCGGGCGAGGTGACGCTCGCGCACCTCGGCGTCCTCTTTCTGGATGAGTTGCCGGAATTTCAACAACATGTCTTGGAGTCCCTCCGGCAGCCCCTGGAAGACGGGCGGGTCACGATCGCTCGCGCCAGCGGCGTCAGCAATTTCCCGGCCCGCTTCCAGCTCGTCGCCGCCGCCAACCCCTGCCGGCGCGGCTGCCCCTCGCTCGACCAGTGCCTGTGCACGCCGGCGGAGCGGAGCCGCTATCTCGGCCGCCTCTCGCGGCCGCTGCTCGACCGGATCGACCTCCACGTGGAGCTCCCGGCCCTGCTCCCGGCGGAGGTCCGGGCCGCCCCGGCCGACGGCTCGGCCGAAGTCCGCGCGCGCGTCAGCCGGGCGCGCGCCCGCCAGCGGGAGCGCTTCCGCGGGGCGGGCCTCCGCGTGAACGCCGAGATGACGGCGCGCCAGGTCCGGCGCTTCTGCGCGCCCCCGCCGGAGGCCGAGCGGCTCCTGGCCGCCGCGATGAGCCGCCTCGGGCTCTCCGCCCGCGGCCACGACCGCGTGCTCAAGGTCGCCCTCACGATCGCGGACCTGGCGGGCAGCGAGGGGCTCCGCCCGGAGCACTGCGCGGAGGCGATCCAGTACCGCGGCCTCGACCGCGCGTGGCGCGCGTGAGAAAATAGAGGTCGCTTCGTGGAATCTCGCCCCGTGGGAGGGCCCATGCCGCAGCAAGTCCTCGTCGTCATCGACGTGCAGGAACGTCTGTTCAGCGCCATGGACGCCGACCGGCGCGACGACATGGTCCGCAACCTCAAGATCCTCGGTGCGGCCGCACGGCGGCTCGCCGTGCCGGTCGTCCTGACCGAGCAGTACCCGAAGGGCCTCGGCCACACCCTGCCGGAGCTCAAAGCCCTCCTCGGTGACGTGGCGCCCCTCGAGAAGACCGCGTTCTCCTGCTGCGGCGCCCCGGGCTTCACCGCGCAACTCCGCGCCACGGGTGCCGAGCACGTCATCCTCGCAGGGATGGAGGCTCACGTCTGCGTACTGCTGACGGCGCTCGACCTGCTGCGCGAGGGCTTCCGCGTGTCGGTCGTCGCCGACGCGGTCTGCTCGCGCACCGCCGCAAACCTCGAGCTCGGGCTCGCCCAGGCGCGGCAGGCCGGCGCCGTCGTCACCGCGACCGAGACCGCGGTCTTCCAGCTCCTCGGCCGCGCGGACACGGACGTGTTCCGCGAGGTCGTCAAGCTGCTCCGATGACGGCGCGCTACTTCGATCTCCGCTCGACCGTGCTCGTCGTCGTCGGACACGGGATCCTCGCCGAGGAGAACGACCGGCCCCTCGCCTACGAGCTGAAGCAGGCCGTGAACGCGCGCACCAGGGGCTCCGAAGGGCGCGTGGCCGTCGTCGTCACCGACGTCTGGCTTGTGAACCAGGAGCTCGGCGAGTTCTTCCCGGCGATCGCGGTCGGCGGTCCCGGCGTGAACGGCCTGACCGCGGAGGTCTACGACGACCTGCCCGTCGTGTACACGCGCGACCAGCAGGTCTTCGTGCAGATGGCGGCCGAGGGCAAGCGCGCCGCGCTCTGGGGCATGGACGAGGCGGGGACGCGCGAGGCGGTGGACGTCTTCGTGAAGAACGGGCTGCTGGAGCGCTTCCTGGATCTCGTCTGGCGCCGGACGGTCTGATCTACCGCCGGCCGCGGGGCGGGATGTTGGTATAGGTGACGGTGCCGTCGTCCTCGACCCGGCGATAGATGACGGTCCGGGAGCCCGAGAGCCCGTCGAGAGCGGGGCCGAAGAGGTGCAGCACGCGCGTCACGTAGTCACGCGTCTCCGGGTACGGCGGGATCCCCTGATACGTGGCGACGGCTCGCTCGCCCGCGTTGTAGGCGGCGAGCGCCAGCGCCAGGTTGTTCGCGAACCGGTCGATCAGGCCGCGCAGGTGGCGGACGCCGCCGTCGATGTTCTGCTGCGGATCGAAGGTGTTCCGCACTCCGAGCATCGAGGCGGTTTCCGGCATGAGCTGCATGAGGCCGCGGGCCCCCTTGCGGGAGATGGCCTGCGGGTTGAACGCCGACTCGACTCGGATCACGGCGGACACGAGGCGCTCGGGCACGCCGTAGCGCTCCGCCGCTTCGCGGATCTCCCCCGCGTATCGCGCGGTGTCGCCGCCCCGCACCCTGAGCCAGCCCGCCGCGGTCCCCGACGAATAGCCCATGCGCCGGTAGCGCGGATCGGTCGGCGCGTTGGTGAAGTGGGCGGTGCCGTCGGAGTCGCCGAGCCCGAAGACCTCGGCGCACGCCGGCGCGACGGCGGCGACGACCAGAACGGCGCACAGGCACGCGACGAGCCGGTTCACTCAACTATCGTAGCGGACGCCCGTGCCCCCCTGTCAAGCCGCGGCGGCGAGATTCCGGAAATCAGCCGGTCAGCGAGAGCGGCGCCGCTTCCGGGCTCGACGGCGCCGGCTCGAGCGCGCGCCCGATCACCTCGTGCACGGACTCGGCGAGGTGAATCGTCATCGCCTCGCGCACGGCCGCCGGCACGTCCTCGACGAGGTTCTTCTCGTTCCGTTTCGGCAGGATCAGCGTCCGCACGCCGGCGCGGTGGGCCGCCAGCACCTTCTCCTTGATGCCGCCCACCGGCAGTACGCGCCCGGACAGGCTGACCTCGCCCGTCATGGCGACGCCGGCGCGAACCGGCCGCCCCGTCAGGAGCGAGGCGAGCGCGGTCGCGATCGTGACGCCGGCGGACGGGCCATCCTTCGGGATCGCGCCGGCGGGCACGTGGACGTGGATGTCGGACGCCTCCCAGAAGTCCGGCGCGATCCCGAGCTCGGCGGCGTGCGAGCGCACCCACGAGAGCGCGGCCTGCGCGGACTCCTTCATGACGTCGCCGAGCTGGCCCGTGAGCGTGAGCGAGTGCGCGCCCTTCATCCGCGTCGCCTCGACGAAGAGGATGTCGCCACCGGCCGGCGTCCAGGCGAGACCGATGGCCACGCCGGGCACGCGCGTCCGCTCCTCGAGCTCCTCGTACTCGAAGCGCGGGACGCCGAGGAAGGAGGTGACGAGGTCGGGCGTCACCCGCACGGGCTCCGTGCGCCCCTCGGCGCGCCGCCGCGCGACCTTGCGGCAGACGCCGGCGATCTCCCGCTCGAGGTTGCGCACGCCCGCCTCGCGCGTGTAGCCGCGCGCGAGGAGGCGCAGCGCCTCCGGCGTGAACGCGACGTCCTGGTCCGGGTCCAGGCCGTGCTCGCGCGCCTGCTTCGGCACGAGGTGCTGCTGCGCGATGGCGACCTTCTCCTCCTCGGTGTACCCCGCGAGATGGATGACCTCCATGCGGTCGCGCAGCGGTGCGGGCACCGTGTCGAGCACGTTCGCGGTGGTGATGAAGAGCACCCGCGAGAGGTCGAACGGCACGTCGAGGTAGTGGTCCCGGAACGTCGCGTTCTGCTCGGGGTCGAGCACCTCGAGCAGGGCGGAAGCCGGGTCGCCCCGGAAGTCCATCCCGAGCTTGTCGATCTCGTCGAGCATGAAGACCGGGTTCCTGGTCCCCGCGCGGCGCAGCCCCTGGATGATCTGTCCCGGGAGCGCGCCGATGTAAGTGCGCCGGTGCCCGCGGATCTCGGCCTCGTCGCGCATCCCGCCGAGCGAGATCCGGTGGAACTTGCGCCCGAGCGTCCGCGCGATGGACCGGCCGAGCGACGTCTTGCCCACGCCCGGCGGGCCGACGAAGCACAGGATCGGATCCTTGCCCGACGGGCGGATCTTCTTCACGGCGAGGTACTCGAGGATGCGCTCCTTGATCTTCTCCAGCCCCTCGTGGTCCGCGTCGAGGACGGCCCTGGCCGCCTCGATGTCCACGCTGTCGGTCGTCTCCTGCTGCCACGGCATCGTGACGAGCCAGTCGATGTAGGTCCGCGCCACCGTGTACTCGGCCGCCGCCGGCGGCATCTTCGCCAGCCGGTCGAGCTCGCGCGCCGCCTCCTTCTTCGCCTCCTCCGGCATGCCCGCCGCCTCGATCTTCTGGCGGAGGCTGTCGATCTCCTGCGTGCGCTCGTCGGCTTCGCCGAGCTCCTTCTGGATCGCCTTGAGCTGCTCGCGCAGGTAGTACTCGCGCTGCGTCTTCGACATCTCCGACTGGATCTCGGACTGGATCTTCGAACCGAGCTCGAG
This sequence comes from Candidatus Rokuibacteriota bacterium, assembly GCA_016179925.1. Lineage (GTDB taxonomy): Bacteria > Methylomirabilota > Methylomirabilia > Rokubacteriales > CSP1-6 > JACPCG01. The sequence goes on along the minus strand of JACPCG010000152.1, from coordinate 3,777 downwards.
GACCTCCGCCTCCTTGCCGAGGGCGGCGAGGAGCGTCTGCAGCCGCCGCGTGACGTCGATCGTCTCGAGCAGCTCCTGCTTGAGCGCGGTCGGCAGCGAGGGCAGCGACGCCGCGATCAGATCCGCGAGCGCGCCGGGCCCCTCGGCGGTCGCCGCGAGCTGGGCGAGCTCGTCGGGCAGCGTCGGCGAGAGCGACACGACCTTCTGGAACAGGGACGTCGTGCTCCGCGCCAGCGCCTCGAGCTCGAGCGTGGCGGCCGGGCCGGCCGCGTCGGGCAGGCTCTCGATGCGCGCCCGGAAATACGGCGCCTCCTGGATCACCTCGACGATGCGGAAGCGCTGGAGCCCCTGCACCACGAGGCGGACCGTCCCGTCGGGCTGCTTGAGCGCCTTGTGGATCGTCATCACGGTGCCGACGGGATGGAGCCCGGCGGCGCGCGGACTGTCCTCGGACGGGTCGCGCTGCATCACGGCGCCGACGACCTGGCCGCTCTGGACCGCCTCCTCGATCAGGCGAACCGAAGAGGGGCGGCCCGCCCCCAGCGGGATCACCGCGTGCGGGAACAGGACGGTCCCGCGCAGGGGCAGGATGCTCAGGAGGTCGGGAATCGTCAGATCCTTGCCGTTCCGGCTGTCAGTCATGTGTCGCCTTCCTTGGGAACCGGTCGCCTCTAGTCTAGAAGAGATCGACGGGCCGGAGCTGCCCGGAGGCGGCCCGGGCCAGCGCCTCGCGCGGCTCTCGCGCAGCGCGCTCCTTCGCCTCGCCCCCGTCTTCACGGAGGTAGGACACCAGGTCTTCGATCTGCTTCTGCATCTCGATCATTCGACGCCTCATCTTTAGGATGATCTCGATGCCTGCCAGATTCACGCCGAGATCGCGCGTGAGCCGCAGCAAGCGGGCGAGCTCGTCCACGTCCTCCGCCGAGTACATGCGCGTCCGACCGACCGTCCGGCTCGGGCGCACGAGCCCCTTCTTCTCGTAGAAGCGGAGCGTCTGGGGATGGACCTTCAGCATCTCGGCGACGACGCCGATCATGTAGAGCGGCTTGCCGCGGTCGGTCACGCCGCACCCCCTCGATACCGCTCGAGCCCCGCCCGCGGGTCCATCGGCATGAGACGCTCGAGCTCGCGCACCAGCTCGTGGGTCCGCGCGTCGAGCCCGGCCGGCATCTCGACGCGCACGGTGACGTAGAGATCGGCCGTTCCCTCGCCAGCGAGCTTCGGGAGCCCCTGGCCGCGGAGGCGGAACACCTGGCCGCCCGTGGTGCCTGGCGGCACGACGAGCACCGCCTCGCCGGCGGGCGTCGGCACCCGGATGCGCGCGCCTCGCAGCGCCTCCCAGACGCTGAGCGGCACCTCGCAGTGGATGCTCTCGCCCTTGCGCCGGAAGAACGGGTGCTCGGCGACGCGCGTGCTCACGAGCAGGTCGCCCCGGGGGCCGCCGAACGGGCCCGCGTGCCCTTCACCGGCGACCCGGATCTGCGAGCCGGCGTCCATGCCGCCGGGAATCGCGACCTCGACCGGCTCGACCGCACGCCGGACCCCGCGGCCGTAGCACGACGCGCACCGCGCGCCGTCGGCCACGCCCGACGCGTCGCAGTCGGCACACGGCGAGAACCGCGGGACGTCGAGCCGCACGCGAGTCCCGCGCGCCACCTCGGCGAATCCGAGCTCGACTACCAGATGCACGTCCTCGCCGCGCCGGCCGGCCGGGAGCGCGTCGTCGCCGGCGACGGCGGCGCCGAAGCGGTCGTACATGGCGCGGGCCGCCGGATCGCTCAGGACGCGGTAGGCCTCGGCGATTTCCTCGAAGAGCACCCGGGCCTGGGTGTCCCAGAAGTTCACGTCGGGCGAGTACTGCCGCGCGAGGCGCCGGTACGCCTGGCGGACCTCGCGCGGCCCCGCCGTCGCCGTGATCTCCAGCACCGCGTAGTAGTCACGCCGCATGGCGCTTACTACTTCTTGTCCCCCAGGTCCTCGAAGTCGGCGTCCACGACCTCGCCCTCTTTCGGACCGGCGGCGCCGCGGCCGTCGCCGCCGGGGGCGGTGCCGGCGCTGGACGGCTGGCCCTTGGCCTGGGCCTCGCGGTACATGATCTCCGCGAGCTTATGGGAGGCGCGCGTCAGGTTCTCCCCGGCGCGCTTCATCCGCTCAACGTCCTCGCCCTTGAGCGCCCCGCGCGCCTCGGCGAGCGCCTCGTCGATCGCCTTGCGGTCGGCCTCGCCGAGCTTCACACCGTGTTCGCCGAGCGTCCGTTCCGTGGAGTAGACGAGGGAGTCCGTCTGGTTGCGGATCTCGATCTCGTCCTTCCGCTTGGCGTCCTCGACCGCGTGCGCCTCGGCGTCCTTCACCATCTTCTCGACCTCGTCCTTGGTGAGGCCGGACGACGCGGTGATGGTGATGGTCTGCTGTTTACCCGTCGCCTTGTCCTGCGCGGCGACGTTGAGGATGCCGTTCGCGTCGATGTCGAACGTCACCTCGATCTGGGGCATACCGCGCGGGGCTGGCGGGAGGCCGATCAGGTGGAACTTGCCAAGCGTCCGGTTGTCGCGGGCCATCTGGCGCTCACCCTGGAGCACGTGGACCTCGACCGACGTCTGGTTGTCGGCCGCCGTCGTGAAGACCTCGCTCTTCTTGGTCGGGATGGTCGTGTTCCGCGGGATCAGCACCGTGGTCACGCCGCCGAGCGTTTCGATGCCGAGCGAGAGCGGCGTCACGTCGAGCAGCAGGAGGTCCTTGACCTCGCCCGTGAGGACCGCGCCCTGGACGGCGGCGCCGACGGCCACGACCTCATCCGGGTTCACGCCCTTGTGCGGCTCCTTGCCGAAGAGCTGCTTCACGACCTCCTGCACTTTCGGCATCCGGGTCTGGCCGCCGACGAGGATGACCTCGTTGATGTCCTTCGGGCTCACGCCGGCGTCCTGCATCGCCTGCCGACAGGGGCCGAGCGTGCGGTCCACGAGGTCCGCGACCAGCGCCTCGAGCTTCGCGCGCGTGAGCGTGAGCACGAGGTGTTTGGGCCCGCTCGCGTCCGCCGTGATGAACGGCAGGTTGATCTCGGTCTGCAGCGTCGTCGAGAGCTCGCACTTCGCCTTCTCCGCAGCCTCCTTCAGGCGCTGGAGCGCCATCCGATCCTTGCGCAGGTCGATCCCGTGCTCCTTCTTGAACTCCTCGGCGATCCAGTCGATGACGTGCTGATCGAAATCGTCGCCGCCGAGGTGCGTGTCCCCGTTCGTCGCCTTGACCTCGAAGACGCCCTCGCCGAGCTCGAGGACCGAGATGTCGAAGGTGCCGCCGCCGAGGTCGTAGACGGCGATCGTCTCGTCCTTCTTCTTGTCCAGGCCGTAGGCGAGGGCGGCCGCCGTCGGTTCGTTGATGATCCGCAGCACCTCGAGGCCGGCGATCTTCCCGGCGTCCTTGGTCGCCTGCCGCTGGCTGTCGTTGAAGTACGCCGGCACCGTGATGACGGCCTGCGTGACCTTTTCGCCGAGGTAGGCCTCCGCGGCCTCCTTCAGCTTGCGCAGCGTCATGGCGGAGATCTCGGGCGGCGAGTACTGCTTGCCGCGGATCTCGACGCGGGCATCCCCGTTCGAGGCCTTGATCACCTTGAAGGGGATGAGCTTGATCTCCTGCAGCACCTCGTCGTAGCGGCGTCCCATGAACCGCTTGATCGAGAACACCGTGTTCTCGGGATTCGTGATCGCCTGCCGCTTCGCGACCTGGCCGACCAGGATCTCGCCGTCCTTCGTGAACCCCGCGACCGAGGGCGTGAGGCGG
>JACPCG010000151.1 GCA_016179925.1 Candidatus Rokuibacteriota bacterium | reverse complement strand
GGGCGATGACTCGCGCGCCGCCGATCCGGTGCGCGCCCTCGCCGAGATCGAGGTAGGTGAGCGTCGCGGGGAGCTGGGAGAGGTCCACGGGGAAGTAGGAGTGCTCCATCTGGCGCGCGAGCGTGTCGTGGAGCGAGCGGCGGCCGCCTTCGGGGGCGTAGACGGCAATCGTGTTCTGGGGCTCGAACGCCGGCGCGAAGAACGGGAAACCCTGGATGTGGTCCCAGTGCGTGTGGCTGAAGAGGATGCTCGCGCTGACCGGCTTCGTCGGGACCGCCATCAGCGCGTCGCCGAGGAGGCGCGCGCCGGTGCCGCAGTCGAAGACGAAGACGTGGCCCGACACGGTCCGCATCTCCACGCAGGAGGTGTTGCCGCCGAAGCGGACGGTCTGCGGCCCGGGTGCGGCGATGGACCCTCGGGTGCCCCAGAAGCGGACCTCCATGTCAGCCGAGCGCCTCGAGCGCCGCCTTGCAGAACTCGCGCGTCGTCGCGGCGCCCCCCTGGTCGCGCGTGAGGTGGCGGCCCTCGCGGTAGACGCGGGCCACCGCCGCCTCGAGCCGCTGGGCCTCGTCGGCGAGCCCCATGTGGTCGAGCATCATCGCCGCCGAGAGGATCGTCGCGGTCGGGTTCGCTATGCCCTGGCCCGCGATGTCGGGCGCCGACCCGTGCACCGACTCGAAGTACGGCCGCCTCGGCCGCGAGGTCCGAGAGGATGTCACCGTAGAGGTTCATGCAGAGGACGACGTCCATCGTCTGGGGAAACCGCACGAGCCGCCGCGCGGCGTCGTCCACGTGGAAGTGCTCGTACGCGAGGCCGGGGTACTGCGTCACGATGCCCTCGACGACCTCCTGGAAGAACCCGTCGGAGTGGCGCAGCACGTTCGACTTCGTCACGCAGGTGATCTTGCCCCGGCGGCCCTGCGCGCGGCGCTTGAGCGCGACCTCACAGGCGAAGCGCGCGATGCGCTCGGTCCCGCGCCGGCTCACCACCTTCACGGCGAAGCGCCCCTCCCCGTACTCGGCGACGCCCCGGCCGATGCGGTCGCGCAGCTCGGGCATCGCGCGCGCGAGATCGGCCAGGTCGCCCTCGCGCGCGGGGTAGAGGCCCTCCATGTTCTCGCGCAGCACGACAAAGTCGATCCCGTGAGGGTTCGCGAGCGGCGAGGCCGCGCCCTCGTAGTACTTGATCGGGCGCACGTTCGCGTACGCGTCCTGCTGCCAGCGGAGGTAGGTGATGACGGCCACGGAGGCCGGGCCGCCGGCGGCGCCGAAGAGGATGCCGTCGGCCTGGCCGCAGACGCGCTTGGTCTCGTCGGGCACGGGCGAGCCGCAGGTCGTCTGCGCCGCCTCGCCGTGGGGCGGTGTCAGGAGGCGGAGCGGGAAGCCGGCGGCGACGAGCAGCTCGCACGTCGCCTCCACGACCTCGACGCCGATGCCCTCGCCGCCAAGCGCGACGACCGTTTTCATGGCCTGAGACAGACGCGCCCCGGCTTCATTGTAGCGGGGTCCGCGAGGCCGGCTCTACCGTGGGTGGCCTGAGACAGACACGACCCGGCTTCATCCGTCGATCCGGTACACGCGGCGGACGTTCTCCCAGAGCATCTTCTTCTGGATCGCCGGCGCGATTCCGCGGAACTGCTCCTCGATCGCCTTCTGCGAGAATGGCCACGTGCCGTCGCGGTGCGGATAGTCCGAACCCCACATGACGTTGTCGGGCGCGATCTCGGCCATGGCGCGGACGCCGTGGGGGTCCTTCTGGAAGGTCGCGTAGATCTGGCGCTTGAAGTAAGCGCTCGGCGGGAGCGGCAGCCCGAGATCGTCGGCGAGACGCTCTTCGTAGGTGTCGTCGAGGCGCTCGAGGATGTAGGGCAGCCAGCCGATCCCGCTCTCGCCCAGGACCAGCCGGAGCTTCGGGTGGCGCTCGCACACCCCCGAGAGGATCACGGAAACGCCGATCTCGTCCATCTGCATCGGGGCGACGACCGTCCACGAGCCGATCACCGCCGGGAGACGGAGGCCCTTCACCTCGTAGCCGACGGTGGCGCCGCCGCCCTCGAAGACGTGGAACGAGACGACGAGGCCCGTCTCCTCCGCGACGGTCCAGAGCGGCTCCCACATCTCATGCCACACGGGCATCGCCGAGCCCCACGGCACGAACACGGCGCCGCGCAGCCCGAGGGACGCGCAGTGGCGCAGCTCGTCGGCGGCCGCCTTGCCGTCGTGGTTCGGGAGGCACCCGAGGCCGAAGAAGCGCCCGGGCTCCGTCTTGTTGAAGTCGGCGATGTACTGGTTGTAGGCGCGGTAGACGGCCGCGAGCGTCTCGTGGTCGGAGATGCCCTGGTTGGTGAAGACGCCGCGCGAGATGCCGATGATGCCGTAGATCACTTCGGCCTCGACGCCGTCGCGCTCCTGGTCCTCCCTCCGCTCCGCCGGGCTCGACGGCCGCGTCTGCTTGCCCGTCGCAAAGCCCGCCTCCGCGAGGATGCGCCCGCGCCTGCCGCCCGTCACCCCGGGGCCGTACACGCCGTAGGGCCCGAGGGTCGCGTCGCGCGATACCCACCACCGGCGCCCGTCGCGCTCGACGACGTGCGGCGCCGCATCGCCCCACGTCCGATCCATGCGCGAGGTGAACGTGTCGGGCGGCAGATAGATGAGGTCCATGTGGCTGTCCGCCGACATGACTCGGAGCGCCATCACCGCCTCCTCGGTGCAACGAGCCCTGTGGAACGGGGAATGCCGCGGGTGGAGGGAGGGTAGTCCGAGTTACCGGGGAACGCAAGGGCGACCATTCCGGGGCCAGAATGGCAGAGGCGCACCGGGCGGAATGGTGTCAAGGTGTCGGGAATCCCAACGAGGATGGCACCCCGCCGCGCTCCCGTAGGCGAGCGGCGCGGCGCGCCACCGCCTGTACAATGGCGCGGTGAAGTTTCCGCACGGGCTGCGGGCGTTGAACCACGGCGACTATCGCCGCTTCTACGCCGCGCAGCTCGTGGCGCTCATCGGCAGCTGGATGCAGTCGGTGGCGCAGCCTCTACACCTGGGTGCACGGCGGGGTCTTCCCGATCGGCGCATTCCTCGTGGGCGCGATTTCGCAGGCGTGGGGCGTATCCGCGGCGTTCCTCTGGAACGGCAGCGTGGGACTCCTCGCGCTCGGGGCGCTCATGCTCTCGTGGCGGCGTTGCCGTGACTGATCCCCGCCCCTGGCCCGCGTCATTCACGAACGGCGGTCGCGCCACCGGGCGGGTGGTGGAGGGTGCAGCCCCCGCGGGGCGCGCAGTGGGTCCCCCTTCGTCCCGCCCGCCGCGCGCAGCGCCGCGTTCGGGCGAGTGGGTGACGGAGCCGGACCCGCGGGCTGCACCCTGCGCCAGGCCCCGCCGGCCACACGCGACTGCCGTTCGTGAGTAATGCGCGCTAGCCCGTCTTCGCGTACCCCTTGCCCTGGAGCGCCTCGGTGATCTCGCCGAGGATCGCCGGGTCGTCGATCGTCGCCGGGATCGTGTACTCCTGGCCGTCGGCGATGCGCTTCATCGTCCCGCGCAGGATCTTGCCCGAGCGTGTCTTCGGCAGGCGCTTCACCACGATCGCGGTCTTGAACGCGGCGACCGGGCCGATCTGCTCGCGCACCTTCTCGACCAGCTCCTTCGCGATCGCCGCCTCGCTCCGCGCCACGCCCGCCTTGGTGACGACGAAGCCCACGGGGACCTCGCCCTTGATCTCGTCGGCGACGCCGATCACGGCGCACTCGGCCACGTCCGGGTGGGACGCGAGCACCTCTTCCATGGCGCCGGTCGAGAGCCGATGGCCGGCCACGTTGATGATGTCGTCCACGCGGCTCATGATGTAGAGGTAGCTCTGCTCGTCCTTGTAGCCCGCGTCGCCCGTCAGGTAGTGGCCGGGGTGCTTCGTGAGGTAGGACGTCTCGTAGCCCGCGTCGTTGTTCCAGAGCGTCGGGAGGCACCCGGGCGGCAGCGGCAGCTTGATCGCGATCGAGCCGATCTGCCCCGCGGGCAGGTCCTTGTTCTCCTCGCTCAGCACGCGCACGTCGTAGCCGGGCACGGCCTTCGTCGGCGAGCCGGCCTTCACGGGCAGGGTCCCGAGGCCGACGCAGTTGGCGCCGATCGGCCAGCCCGTCTCCGTCTGCCACCAGTGGTCGATCACGGGGACGCCGATCTTCTCCTCCGCCCAGTGGAGCGTGTCGGGATCGCAGCGCTCGCCGGCCAGGAAGAGCGTGCGGAAGCACGCGAGGTCGTACTTCTTCATGTACGTCCCCTGCGGGTCTTCCTTCTTGATCGCGCGGAATGCGGTCGGCGCGGTGAAGAGCACGTTCACACCGTGCTGGGAGATGAGGCGCCAGAAGGCGCCGGGGTCGGGCGTGCCGACGGGCTTGCCCTCGTAGAGGATGGACGTGCAGCCCTTGAGGAGCGGCGCGTAGACGATGTAGGAGTGGCCGACGACCCAGCCGATATCGGACGCCGCCCAGTACGTCTCGCCCGCGCCGACGCCGTAGATCCCGCCCATGGACCACTTGAGCGCCACGGCGTGGCCGCCGTTGTCTCGCACCACGCCTTTGGGCACCCCGGTCGTGCCGGACGTGTAGAGGATGTAGAGCGGATCGGTCGCGGCCACGGGCACGCACTCGGCGGGCGGCGCGCCCGCCATGAAGTCGTTCCAGTCGAGATCGCGCCCTGTCGCGAGCGGAGCCGTCTCCTGGGGCCGCTGCAGGATCACGCAGCGCTCCGGCTTGTGCGCGGACAGTTCGATCGCGCCGTCGAGGAGCGGCTTGTAGGGGATGACGCGGTTCACCTCGATGCCGCACGAGGCCGAGAGGACGAGCTTCGGCTTGGCGTCGTCGATGCGCTTGGCCAGCTCGTTGGACGCGAAGCCGCCGAAGACGACGGAGTGGATCGCGCCGATCCGGGCGCAGGCGAGCATCGCCATCACGGCCTCGGGCACCATCGGCATGTAGATGATCACGCGGTCGCCCCGGCCGATCCCCTGGCGCCGGAGCGCGCCCGCGACGCGCGCCACCGCGTCGCGCAGCTCGCTGTACGTGAACGCCTTCACGGTGTCGGTGACGGGGCTATCGTAGACGAGCGCGCGCTGCTTGCCGCGCCCGCGGTCCACGTGGAGGTCGAGCGCGTTGTAGCAGGTGTTGAGCACGCCGCCCGTGAACCAGCGGTAGAAGGGCTTGCGCGAGTCGTCGAAGACGCGGTCCCAGCGCTTCTCCCAGTAGATGTCCTCCGCCGCCGCCGCCCAGAAGCCCTGCGGGTCCTGCATCGAGCGGGCGTACACCTCATCGTAGACGCTCTTCATAGCTGGACCTCGTGCACCATGTTCCCTCCCACGATGGTGACCTCCCCTCAAGCGCGGGCACGATTCTAAGCGGAGCCTCCCGCCTCCACAACTTCGCTGCCCTTGCCCGGGTAGGCCAAAAACGCGACATTAAATAGGTCCCGTGGATGATTCTTGACAATCTCGATCGAGAATATATAGTTTCGGCATGGATCGCTTGTTCGGCACCGGCCTCGTCGAAGTCGAGCGGTGCCCCGTTTGCCGGGCGAAGGTCATCACGCGGCAACCGGGCGAGGTCATGATCCGAAACGCCATCCTGCGGGTGGACGCTCCGACGGGTCGCGTCACCGCGAAGTGTCCACGCTGTAAGGCGTGGCTGGAGGTGCCGCTGCGGTACGTAGCGCGATGATTCGGTAAACCAAGGCGAAAGTCGACGGAGAAGACGAAAAGCCGGGAGCCGGGGCGGTCAAGCGCCCCCTCCCGGCTTCGTGTTTTCGGGAGGACACGCCGTGAGGGATGGCGTGAAGGAGACCAAGGCGGAGCGCGTGGAACGGCTCAAGCGCGAGCTGAACCCGTGGGAGGCGTACACCGACATCCTCCGCTTCGCGCGCGAGGGCTGGGACGCGATCCCGGCGGAGTGGCTCGGCACGTACTTCCGCTGGTGGGGCATCTACACCCAGGGCGACGGTGTCGGCGCCGTCGGCGGCAAGGGCGGCGAGGGGAAGGCGACGCGCCACTTCATGGTCCGCATCAGGATCCCGAACGGCGCGCTCGAGGCGCATCAACTCCGGACGATCGCGGGCCTCGCCGAGCGCCACGCGCGCGGGATTGCCGACATCACGGTCCGCCAGAACATCCAGCTCCACTGGGTCGGGCTCGAGAGCCTGCCCGACGTCTTCCAGACGCTCTGGCTCCACGGCGTCACGACGCTCGGCGCGTGCGGTGACGTCACCCGCAACGTCACCGGCTGCCCGCTCGCCGGCATGGACGCCGACGAGCTCGTGGACGCCTCGCCGCTCGTGCACGCGGCGACGCGCATGCTGAACGGCAACCCCGCCTTCTACAACCTGCCGCGCAAGTACAAGGTCTCGATCACGGGCTGCCGCGCCTGGTGCTCCTATCCGGAGATCAACGACGTCGGGCTGACGGCCGTCCGCCACCCGGCGACCGGCGAGACGGGCTTCTCGGTCCGGGTCGGCGGCGGGCTCTCGACGGACCCGCACCTCGGCGTGCGGCTCGACGCCTTCGTCCGCTGGCACGAGGCGCTGCCTGCGCTCCGCGCGATCTCCGAGATCTTCCGCGACTCCGAGGTGCTGCGACAGAACCGCGAGAAGGCGCGGCTCAAGTTTCTCTTCCTCCAGCATGGCTGGACGGCCGAGCGCTTCCGGGCGGCGATCGAAGAGCGCGTCGGGTGGGTACTCGAGCGGGGTGTGCCCGAGGACCTGCCGGACGACGTCTACCGCGATCACGTCGGAATCCACGCGCAGAAGCAGGCGGGCTACTGCTACGCGGGCGTCGCGGTGCTCCGCGGGCGGCTCACGCCGGAGCAGATGCGCGCCGCCGCCGATCTGGCCGAGCGCTACGGCGGGGGCGCGGTCAGGACCACGAACATGCAGAACCTCCTGATCCCGAACGTGCGGCGCGAGCGCGCGGGCGCTCTCGCGCGCGAGCTCGAGGCTGTCGGGCTGCCCCTCGACGCTTCTGCCTTCCGACGCGGGACGATCGCGTGCACGGGCTCGGAGTTCTGCAAGCTCGCGCTCACGGAGACGAAGGGCTTCGCGCGGCGGCTCGTCGAGGAGCTGGAGCTTCGGCTGCCCGGGTTCGACCAGGACCTCAAGCTCCACGTCACCGGCTGCCCGAACAGCTGCGGCCAGCACTGGATCGCCGACCTCGGGATCGAGGGCAAGAAGGTCAGGGTGGACGGCGCGCTCGCGGACGCCTACTACTTTTGTGTCGGCGGCGCCGTCGGCCGCCACCAGGCCGTGGCCCGGCCGATCGGCCTCCGCCTGCCCGCGACGGAGGTGGCCGGCGCGATCGAGCGCCTGCTGCGCGCATTTCTCGCCGACCGCCTGCCGGGCGAGAACTTCAGGCAGTTCGCGGCGCGCCACACCGACGACCAGCTCCGCGCGCTCCTGGCGGGCGAGCTCGTCGAGGCGGTGGCGCGCGATGCCTCGCCGGGTCGCCCGCCGCACGGCGTGGACGGCTGAGATGGGCTACTACCCGGCGTTCCTCGAGCTCACGGACCGGCGCTGCCTCGTCGTGGGGGGCGGACCGGTCGCCGAGCGGAGGGTGGACGGACTCGTCGCCGCGGGCGCGGCGGTGACGGTGGTGAGCCCCACGCTGACGGCGGCGCTCGCCGCGCTCGCCGCCGCGGGGCGGATCACCCACGAGCCGCGCGGCTACCGTCCGGGCGACGTCGCCGGATTTGACCTGGCGCTTGCGGCGACGGACACGGGCGATGTCAACGGAGCCGTGGCCGCCGAGGCCCGGCGGCGCGGCATCTGGGTGAACGCCGCGGATGATCCGGCGCACTGCACCTTCATCCTCCCGGCCCTCGTGCGCCGGGGCGACCTCACCGTGGCCGTGGCGACGGGCGGCACGAGCCCGGCGCTCGCCCGCGCCGTCCGCGACGAGCTGGAGGCGTACCTCACCGCGGAGTACGCGACGCTCGCCGAGCTCGCTGCCGAGGTCAGACGTGAGCTTCGCGCGGCGGGCCGCGCGGCCTCGGCCGAGGCGTGGCGGCGCGCCCTCGGGCCCGACGTGCGCCGGCTCATCGTCGAGCGCGGGCGGGATGCGGCCAAGCGGCGGATGCTCGAGCGCCTGGGAGTTGCGGCGTGCGCGTAGGGACGGTCGCGCTCGTCGGCGCGGGTCCGGGAGATCCCGGGCTCGTCACGGTCCGCGGCCTCGAGCTGCTGCGGCGCGCGGACGTCGTCGTCTACGACCGGCTCGTGGATCCTCGCCTGCTCGAGGAGGCGCCCCGCGCGCGGCGCGTCTTCGCGGGCAAGGCCTCCGGCCATCACGCGCTGCCCCAGGAGAGGATCACCGCGCTGCTGATCACGCACGCGCGGCGCGGCCGGCGGGTCGTGAGGCTCAAGGGCGGCGACCCGTTTGTGTTCGGCCGGGGCGGCGAGGAGGCCCTGGCGCTGGCGCGCGCGCGGATCCCGTTCGAGATCGTGCCCGGCGTCAGCGCCGCGGTTGCGGTGCCCGCGTACGCGGGCATCCCCGTCACCCACCGCGGCATCGCCTCGTCGTTCGCGGTGGTCGCCGGCCACGAGGACGCCTGCAAGCGCGAATCGGGCGTGGACTGGGCTCGGCTTGCCACGGCCGTGGACACGCTCGTGGTCCTGATGGGCCTGAAGGCGCTCCCCGGCATCACCCGCGCGCTCATCGAGCACGGACGATCGCCCGCGACGCCGGTCGCGCTCGTGCGCTGGGGGACGACGGACCTGCAGGAGACGATCACGGGGCGGCTCGGCGACATCGCGGCCAAGGCGGAGCGCGCGCGGATCGAGCCGCCCGTCGTCGCAGTGATCGGCGACGTCGTCGCGCTGCGCGCCCGGCTTCTCTGGTTCGACGAACAACGACTTCCCGTAGGAGCGGCCCAATGAGTGTCACTCTCTCCGCGCCCATCGGCATCCTCGACGAGCACCCCGAGTGGTCGGCCCGGCTGATCGCCGAGCTCCAGCACCGCCGGCTGCCGTTCGAGAAGATCGACCACTCGAACCACGCCTTCGACCCGCGCGATCGGGTCCCGCGCTACGCGGTGATCGTGAACCGCACGAGCCCGTCGTCCCACCGGCGCGGCCACGGCGGTGTCCTGTTCTACGCCGAACCGCTTCTGGCCCACTACGGGGCGCTCGGTGTGCCTGTCATCAACCCCGTCGCGGCGTACCGGTTCGAGAAGTCCAAGGCGCTCCAGGCGGGGCTCTTCGAGCGGCTCGGCCTCCGCTACCCGCGGACGATCGTCCTGAATCACCGCGACCAGATTCTGAAGGCGAGCGAGGGCGTCCGGTTCCCCGTGCTCGTGAAGCCAAACGTCGGCGGCTCGGGCGCGCTGATCGAGCGGTTCAACTCGCGCGCCGAGCTCGAGGCCCGCGCCGCCGACCTCGACCTCGGGCCCGACGGCGTCGCGCTGCTCCAGGAGTACGTCGAGTCTGAGGAGGGCGCGATCGTCCGGGTCGAGGTGATGGACGGTCGCTATCTCTACGCGATCCGGATCGTCCGCCCTGCGAGCGGCTTCAACCTCTGCCCGGCCGACATCTGCCAGATTCCCGACGCGGCGCCGGCGGCCGATCTCGGCGCCTGCCCCGTCGAGGCGAAGCCGGGGCTCGCCGTCACGCGCTACGACGCCCCGCGGGCGGTGGTCGACCAGGTGCTCGCGCTCGCGCGCGCGGCGTCCATCGACATCGGGGGCGTCGAGTACCTCGTGGGCCGCGCCGACGGCCGGGTCTACTTCTATGACGTCAACGCCACGTCCAACTTCGTCGCCAACGCGACGGCGGTGCTGGGGTTCGACCCCACGCCGCTGTTCGCCGACTACATCGTCCGGGTGGCGACCGGACAAGGAGAACCGCGATGAGCCCGAGACGAGGAGAGGAGTGGTCATGAGCAAGTATCTCCTGATCGAGACCAAGGGCCCGCAAGATGGTGGCTCGTACGCGTTTGAGCTCGGCAGGCAGCTCAAAGAGCTGCGTCATGACGTGACGATCTATCTCCTTCAGGACGCCGTCTTTGCGGCCCGCAGAACCTACAAGGCGGGCGCGCACCTGATTCAGGAGGCCGAGCGGAATGGGCTCAGGATCCTGGCGGACGCCGTTTCCGCCCGCCAGCGGGGCCTCGTCGGTGACCAGGTGGCTAAAGCTGTCGGCGTCGCGGGGATGGGCGAGCTCGTCGATCTTTTGATGGGGCAGGCCGACAAGGCGATCTGGCACTAGCCCGACCAACTCACGCGACTGATACAGGAAGATGAGGGAGGTCACAATGGCGGAGCGGAAGACCCTGCACATCACGGTGACCGCGGGCCCGTACGGCAGTGAGAGCCCGGTGAGCGTGTTCCGTCTGGTCGACATGGCCCTCGACAAGGGGTACAACGTAAATGTGCTCGCGTACGAGGACGCCGTGATCCTGACGGCGAGGGCACAGAAGCAGCACGACGACCCGATCTGGAAGGACAAGGTCGAGCACCATACCGATGCCGGCAAGGCGCACAACACGACCGCGGAGTTCGTGGAGCGCCTGCTCGAGAAGGGCAAGGGCGAGCCGCACCTTAACTGGTACGTCTGAGGGCTCTGCTGCGTGGAACGGGGCGTTCCACAAGGGTATCATCTCGACGGCGTCGTCCACGGCTCGCTGGCCGACATCTACAAGTGGACGGAAGCGGCCCATCATACGCTGCTCGTCTCGGCTCACTAGGAGGACGCGATGAGCAAGAAGATTCTCTCCGTGCTTTCGCATCCGGAGTACGGCAACCTCGAGGACAGCGATATCGGTCTCTTCGCCTCGGCGTTTGCGCCGGTGGCCGGCTCGCAGATGACGGTTCTTCTCAGCGAGGACGCGGTGAATTACGGCGTGCGCGGGCAGGAAGGCACGGGCATCAAGATCGCTGGAGCACCCGTTCAACCGGGCTTTCTCATCGAGACCGACGTCCAGTCGGCGCAGCAGGCCAACATCCCGGTCTACGCGTTCAGGGAGGACCTTGAGGAGCGGGGGATCGCCGAGCGCGAGCTGATCGGGGGCATCAAGCTCATTAGTCGGAGGGAGTTCGGCAGGTTCGTGGACCAGTTCGACACGATCTGGAACTGGTAGGGGTATGGACGCGACCCAAGCTGCGGCGGGCGGGAAGACGATCGATGACGCGGTCACGGTGGACAACCGTGGCATGCTCTGCGCCCAGGGCATCATGAGGCTGATGCGGGCGCTCGGTCCGCTCGCACCCGGCCAGCTTATCCGCGTCCTTTCGACCGACCCCGCCGCGGAGCATGACTACCCTGCCTGGTGTCGAAACACCGGCCACACCTTCCTGTGGCACGAGCGCGACGCGGGCCTGATCGTGTCGCTTCTCCGGAAGCGGGCGGCGTGAAGAGGCTCGCGGTTATCGTCTCGCGCGGCGAGTTCAACAACCTGGTGCAGGTCGCTACGCTGTTGCTCGCCGCCGCCGGCTCCGGCGTCGCTGTGCGGGCCTTCTTCCGCGACGAGGCGGTCTACAAGATCACGGTGACCGGCGCGAAGGAGATGAATTTTTCCGAGGCGTGCCAAGCCCATGAGGCGCTGATCCGCGACCGCCTCACCGCGCAGGGGCTCGCCGACCTGCCCGACCTGTTGCGCGAGATCAAGGAGTTGGGCGACGCGCGCCTCTACGCGTGCTCATCGTCCATGGCGATCTCCGGCGTCGAGCCCGATCAACTCCTGCCTGAGATCGACGGCGTTCGCGGCATCACCGCCTTCCTTCTCGAGGACGTCGCCACCGCGGACTGCGTGCTGACGTTCTAGTGTTCGTGGCATGAGAAACGGACGATGAACGCATGAACGATCGTGTCGCGCTGTCGGGGATTGGACTGGTATCACTCCTGGTTGTCGCGGCAGTGGGGGTCCTGCTGGTGGGCCGGCAACCGCAGACTGGCGCTGTGCGGGGGGTCTCGGCCTTACCGGCGGTCAACGCCGTCCTCAACGGGACCAGCGCCGTGCTGCTCACCGCTGGATACTGCCTCATCCGGCAACGGAAGGTGAC
>JACPCG010000150.1 GCA_016179925.1 Candidatus Rokuibacteriota bacterium | reverse complement strand
GCGCGTCTGAGCATGATTTCGCAGATGGGACACTAGACCGTGCTCGCCCTCCACACCTGGACGCTCGATACCACGCCGCTCGCCGAGGTGCTGCGCATCGCGCGGCACGTCGGGTGGGACGGCATCGAGCTGCGCCGAGTGGACTTCACGCGCGTCGCGGCGCGCGGCCAGGAGGCCGCCGAGGTGCTCGCGCTCGTGAAGGCGAGCGGGCCTCGCATCGCGTGCGTCGGCGTGGAGCTCGGCTGGCTGTGGGCCGAGCGCGACGAGCGCCGGCGGCTGCTCCAGGTCTTCGACGAGCAGTGCGCGCGCGCCGCGGCGCTCGGCTGCGCCACCGTGATGAGCCCCGTGGACAGGGGCCGCGGCGACCCGCGCCGGGCGGCCGAGAGCGTACGAGAGGTCGGCAGTCTCGCCGCCAGGCACGGCGTCAGGCTCGCGGTCGAGTTCAACTCCCAGGCCGAGCAGCTCAACACCCTCGGCGTGATGCGCGAGGTGATGGCGACGGCGGGTCACCCGGCGTGCGGGCTCCTGCTCGACACCTACCACCTCTGGCGCAGCGCCGCCACACTCCGGGAGCTGGACGACCTGCCGCCCGCTGAGATCGCGTACGTGCAGTACAGCGACGTGCCCGCGCGCGGCCTCGAGCCGGGGAAGTTCACCGACCGCCTGCCGCCGGGGCAGGGTGTCGTGCCGTTCGCGGAGTTCTTCGCGCTCCTCGCGCGGAAGGGCTACCCCGGCTTCATGAGCTACGAGGCGCCCAACCCCGCCGCGTGGGCGCGCCCGCCCGAGGACGTCGCGCGCGAGGCGCTCGACGCGACGCGCGCGCGCCTGCCCCGTCGAGTATAATTCGGTCGTTGGAGCCGCCTTTGGGTGCAATCGGGCACCGAGGGGGGAACATGACCTACCGTCGACCGCGCGGTCTCACGCTGCCGATCCTGCTCGTTTTCGCCGGTGCCCTGGTCGGCGGCTGCGCCCAGACCGCGACCACCGTCAGGACCGAGAAGTGGCAGCGCATCGCCTCCGCAGCGCGCGTCGTCCTGATGCCACCCGACATCGAGCTGAGTGAGCTCTCGGCGGGCGGCGTGGTCGAGCTGAAGGCGGAGTGGACCGAGCGCGCGAAGGGGCACGTCCTCGCAGCCCTCCGGGCGGAGATCGACCGCAGGAACGCCCACCTCGGCCCCTACCGGGCGCCGGCCGACAACCCCGCCCGGGAGCACGCGCACAACCAACTCCTGAAGCTGCATGACCAGGTCGGCCGCGCCATCCTCGTCCACCATTACGGCGTCGCAAAGCTTCCCAACAAGGACGGAAAGTTCGACTGGACCCTCGGCGAGGGCGCGGGCGTCCTGGCCGAGGACCAGGCGGCCGACTACGCGCTCTTCGTCTTCCTCCGCGACTCCTACGCGAGCGCCGGGCGCAAGGCGGCGATCGTGGGCGCCGCGCTCCTCGGCGTCGCCATGCCGGGCGGCACGCAGTGGGGCTTCGCCTCGCTCGTGGACCTCAAGAGCGGCGACCTCGTCTGGTTCAACCGCCTCGTGGACCCGCAGGGCGACCTCCGTGAGCCCGCGCCGGCGGGTGAGGCGGTGAAGAAGCTCCTCGCGGACCTCCCGTTGTGAAGCGCGCGGGGACGCTCCCCCGGCTCGCCCTGGGGCTGGTGCTCCTGGCCTCGTGCGCGACGCCGCGCGGGGCGCCCGGCGCCGTCGCCGACGTGAAGCCGGGCGAGCGCCCGCCGATCGAGAGCGACGAGGCGGGGCTCTGGATGGCGATGGACCGCGTCGAGGCGAGCCTCAAGACCTCGGGCCACCTCGTGACCGATTCCGCGCTGAACGCCTACGTCCGCGGCGTCGTCTGCCGTCTCGCGGGCGCCCACTGCGGCGACGTCCGCGTCTACGTGGTGCAGACGCCGCACTTCAACGCCTCGATGGCGCCCAACGGCATGATGCAGGTCTGGACGGGCCTCCTCCTCCGCGCCGACAACGAGGCGCAGCTCGCGTACGTCCTCGGCCATGAGATCGGCCACTACCTGCGGCGCCACTCCGTCCAGCTCTTCCGCGACCTGCGGGCGAAGGCGGACGCCTCGCTCTTCTTCAGCGTGCTCACGGCGGCGGCCGGGGTCGGTTTCGTGGGCCCGCTCGCGCAGCTTGCCATGCTGTCGAGCGTGTTCGCGTTTTCCCGCGACAACGAGCGCGAGGCGGACGACGTCGGGTTCGAGCTGATGGTGCGGGCCGGCTACGAGCCGCACGAGGCGCCGAAGATCTGGGAGGCGCTCCTCAAGGAGCGCGCGGCCGTGAAGGATGCCGAGCCGCTGGTCTTCTTCGCGACCCATCCGTCCACGGACGAGCGCGTGGCGACCCTCAAGGGCCTCGCAGACAAGGCGGCCGCCGCGGGCGGGGCCGACGTGGGGCGCGAGCGCTACCTCGCGGCGATGCTTCCGTTCCGTGCGACGATGCTGCGCGACGAGCTCCGGCTGCGCCGGCCCGCGGCGACGCAGCTCGTGCTCGACCGGCTGCTGGCGGCGGGCGCGGCGCCCGGCGAGGTCCACTTCTTCCAGGGCGAGCTCCACCGGCTCCGCGGCGAGGCGGGAGACGACCAGAAGGCGATCGCCGCTTACGAGAAGGCCGCCACGGCCGCAGGCGCGCCCGCGGAGACGCAGCGGAACCTCGGCCTCGTGCTCATGAAGACAGGGGACCGGACCCGGGCGCGCGCCGCGTTCGCGCGCTACCTGGAGCGCCGGCCGGACGCCCAGGACCGCGAGATCATCCGCGACTACCTGAAAAGACTGGAGTGACGCGATGAGACGACTCGGAGTCCTGCTGCTCGCGTCGGCGCTGACGGCCGGCTGCGCGGTCGTGACTCTCGTCGAGCCCAAGCGCACGACGGTCGGCGACGCCTACTCGGTCGAGCCCCAGATCCGCTGGACGTCGCTGCCGGCCAGGACGGGGATGGAGCTCTGGACGGTGGACGGCTCGGGCCTCCAGTCGATCACCTTCGTCAAGGGCGTGGCCGACGGCCAGCCCGTCGTGCGGGGCTTGATCCAGGGCGGCGCCCCGGAGGACAAGCGCCCCAAGTTCAGGAAGGGGATGACACCGAGCGAGATCATGGAGCTGCTCGTGGACAGCTACGCGCTCTTCGGCAACCAGAAGATCGAGACGGCGAATCTCCGGCCGGCGAAGTTCGGGACCGCGGACGGGTTCCGCTTCGAGATGACGTTCGTCCTGCGGAGCGGCCTCGAGATGCAGGCGCTGGCGGCCGGCGCCGTCGTCAAGGACCGGCTCCACGCGCTCATCTACTCGGGCACGCGCGCCCACTACTTCCCGAAGTACCGGGACACCGTCGAGCGGGTGCTCGCCTCGGTCCAGCTCCAGTAGCCGCGCTCGCCTGCCGTCGCGCTGAGCCGACCTGCTATAGTCAAAGCGGGATGCGCAGCGTCGCGGATCTGTTCCGGGCCGAAGATCGGGAGGAGCTGCGGGCCCTCACGCCGGCGGAGCGTGTGGCCCTGGCGCTTGCCCTCGGCGCGCGCGATCTCGAGACGTTCCGCGCCGCCCAGAGCCCGCCGCTCGGCCCGGCGGAGGCGGCGCGCGAGCTCGAGCGGCGGCGACAGGCCGGTCGGCGGCGATCGCGCTGCATCGAGGAGCTGATCGGCTGAGCCTGCTAGGACCCGTCACCGCGCTGCTGCGGGAGCGCGGGATTCCGTTCGCCGTGATCGGCGCGGCCGCGATGGCCGTGCACGGCGTGAGCCGATCGACTCGCGATGTCGATGTCTTCACCCTCGCTCAGGAGTGTCTGGAGGCGGCATTCTGGACCCCGCTGCGCGCGACGTCGATCGAGGCGCGCGGGCGGAAAGGGGGCGCGGACGACCCGCTCGCGGGTGTGGTGCGACTCACCGCCGCCGGCGAGCACCCGCTCGACGTGGTGGTCGGCAAGAGCCCGTGGCAGGCGGCCGTCACAGCCGGCGCCCAAGAGGCCTTGATCGAGGACGTTCTCGTGCCGGTGGCCAGCCCGGTCAACCTGATTCTTCTCAAGCTCTATGCGGGCGGCCCACAGGACGCGTGGGACATCCAGCAGCTTCTGGCGTGCCCTGAGGGCGCGGCGCTGACCGCTCAGGTCGACGCCGCCGTGACCGCGCTGCCGCCCGAGGGCCGGAGTCTCTGGGCGCGTATCCGCGGTGTCGAGCGGGGCTGACGGGCCGGCGGGCACTCACCGCTCGGCCGCGTGACGCGTCTTCGGTCGGCTAATCTTGATTCGGCTCCGCGCGATGCGTGCCGTCTCGCATGGCGACGAGGAGGCGGCGCACCCACACGCGGATCATCTCGCGCCGGTAGTCGGCGCTGCCCATGAGGTCGGAGAGCGGCTCGGCCTCGCGCGCGGCGGCCTCGGCGGCCGCCCGGACGGTCGTGTCGCTCGGCGCCTCCCCGCGGAGGACCATCTCAGCACGATGAGCGCGGATCGGCGTCGGGGCGGCGCCTGCGAGGCCGATGCGCGCCTCGGCACAGCGCCCGGCAGTATCCAGGGTGATAAGCGCGGCGACGCCGACCAGCGGCTTGTCCTCGGCCGAGCGCGGCGTGAACTTGACGTAGCCGCTCAGCGCGCCCGCCGGCACCGCCGGAATGCGCACCGCGGTCACGAGCTCGCCCGGCTCGAGGGCCGTCTCGTAGAAGCCGCGGAAAAACCCGGTGACTGGCACCGAGCGCTCTCCGGCCGGCCCGGCCACGCGCACCTCGGCCTCGAGGCACAGCAGGGCCGGCGCCGGATCGGAGGCGGCCTCGGCGTAGCAGAGGTTGCCGCCGATGGTCCCCGAAGTGCGGATCGCCGGGCTGGCCACGCGATGCACGGCCTCCGCGAGGAGCGGCCAGCCCTCCCGCACGGCGCGCGCGCGCTCGATGTCGGCGAGCGTCGCTATCGCGCCGAGCCGCAGCGTCCCGTCATCCGTCCGGATCTCGGCGAGCGCGGGCAGCCGATGCAAGGAGATCAGGCGCTCCGGCTTCACGAGGCCGAGGCGCAGCATGGGCACGAGCGCGGTGCCACCGGCGATCAGCCGCGCCTCGCCGTCGAGCCGGGCGAGCGCCGCCAGCGCGTCGGCCAGAGTCTCGGGCTCGACGAGCTCGAAGGGGCGGAGCCGCACGCTCAGCTCCGACCCGGCGCGGCGGCCAGCACGGCCTCGACGATCTTCGCGTAGCCCGTGCAGCGGCAGAGGTTGCCCGACAACGCCTCCCGCACTTCCTGTGCCGTCGGCGCCGGGTCCTCGGTGAGCAGCGCCTTGGCGGCCAGCAACATCCCCGGCGTGCAGAAGCCGCACTGGGCCGCGCCGCGCTCGGCGAACGCGGTCTGGAGCGGGTCGAGCCGGCCGTCGGTCTCGAGCCCCTCGACGGTCACGAGCGCGCGCCCGCGCACGTGGGCGGCGAGCACCAGGCAGGCGCGGATCGGCCGCCCGTCGGCGAGCACCGTGCACGTGCCGCACACGCCCTCGCCGCAGCCATCCTTCGTGCCCGTGAGGCTGAGGCCGTCGCGCAGGAGATCGAGGACGGTCCAATGGGCCGGCGCCTCGGCCGTGCACGGATGCCCGTTGAGGACGAACGTCAGCGTCACGCGCGTGCCTCGAGCGCCGCGCGGACGCGGGCCGCGAAGTCGCCGGCGAGCTGTTTCGCCTTGACCTGCATCACCGCGTCGCCGACCGAGCCGAGCCGCCCGAGCACCCGGACCTCGCTGCGGTAGCGGACGAGCGTGGCGCCCGCGGGGGCCGGAGCGAGGTCGAGCGTGTTGCGCACCTCGACGTGACTGGCGAGCTTCCGGTCCTCGCCCCGGCCGACCGCAACGAGGCGGCGCGGGCGGTTGGCCTCGGTGATCGTCAGGCGCAGATCCTGCGTGGTCGAGAGGAAGCCGACCTTGACGGTCAGGCGGACGCGATAGGTGGTCGCGTCCTCCACCTGGAGGGTCTCGCAGCCCGGGATGCACGCCGCCAGACGCGTGGGATCGAGGAGGAAGTCCCACACGGCGTCGGCCGCGGCATGAACCGTGAACTCCTCCTCGAAGACCGCCACGGGCTACGTCGTCGAGCGGAGTGCCGCGAGCACGCGCTCGGCCGTGATCGGCAGCTCGGTCATCCGCGCCCCCACCGCGTTCGACACGGCGTTGGCGACCGCCGCGATGCTCGGCGTCATGGCCGGCTCGCCGAGCCCCTTGGCGCCGAAGGGCCCGAGCCCGTGGCCCGACTCTATTAAGATTGTCTCGATCGCGGGCGCGTCGAGCGAGGTCGGGACCTTGTAGTCGAGCAGGTGCGGGTTCCGGCTCACGCCGTTCTCGAGCGCGATCTCCTCCATGAGCGCGTACCCGAGCCCCTGGACCGCGCCGCCCTCGAGCTGGCCCTCCGCGGAGGCGCGGTTGATGACGAGGCCCGCGTCGAAGCAGGCCACGAGCCGGCTCACGCGCGTGCGCCCCGTCTCCTCGTCGATCTCGACCTCGAGCGCGTGCGAGCCGAACGTGTAGTCGTTGAACGCCTTGCCCTGCCCTGTCACCGGGTCGATCGTCGGGGCCCAGGGCGCGTCGTACTTCTCGAGCGCTTGGACCGGCCTGCCGTTGGCGGTTGCCGCCCGCACGACACCCGCCATGGGGACGGCGCGATCCGGCGCTCCGCGGACGAAGGCGCGGCCATCCGCAAGCTCGATGTCGCCGGGTGCGGCCTCCAGCAGGGCCGCGGCCTCGGCCACGAGATGGCGGCGCACCTCGCGCGCCGCGGCGAGCACGGCGTTCCCCGACATCAGGAGCTGGCGCGTCGCCGTGGTCGTGCCCGCGCGCGGGGTGAAATGGCTGTCGCGCCCGACCGCGACCACCCGATCGGTGTCGAGACCCAGCACCTCGGCCGTGATCGCGCAGAGCGACGCGGTCTGGCCGCCGCCCACGTCAGGCGCAGCGCAGCGGACGACGGCGGTGCCGTCCAGCTCCATGCCGACCCAGGCGCTCGCCGAGTCGCGCGTCCAGCACATCCGGCCGTACGGCGTGAACGACGCGGCGACGGCGCGGCCGACGCGGATCGGGCCGCCGGGCGCCCGCCGCTCGCCGAGCCCGGCCCACGCCTGGCGCATGGTCTGGGCGATCATCGGCTCGGTCTCCATCACTTGGCCCGTGGCCAGCGTGTCGCCCTTGCGGAGGAAGTTTTTCTCGCGCAGGGCGAGCGGGTCCATGCCGAGCGCCGCCGCGAGGGCGTCCATCTGGCCCTCGTACGCGAGGCAGGTCTGGATGGAGCCGAAGCACCGGTACGCGCTCGCCACGGGGTTGTTCGTGTAGACCGTGGTCGCGTCCACCTTCACGTGCGGCACGCGGTACGGCCCCGTCGCTGTCACCAGGCTGTAGAAGAGGACCCAGGGCGAGAGCGCCGCGTAGGCGCCGGAGTCGGAGATCAGCTCGGCCTCGAGCGCCGTGAGCGCGCCCTCGCGCGTGGCGCCGGTGCGATAGCGCATGACGTACGGGTGCCGCTTGCCGTGGCCGATGAACGACTCCTCCCGGGAGAAGACGAGCCGCACGGGCCGGCGGGTCTTCCAGACCAGGAGGCCCAGCAGACACTCGACGGTCACGTCCTCCTTGCCGCCGAAGCCGCCGCCGAGGTACGCGCCCTCGAGGCGCACCCTGCCATGGGGAAGTTGGAGGATCTCGGCCACGTCCCGGAAGTGCTCGAGCACCTGGGTGCTCACCCGGAGCGTGAGGACGCCCTCGGCGTCAATCCAGCCGAGCCCCGTTTCCGTTTCCAGGTACACGTGGTCGACGAACGGGGTGCGGTAGGTGTGCTCGACGACGACGGCGGCGCGGCGGAAGCCCTCGGTGACGTCACCCGCGCGGAGGTGCCAGCGGCGGAGCACGTTGCCGCCTTCGTGGACCTCGGGCGCGCCGGGCTCGAGCGCGACGAGTGGGTCGTACACGCCCGGCAGCTCCTCGTACTCGACCTCGACGAGGTCGGCGGCCTCGGCCGCGATCTCCTCCGTCTCGGCCGCGATCGCCGCCACGGGCTCGCCCTGGAAGTTCACGCGATCGGCGGCCAGCACGGGCTGGGTGGCGAGCACGGCGCCCGCCGTGGCCTCGGCCATGCGGCCGGGCAGCTCCATGCGCAGCTCGTTGCGCGGCACGTCCTGCGCCGTGAGGACCGCCGCCACTCCCGGCAGCGCGCGAGCCGCCCGCGTGTCGATCCGCGCGATGCGGGCGGAGGCGTACGGGCTCCGGACGATCCGGCCGTGGAGCATGCCCGGCATCGCGACGTCGCCGGCATAGATCGGCCGCCCGCGGACCTTCTCCCACGCGTCCGCGCGCGCCGCGCTCGTGCCGATGACTCGGTACGCCATACCCTCAGAGGGCCGCCCTTTTCCCGATTCCTGGCGACTCATTCGATCAGCCGGTCCGCGCGCACGAGGATGGAGGGCGGGATCGTGACGCCGATCTCCCGCACCGTCTTCAGAGGCGGGTGCCACGCGTTGACGTTGACGTCAGGTTCCGACCTGCTCAAACGAGAAGTGCGGGAGGTCGGCCCGTTCTTTGGCATGCTCGATCGTCATGGCGCAGATGTTCCCGCCACGGTCGACGTCAATCTGAGTGTTCTCGTCCAGGTCCTTGGTCTCGACGACGTCACCGGTCTTGAACTCGATGTGCAGGGTGTCCGTGTCTTGAAAGTACCTGATCTTCATGGTTCACCTGCGGCCTGGTCGCGGCCGAACGCACCGCTCAGCGGCCGCGGCGAGCAGCGCGAGCCCCGGTCCGGTGCACTGCGAGGTTCGGCCTCGGATCGCTGACGCTTGCCGGTTGGTGTTGAGGGAGCAACAGATCGGCATGATGGACGATGCTAATCGACCGTGACGCGCCTCGTTGCCTCGTGATGAACCCACGCCGCTCCAAGGTCTGAACCATTTGGTTCACGGAGGGTGCCGAGACTAGGAAGTGTCGCCCGATATCTGATTCAGCTGGGGAAACACCGAACCGCTGGATGTACCTTGCGATGAACTCCAGATAGTCGCGTTGACGGCGAGTAGGCTGAGGGTCGTTGTTGCGACCTTCGTCAATCGCGGCGCCGGAGCCGCGAATCAAGGCGACGGCGAAGCGTTGTTGAAGTAGCTCGATGGCGAGGATGGAGTCGTCGGTGAACTGAATCTCGAGGCGCCGAGCGTCAGGCTGCGTGACGTGAGACACCGACTTACCCGAGACATGTTTGGTCATGTCCTTTACGCCGAGAGGCACCCTTCTCATGGTGGCCATACTCTACGCCTTACCCCGTGGAATGAGGCCCAACGCTCAGGATCACCCGCGGCCGAAGGCCGTCGGGTGCATTCTGTAATTCGGCGGGGTGGGAGTCTGAGGGTTGCACGAGCCGACTCCGCCGATCGTAGAGCGCCTCGGCTCTGGAGAACAGAGCCTTTCGTTCGTCGCGGTCGCGACCGTTAAACAGTGCACATCGCTGCGCCAGACGACGACCCAACTCTGATCGAGCATCCACGAAGAGCGTTTCCAGCGACATCAGCAGCAGCAATGCGATGTCGTCATCGTGAAGTCTACGAGCGCGCTCAAAAAGTCGGTCGCCACCATGAGCGGCCAACGAGCTTTCAGCCAGTCGGCGCTGATCGGGTGTCCGCTCAAGAAGAAGATTCTGATGTCTTCATCCTCTAGCACGCCTGGAACGCGAGGGGCAACGTGGCGAGCGAAGGCGTACGCCTGGCGGTCATCATGAAAATCCAGTAACGCACCGGAGAACCGGAGAAACGGCGCGAGCGAAGAACCACGAAGGGACCACGCACTCGCGACAGGGCCGGCGCCCGGCCAGTCGACGATCTGAGACGGAAGACGCTGGTAGAGCCAGAGGGCGAGCCTGAACTGATGTTCGAACTCGCGGTCGACGTCGAGCTCGGTACCCCTGCCTGGCTGCAGCGGCGACGGAAAGAGCTCCACGCGCTGCAAGCCCTTGTGGGGTTCGGACGTTACCTCGGTATGAACATGGCACTCAATTCTCGTGGGCGCGGTGTTCACGAAGGAGCCTTCGCCGTGTACATCTCCGGTGAGGCCGAGCTTCGTCACCGGAAACGTGAAGGCTTCCGGCAACTGCACTAACTCGACGGCCCACGCCTTACCAACCATCGCCTCTGAGCTTTCCATCAGTCGTTCGTTGCGGGCCGTGCCGTTGGGATGTACGCCGAACTACTCGGGAGCGGCCGGCTTCGAGCCGGGCCGCTCCAGCCGGCAGTTATCCGTCCCCTCAAGCCGATTGACGGTACGGCCGAACAGCCACTAAATCGTTGTCCGCGACCGGTCGCACATCCCGGACATTCACGGTGACCAACGCCTCGGTTCTCCCCGATGCCGTCACGAACTCCACCTCCAAGCCGTCCGGCTCGTACAGCTGGACCACAGCACCCAGGTCTCCTCGGCGCAGGCCGCGCTCGGGCAACTCCTTCTCCAGGACAACGACATCGAGAACGCGATATCTCATCTCCCGCCTCCTGGGTACGCCGTCACGAACCGGGGGAAGTCTTCGTCTGCAAGCACGACCCACACGCTGACAACCTCTGCCGCGCGTCCTGCCGGCCCTGTGATCGGCGCTCGAATCTCGTACTTCTGCCCGTATGGATTCGCCTCTCCCATCGTGGCATCCCGATTCAGATGCTGAGCCCGCAGGTCGGCCTCCAACCGCTGCCACTCGTTTTCCGAGTATCCCAGGGCCACGAAGAACCCCGCCTTGAACCGACCCACGGGATGGCTCTGCGACAGCAGATACCCGTGTAGCTTTAGCGGATCGATCACGGCGCGGTCGGCGTTGGGTATCCTCATTCAGGCTGGTCTCTCCCGAGTGTGTCACAAGCCCCTCAGGGAAGGCATCTGTACGGATAACGATCGCATTCAGCCGCGCGCGAAGCGCGGCGGCTGCAATGCGCGGTTAGCCGGTTTCACGCATTCACCGTGACTGGTATTGCTTTGCGTAGTCGACCGTAAGCCATCGCTCCGGCCGCATACGAACAAGCACGTTCCCGACGACGTCCCGCGTGCTTTCGATGTACCGGTCGCCCAGCTCGGCGCCGAGATAACGGCGCGCGAGGGGGCGCCGATCGCGCTCAAGATCTGCCACTTCGATCGTGACGATCGGCCCCTCTACGCTCACGTACTTATACGGTGGCGTCTCCGTCTGCGCGCACAGACTGAATCGGCCCGCGCGCTCCAGCAGCTTTCCCTTTCGCGACCTCCGAGCAGTTATGATTCGGACCTCGCCTCCAGGCTCGTAGGAATACCAAACCGGAACCGTAAGCGGCCCATGACCATCTTCCGCAACGCTAATGACGCCCACGTGAACGTCGGCCAGAAACGCCTCCCGTTCTTCCTTAGTCATCGTGAGCGACATCCTCGCCCTCTCGGCCC
>JACPCG010000149.1:8750-20236 GCA_016179925.1 Candidatus Rokuibacteriota bacterium | reverse complement strand
GAGGCCTGCGGCCGCCGCCGAGAGCGCCACGACGCGGCCCGCCTGCACGCCTTACGCCTCGACGATCAGCTTTCCCTGCATCGTCGGGTTCGCCCGGCCCCCGCAGCACACGTCGCAGTAGTAGTCGTAGACGCCGGGCCGCGTCGGCGTGAAGGTCGCCTCCACCGTCCCCTGGGGCGGCGCGACGATGTTCACGCCCAGCGCGTCGATGGCGAACTGGTGTTTGCCCCCGCCGTCCGTGTGAAAGCGCGTGTCGACGCTGGTGAGCTGCACGGTCAGCGGACGCCCGGCCTTGGCGCGGATCACGTCGGTGGAGAAGCCCCCCATCGTGCCCTTGATCGCCACCACGTCACCGCCCGCGGGCCGCGGCCCCCCGCCCCCAAAAGATGGGACGAGGAGCCAGGCGACCCCGGCGCCGGCCGCGATGACGATGACGGCGTACGTCCAGCGCTTCCAGAGCCTGCGTTGTCGCCGCGTGGTCCTCATTCGACTCCCCCCACCTCAGTGGTGCTGGATGGCCTCGCGCGGCGGCAGGGGCCGCGCGACCCCCGGCGTCTCGACCTCGGACGCCCGCCGGCCCTCGAAGTAGTTGAAGAGCGGTACGAAGATCACCGCGACGTACACGCCGTACAGGAACAGCTCCACCAGCGCGAGAACGAAGCTCGCGGGGCTGAGCCAGGTGAAGCCCGGGAGCAGCGACTCCCAGAGCGTGGCCATCGTTTCCAGCCGCCGCGGCACCACCAGCCCCCACAGCGCGCAGAGCACGAAGGTGATGTCGAAGAAGAGCCCCACGGCGAGGGCCGTTCCCCGGATCGTCAGCCGTTTCATGCGCATCCCTTCTTCCCGGCCGTCTCGGCCGTCACGTACTTGCCCGGGTCCTTCTGGAAGGTCGCCTTGCAGGCCGACGCGCAGAAGTAGTAGGTCTTGCCCTGATAGCCCGTCGAGGCGGCCGCCTTCTTCTCGTCGACCGCCATCCCGCAGACCGGATCTTTCGCCATCTGGATCACCTCCTTCGGTCTTTTCTCCGATCAGGAGAAGAAAAAGCCGTGCCAGGCGCGAGCCGCTGAAAAGGCCGGAAATTCCCGGGGTTGGGCGCGGAGTGACGGACCGGTCCGGAGCGCCGGCCGACAGAGTGGCGAAACGGGGGCAATGACGACCCCCATCCCCGACGTTTTGTCAGCCTCGCCTCAGCGCTCAGCGCCGGCGGTGGGTCAGCGCGTAGCCAGAATCCTTCCAGGCGATCATCCCGCCCTCGAGATTCCACACGTCCGTGTAGCCGAGCTTGACGAGCGTGCGAGCCGCCGTGGTGCTCATGCGGCCGCTGCGGCAGTAGAGCACTACCTTCGCGGCCTTGCGGGCCGGCAGCGTGTCGAGGCGAGCTTCGATCGCGTCGAAGGGGACGAACCGATCGGTCTGCTTGATCTCGCCCTCGTAGGGGAGGTGGACGTTGACGAGGAGGAAATCCTTCCGCTCGAGCATCGCCGCAAGCGCGGCGGGGTTCACGGCCGTGTAGCTCCCACCGCCGTCCACGGTCACCGCCCGCGTCGTGCCCGGCTGGCCTCCGAGGACCGGCACGGCGCTCGCGAGGACGACGAGCAGCACCACGAAGAGACGCCCTGCGGCGCGCGTCGTGATCATTCCAGGTCCCGCTTCTTCATCTCGAACTCCTCCCGCTCGATCTCCCCGCGGGCATACCGCCGCTTGAGGATCTCGAGCGACGACTCCTCCCGCCCGCGGCCCGCGGCCGGTCGGCCCTGGTCCCACAGCCAGCGCACGCCGACGACCGCCGCGACGATGAGGACGCCCCAGAACAGCAGCATGAGGAGCCCGCCGCCCGCCAGGCCCGGTCCACCACCGCCCCATCCCATCATGCCGCCGCCGCCCATCATCGCGCACCCTCCTCGACGTTTCGTTCAGGACGCGATCGGCCCCCGCGCGAGACGCCGCGGCGGTCGATCGCCTCCGGCCGCGTCAGCGGGTCGCCGACCCGGCGAATGGCATCACGTTCCCCCAGGGGTTGATGTGGAGGATCCGCGTCTCGCCGCCCGGCCCGGAGAGCTCCGCCTGGTACATCGTCATGTGCATGCCCGTGAGGGGCACCGTGCGCGTCACGGTGAAGCCGGGCAGGTACTGGCTGACGTACTCCACCGCCGCCTGCTGCGCTTGCTCCCCGGTGATCTCGGGAGCCGAACCCTTACCGGTGTCGCCCCCCATCATGCCGGACCCCATGTGGCCACCGCCCATCATCCCGCCGCCCATCATCCCGCCGCCCATCCCGCCACTCATTCCGCCGCCCATCTGCGCGGACGACGCACCGACCAGCAACAGCACCGCCGCTCCCGCCAGGATCACGCCGAACGCCCGTCCCATCTTCGTCCTCCCTTTGCCCGGAGTGTGGTCGCATCTGGTCGTCCAGAAGCGGCAAGAGACATGCCAGCGCGTGCCGCCACCGTGATCGCTGGCGGTCCGCGCACTTGAGAGCGGCAACGGCGGGTGGTCGTCCCCCGAGGGCGACAGAATCGTCGAACCGGCGGCCTGCGGGATGGAAGGCCCGACAATCTGTCAGTCGGTCGCACGCCTCACCCTTCCACAATGATCCTTCCGCGGAACATGCCCATCTGACAGGCGAACTCGTACTCGCCGGGCTCGGTCGGCAGGAACTCGACCGCGACGGTCTGCCCCTCGGGCAGCGTCGCCGACTTGTTGAAGGCCGGCAGCAGGACCATCTCGCTGCACGACGCCGACTCCTGGCGGACGAAGTTCAGGCGCACGGGCTTCCCCCGCTCGACCACGATCACGTCGGGGGTGTAGCCCCCCTTGACCAGGACCATCTGCTCCTGATAGCCCGCGGTCGTAGTCGTCGCCCGCACGCCTTTCGCCTTGACGAGCCAGAAGAACCACACGATGAACCCGATCAGCGTGAGCCCGATGAGATCCACGGCGATCTTGTCCCACGTCATGGGACTGGCCTCTCCCACACGCCGCTCGGCTTCCACCGCTTGAGTCGGTTGGCGTTGGCGATCACGGTCACCGAGCTGAACGACATCGCCAGCGCCGCGAGCAAGGGAGAAAGCAGGATGCCGAGCCACGGGTACAGCACGCCGAGCGCAACCGGGAGCCCGAGCGTGTTGTACACGAAAGCGCCGACGAGGTTCTGGTAGACGTTCCGCATCGTCGCGCGGCTGATCTGGATGGCAAGGACGACCCCGCGGAGGCTCCCCTTGATCAGGGTGATGTCCGAGGCCGCGATGGCCACGTCCGTGCCCGTCCCGATGGCGAACCCCACGTCGGCCTGCGCCAGGGCGGGGGCGTCGTTGATCCCGTCCCCGACCATCCCGACGTTCTTGCCCTCCAGCTGGAGCTTCTGCACGTTGAAGGCCTTGTCCTGGGGCAGCACCTCGGCGAGCACGCGCTCGATCCCGACCTGGCGGGCGATCGCCTTGCCCGTCCGCTCGTTGTCGCCGGTCATCATGGCCACCTCGAGCCCCAGCGCCTTGAGCGCCTGGATCGCCTCCCGCGAGTCTCCCTTGACGGTGTCGGCCACGGCGACGATGCCGGCGGCCGTCCCGTCGATGGCCACGTACATCGGCGTCTTCCCCTCGTCCGCGAGCCGGGAGGCCTGCGTCTCGAGCCCGCCCAGCGCGACCTGCCGGTCGTTCATGAGCTTCAGGTTGCCGAGCAGCAGCGCGTGCTGCTCGACGCGGGCCTCGATGCCGTGCCCCGGAATGGCGTTGAACGCCTCGACGTCGGGGAGCGAGAGCCCGCGGGCCATGGCGCCCTCGACGATCGCCGCCGCGAGCGGGTGCTCCGAGGACCGCTCGACGCCCGCCGCGAGGCGGAGCAGCGCCGCCTCCTGAAACGCGCCGGCCACGACCACGTCGGTCAGCACCGGCTTGCCGTGGGTGATGGTGCCCGTCTTGTCCAGGATGACCGTCTGGAGCTTCTGCGCGGTCTGCAGCGCCTCACCGCCGCGGATCAGGATCCCGTTGAGCGCGCCGAGCCCGATGCCCGTCGTGAGCGACATCGGCGTCGCCATGCCGAGCGCGCACGGGCAGGCGATGATCAGCGTCGTCACGGCCACGATGAGCGCATAGACCACCGCCGGGGGCGGCCCGAACGTGTACCAGATCATGAAGCCGAGAATCGCCAGGATGGCCACCGCGGGGGTGAAGTAGCCCGACACGACGTCGACGACCCGCTGCACCGGGACCTTCGAGCCCTGGGCGTCCCGGACCATGCGGATGATGCTGGCGAGCGCCGTGTCCTTGCCCACCTTGGTCGCGCGGAACTTGAACGCGCCGGTCTTGTTGATCGTGGCGCCGATCACCTCGTCACCTGCCCGCTTCTCGACGGGGATCGACTCGCCGGTGACCATGGACTCGTCGACGGCGGAGCCGCCCTCGATGATCTCGCCGTCCACGGGGATCTTCTCGCCGGGGCGGACGATCACCACGTCGCCGGCGAGCACCTCCTCCACCGGGATGTCCACTTCCTTCCCGTCGCGCACGACCCGGGCGGTCTTGGCCTGGAGCCCGATCAGCTTCTTGATGGCCTCCGAGGTCCGGCCCTTGGCCTTGAGCTCCATCGCGAGGCCGAGGACGACGAGCGCCGTGACGACCACGGTCACGTCGTAGTAGACCTCGGTGAGCTCGGAGGCGGGGAAGAGCTGCGGGAAGAGGAGGGCGATCGTCGAGTAGACCCACGCGATCCCCGTCCCCATCGCGATCAGCGTGTGCATGTTGGCGGCGCGATGTCTCAGCGCCTGCCAGGCGCCGGTGAAGAACTGATTGCCGCTGTAGCCGAGGACGGCGAGGGAGGCGACGCCCATCCCTGCCCACACGTTCCACAGCCGGGGGCTCCCGCGCGGAAACCAGTCGCCGAGGACCGGAAAGAGCCAGGGGTAGCTCATGATCATCGTGAAGACGCCGACGGCCGCGCCGAACCACCACTTCCGCATGAGCGCGCGGTATTCGGCGTCCCGCGCCGCCGCCTCCCGGTCGAGAGCGTCAGGAGCAGCAGGGGGCGGCGCGTCGACCACCTGATAGCCGGCCGAGCCGACCGCCGCCCGGATGGCCCCGAGGTCGGCGGCGCCCGGGAGATACTCCACCTGCGCCTCTTCCGTCCCGACGTTGACGCTCGCCCGCAGGACGCCCGGCGTCGCCAGCAGCGCCTTCTCGATCTTCGTGACGCAGGAGGCGCACGTGATGCCCCGGATCCCGACGCGGGCCGTCGCGGTGCCCACCCGATAGCCGGCCCGTTTGACGGCCTCGTGGATCGCCGGGAGTGTCGTCGCGCCCGGGTCGTAGTCGACGAAGGCCCGCCCACCGGAGAGGTTCACCGTCACCGCCGTCACTCCGGGCAGCGCGCGGAGCGCCCGCTCCACCGCCTGGACGCAGTTGGCGCACGTGAGCCCGGCCACGGGCAGCTCGAGCCGGCGCGTGCCCGTCCCCTCCCGGACGCCCGTGGTCGCAGACGGCGCGGTCATCGGGCCCCTCCCCACACGAGCAGGTCCTTGCGGATCCCGAGGGCCGCGTCGGTCTTGGCGATCGACCGCGCGCCGTCCGACTCGAGGCCGGTCATGGCGCGGATCGCGTCGACCGTCTCCGGGATCACGACACCGCAGCCGTTGATCGCGACCCGAACGCTGGGTTCCCGATCGCTCTCGTCCGCATGCTCTCCTCCGTTTTCTCGCTCCTCACACTACGAGCAGGGCATTCATCGCCGCGGCCACCTCACCGCTCGCTCCACCGCGGTTCGGGCGCACGCGTGAGCCGCGGCACGAACATGGGCACGCGCGCCCGGTAGGCCCGGTAGACATCGCCGAACTGCGCTTCGGCCTCCCGCTCCTCGCGCCGGGCGAGGCGGGAGTAGATCAGAAGCAGCGCCGGCCAGGTGGCGACCGTAACGATCGTCGGCCACTGGACGAGCATTCCCACCGAGATCAGGTAGAGTCCCGTGTACTGGGGGTGACGCATCCAGGCGTACAGGCCGTCCGTGACCAGTTCCCCCCTGGCCGCATGGATGCGGCGCCATCCAACCCCCATGAGGAGGAGCCCACCAACCATCAGCCCGTTCGAGATCAGATGGATGATCACCGACATCCACGCGCCCCCTCCGAGCAAGGTGATCCAGAGGTGTCCCGACGCGTGCGAGAACGGGTTCAGCGCGGGGTAGCGACTGCCCAGGACGGCGGTCAGGATGTAGATCGTCAGGGGGAACCCGTACATCTCCGTGAAGAGCGCCACGACGAAGGCCGTGAACAGGCCGAACGACCGCCATTCGCGGCGCTTGACCGGCGTCAGGAACGAGAGCGCCAAGAACACGAAGATCGCCGCATTGATGAGCACCAGAGACCAGAACCCGTACCCCCAGGAGATTCCTTCGCCGTGCATGTCCGCGTCCTCCGTCACCGCCCGGCCGGCGGCTCCCAGGCAACCTTTCCGAAGCTGAGATAGCGCGGCCACCAGAGTGGGCGGACGGCCGGGCGGTTGCCGAGCTCCGCCACCAGCCCGAGCCAGGCTCCCGGCATCTTCTGGACGGCCCACTGGAGCCCGCGCAGCAGTCGGTAGGCCCGCCGATGCGCGAAGACCCGGCGGCGATACGCCTGCAGCGCGTCCTCGAGCGAAAGGCGCCCGTCGATCACCGATTGCGCGAGCACACCGCAGATGCGCCCGAAGTAGACCGCCGGGCGAATCCCCTCGGCCGTGAGCGGCAGGCACTGGCCCGCGGCATCTCCCACCGCGAAGACGTGGCCCACCGTCGGGGCGCCGAGGCCCGCGGGGAAGTAGGTCCCGTGAAAACGGCCCGGCCTCAGGTCCAGCCCCTCGAGAAAGCGCTCGAGCGGCGCGCGGAGCTTCGAGACACCGGCGAAGCTCCCGACCCCGACTCGGCTCCGAGCCCCGATGGGAAAGAGCCACGCCGCGCCCTCCGCGAGGATCGCCGGATCGACCCAGAAGTAGAGGCCCTCCCCCCGATAGTCGGCTTCCGTCTCGAGGCCGAAGCTGAGCGGCATCGGCCCGGTGGCCGCCGGCCCGGCCCGATCGACGAGCGCGCGATGCCAACCGGAGGCGTCGATCACGCACGGCGCCTCGACGCGCCCGTCCTCGGTCTCGACGCCTCCCTGGCTGAACCCTCTCACGGCCGTTCTCAGGAACCGGACGTGGCACTGCTCGAGCAGGCCGCGACAGAAGCGCCCGTAGTCGAAGGTGCAGTACGGCGACTCCGAGGCGTCGTAGATCACCGTCCGGGTCGGCGTGTGGATCACCGCACGGGGGTGAACCTGGATCACGCTCTCCTTGACACCGAGCCGCTCGACCACCCAGAGCGGCGTGCCGCAGGCCGAGGTCTGGTGGGAGCCCACCTCGAATCGATCTAGCAGCAGCACCTCGCCCCGGAGCTCGCGCGCCACGGCGAGGCCGGCGAAGCTGGCCCCGACGACGATCGCGTCATACGCTCGGGCTCCCATCGTCACCTCCCTCCCGAGCGCTCGACTCGGTTGAGCACCGAGAGGAGCTCGTCGATTTTTCGCTCCCGCTGTTCGGCGGTTCCCGATTTCATGACGTTCGCGACACAGGTCTGAAGGTGCGCTCGCAGCAGGATTCGCTCCACTTCCTGGAGCGCTCCCCGGGCTGCCGCGAGCTGGGTGAGGATGTCGACGCAGTAGCGATCGTCCCTCACCATGCGCTCGATCCCGCGCACCTGGCCTGCGAGCCGCCGCAACCGCTCGATCACGTCGGCGTCGCGCCTGGCTCTCATCGGACCTGCCCGCCGAACCGCCAGAGGCCCAGGGCGAGCATCCCCATCCCCAGGGCTCCCATCGCGACAGCCTGGGGCCAGAGCACGTCCATTCCGACGCCTTTCAGGAAGACTCCGAGCCCGATCTCGAGGTAGTAGGCTGCCTGGTCCCCCTCGATCCGCCCGCTGGCGTCGAGGACGCCCGGGTCGGCGGGTGCCGGCCACCGGGCGACCCAGAGGACGGCGGCCAGGCTCGCGAGCGCCGCCACCACGAGTCCGACGAGGCTTCGCTTCTTCATCGACGGCATCCTACCCTACCCCCCATGGGTATGCAGGCTTCGCGCCAGATGCGCCCGGGAGGCGGAGCGACGTCCCGGCGGGAACTTAGGCCGCAGCGCCCGCCACCCCCCGGAGCGAGCGACGGGACCGGGTGCGACTTCGGGTCAACAGGCGGCGCGACGCGGGGGGAGAGGCTGACGTTCTGTCAGCGGGCGCCGGGATCCCGGGCGCGGCCTCAGCGTCCCAGGAGTCCTGCAAGCGCCGGGATCACCGTGGCCCCGACGAGCACCGAAGCGATGACCCGGAGATTGAACCGCCGGTGGGCCTCCGGCAGGAGGTCGCTGGCTCCGACGTAGAGGAATGTGCCGGCGGCGAAGCCGATCAGGTCGCGAAAGGCCACCGCCGGGGCAAGACCCGCGAGGATCGCGCCGACGGGGGTGAACAGGGCGTCGACGAGGAGCGCCGCGAGCGTCGCACCGAGACCGTACTTCGCCTGCCGCATGATGACCGTCGTGGTGAAGCCCCGCGGCAGCTCGTGCACGAAGATCGCCCCCGCAATGCCCAGGCCGAGGCCGGGCGCCACGGCGTACCCCGCGGCGATCGCGGCGCCGTCGATGAGGCTCTCCGCCGCGATCCCGATGAGCGCCACCCAGCCCACGGCGTGCGACTCGCACTCGGCCTCCCCGCAGGCGTGAATGAGCACGAGTTTCTCGATGAGATAGGTCCCGAAGAACCCCAGGGCCATCGGAAGCGGAGTCCGCATGCCCATCTCCGGCACCATGTCGAAGATGGCGATGGACACCATGGCGCCCGAGGCAAAGCCCACGAGATACCGCATCTCGACGGCGCGCGCCCGCGCGGCGAGGGGAAGGAGCCCTGAGACGAGCGTCGCGAGCGCCACCACCAGAGACAGGAGGACGGCGATCACAGCTTCACCCCTTCAGAGCGCGCCCGCCGGGCGAGCCGGCGGCGCAAGGACGCCTACGGGGGATTTCCCCCAGCCTGCTCCGGCTTGCCCCGACTCCGGGGAGTTCTAAGTCTGTCGATGAGCGCAAAGACCAGCCAGGCCGCCGAGAAGGCCAGCGCGAACACGAGGAGACCGATCCAGATGTGGATGCGGCCCGCGGGATGGCTGGCATACGCGATCGCCGGCAGTCCACACACCACCCAGCCCGCGGCGAGAGCGCGTGCCGACCATACCGCCCTCGGCCTCACCTTGGTTTGATCACGCCACCCGCGGTCCAGGTGCGCCATCTCATATGGTTCTCCCCTCCCTGAAATGCTTCCGTTCGCTCAGCCGCCAGGCGAGGGCGGCCAGTGCTGCGACCAGGAGCGCGAGGCTCACGCCCTGGAGGAGCGAGAGCCCGAAGGCGACCTCCACGCGGTCGCCCCGGAAGACCTCGGTCACGAGCCTGATGACGCCGTAGCCGGCGAGATAGAGGAGGAAGAGCCGGCCGTCGAAGCTCGTCCGCTTGCGGAGAGACCAGAGCGCCCAGAAGAGGACGAGGTCGAGCGCAAACTCGTAGAGCTGGACGGGGTGGAGCGGGATCCCGCGCGGGGCCAGGGCCGCCGGATTCGTGAAGACGACGGCCCAGGGCAGGTCGCTCGGGCGCCCGTACGCGTCTCCGCTCAGGAAGCAACCGAGCCGGCCGATCCCCTGGCCCAGAACGATCGAAGGCGCCAGCGCATCGGCCAGCCTCCACACCGGGAGGCGGCGCCGCCGGCAGTACCAGAGCGCGGCGCCGAAGCCAGCGAGCAGGCCGCCGTGCAGCGCCAGCCCGCCCCGCCACACGGCGAGGATCCCGAGCGGATCCTGCCAGAACAGCTCGGGCTCCCAGCCCACGATGTACGCGAGGCGCCCCCCCAGGAGGCCGGCCAGGACGACGGGAACGGCCAAGTCCCCGACGAGGCCCGGAGGGAAACGCTTGCGCCTGGCTTCGCGGCTGCCCACCCAGAGGGCGGCGAGCAGGGCCAGAGCCACGATCACGCCGTAGCTGTGAAGCCTGAACGCTCCCACCTGCAGCAGCACTGGATACATTCGGTGTGCTCCTCCGGTATCAGCGCGTCACGGGAGCGACGTTCTCGGCCGGAGCTGTCCCCCCCGCGATCCGCGCGCGCGCCTCTGCCACCATGGCCGTCACACGCTCCCGGTCCTCTCGCGAGAGGTCCTGCGCGAGCAGCGTCTCCCACGTCCTGATGGCCTCGGCCGTCCTGCCCAGCGACTCATGGAGGACGAGCCCTTTGCCCCAGAGCGCCTGAGGCAACGAGGGCGCCCGCGCGAGCGCCCGGTCGAAGGCTTTGAGCGCCCTGTTCGGATGGCCGCCGCGCAGGAGGATGAGCCCGAGGGAGGCGTGCGCGGTCGGCTCCTCGGGATCCCGCTCGAGCGCGCGCGTGAAGAGATCGATCGCGCGCCTGAGGTCCTGCGCCTCCAGCGCCCGCCGCCCCCGCTCGAGAAGCGTCCGGAGATCGAGCGAGTCCTCCCGCGCGCCGGCGTCTCCGGTGCCGACGAGGGGGTCGCCGGTGATCGAGCCGCCGTCCTCGCGTGCGCGCACCGCCCCCGAGAGGAAGATCCCGACGGCCATCCCGAACCCCACGAGGAAGACGCCGCCCGCTACCCAGCGCCAGTGGCGAGGCGTGGGACCGAGGCGCCGCGGGACGCGATCGACCACGAGGACACGATCCGGCTGAGCCGTCGGGCGTGGCATCTCCGACGAGTTGAGCGCGGCGGCGGCCCGGGCCTCGTAGAGCGCGCGCAGCTCCGCGTAGTCATGATCGGAGAGCTTTCCGGCGCGATGGTCGAGCTCGAGCTCCTGCAGCGCCTCGACGTGCCTCAGCTCCTCCGCCGACAGCGGACCGGAAAGATCGCCGCCGGCGACCGCCGTCCGGATCCGCGCGAGCGTCGCCCCATGCACCGGGGCATCCGGCCGCGGCGTGGAGCGTCGGGTCCATCGCCGGAGGGCCCACGTGGCTCCGCCGAGCCCTGCCAGCATCCCGAGCCCTGGCAGCACCCACACCAGCAGACCGACGCCGCGCGGGGTCGGCGAGAGCAGGATCCATTCCCCGTACTTCGAGACGAAGTACGCGCGGATCTCGTCCGGGCGCTTGCCGGCCCGGAGCTGGTCCCTGATCAGCGTTCGCATCTCCAGCGCCAACTCCGAGGTCGAGTCGGCCACCGAGAGGTTCTGGCACACGGGGCAGCGAAGCCCGGAGGCGACCGCCCGCAGCTGCTCCTCGATGTCCTCGCCGCCGGCTCCCGCCGCCGGCGCGAGAAGCACCAGCCCCGCGAGCACCATGAGAATGCCGGCGAACCGACGCCTAGCGCGCATTATTCACGAACGGCGATGGCGCAACCGGGCGGGTGGCGCAGGGCCCACCTCGGGAGGGGTCGACGAGACCCGTTCCCGCCGCGTGGCCACGGACCCCGCGCGCAGGATGGAGCCCAGCCGCACAGGGGCAGCGGACGCGTGCCGCGT
>JACPCG010000149.1:0-8700 GCA_016179925.1 Candidatus Rokuibacteriota bacterium | reverse complement strand
ACCCCTCCCGAGGTGGGCCCTGCGCCACCCGCCCGCCACACGCGACGACCGTTCGTGAGTAACGCAGGCTAACGGATCGAGCGGTAGTCACCCTTCCCCTCCCGCCGGCTCACCTCGCCCCGGAGCGCCTCCTCTAGCTTGGCGTGGATCGTCTCGGCGCCGAGCGCGCCGATGTGCTTGTAGGTGATCCGCCCGTTGCGATCGAGAATGAACGTCTCGGGAATCCCCCAGACGCCGTAGTCGATGGCGATCCGGTTGCCGCCGTCGAGCCCGTTGGCGTACGTGATCCCGAACTCTCTTAGAAATTCCCGGGCGGCGTCCTCCCGGTCCTGCATGTTGACCCCGAGGAAGACCACGTCCTGGTCCCGGTGCCGCCGCCAGGAGGCTTCGAGCGCCCGCGCTTCGGCCCGGCACGGCGGGCACCATGACGCCCAGAAGTTGAGGAACACGACCCGGCCGCGGAGATCGGCGAGCGCGAGGGCGCGCCCGTCGGCCAACCGCACGGCGAACGGCGGGGCCTGACGTCCGATGAGGGGGGAGGGGATCTCGCGCGGATCGCGCGTGAAGCCGAAGGCCAGGACCGCGATGAGGGGCGCCCCGATCCCGAACACGAGCAGGAGGCGCTTCCAGGCCACGTCAGGCCCCCCGCGCGCTCCGCCGGAAGGGCCAGAGCGCCAGGGCCGCGCCGGCGACGAGCACGCCGCCGCCGATCCAGATCCAGCTCACCAGCGGTCGCAGCAGGACCTTGACGGTGGCCTGGCCGGCGCGCACGTCGCTGAATCCGGAGAGGATCACGTAGAGGTCCTCCTTCCAGCCGGCTCTCAGGACCGCCCGGCCGATGGGCGATTGCTGGGTCGGGAAAAACTTGAGGGCGGGGCTGAGGAGGCCGAGGTCGTGCCGGTCGTTGAACACCCTCAAGGCCGCCTCCACCCGGGCGTGGGTCGGCCGCTCAGTCACGCGGAATCCCTCGAAGCGCAGCGTGAAGCGCCCGAGGGCGACACTCTCGCCCGGGGCGAGGGTCGCGTCGCGCTCGCGGCTGAAGTTCATCGAGCCCGTGATCCCGATGACGATGAGGACCACGCCGAGGTGGACGACAAACCCGCCGTAGCGCCGCTGGTTCCTCCTGAGCAGCATCCCCAGCGCGGCGATGGGCCCCTCCCCGGCGAGGGCGCGGCGCGCCCGCACGGCCCGGGCGATATCGATCACGATCGTCAACAGGACGAACGTCGAGAGGACGAGCGCCAGCAGCGGCCAGGCGTTCCGAACCCCGCCCGCCACGAGCAGGATGCCGGCGAGGATCGAGAGGGCCGCCGGCCAGAGGAAGTTCCGCCGGAGATTGTCGACGGAGGCTTTCCGCCACGCGATCAAGGGCCCGATGCCCATCAGGAGCAGCAGCGCGAGGAAGAGGGGCCCGGTGACGCGAGTGAAGTAGGGCGCCCCGACCGAGAGCTTCACCCCGGTCACCGCCTCGGCGAGCAGCGGAAAGATCGTGCCCAGCAGAATCGTGAACGTCGCGGCGGCGAGCACCACGTTGTTGAAGAGGAAGGTGGACTCGCGGCTCAGGAGCGAGTCCAGCTCGGGCTGCGACCGGAGCCGGTCAGCGCGAAGGGCGACGAGCGCGAAGGAGCCGAGGAGGACGAGGGCCAGGAAGCCCAGGAAGAGACCGCCCACCGGCCCCGAGGAAAAGGCGTGGACCGAGGAGAGGACTCCGCTCCGCGTGAGGAACGTCCCGAAGATGGTGAGCGCGAACGCCACAATGATCAGCGAGAGGTTCCAGACCTTGAGCATCCCGCGGCGCTCCTGGATCTGGATGGAGTGGAGCAGCGCGGTCGCCGGCAGCCACGGCAGGAACGCGGCGTTCTCCACCGGGTCCCACGCCCAGTAGCCGCCCCAGCCCAGGACGTGATAGGACCACCACCCGCCGAAGAGGTTGCCCAGCGTGAGGAAGAGCCAGGCCGCGATCGTCCACTTCCGGATCGTCGCGACCCATCCGTCGTCGAGCCTGGCCGTGACGAGCGCCGCCATCGCGAACGCGTAGGGGACGGTGAGCCCCACGAAGCCCGCGTAGAGCAGCGGCGGGTGGGTGAACATGTCGGCGTCCTCGAGCAGCGGGTTCAACCCCCGCCCGTCGGCCGGGATCGGCCAGAGCCGTTCGAAGGGGCTCGCGGCGAAGGCGAGGACCCCGAGGAAGAAGGCCGACACGCCGGAGAAGACGGCGAGCACCCAGGGCATCAGCTCGGGGTGCCGCGCCCGGTACTGCCAGGCCACGACGGCCGCGAGCGCCACCACCATCCACTCCCACAGCAGGAGCGAGCCTTCGAGCGCCGCCCAGAGCCCCGTGACCCGGTAGTAGAGCGACGTGCGGAGCGAAGTGTTCTCGGCGACGTACCGCAGACCGAAGTCGGCCGTCACGAGTGCCCAGACCAGGGCCAGCGCCGCCGCGGTCACCAGCACGAGCTGGCCGCCGATCGCGATCGCGCCGAGCCTGAAGCTACGGGCGGCTTGGCGGCCTGACAGCGCCGGGGCGACCGTCCCCGCGAGCGCGAGCACGAACGCGGTCGCCACGCCGAGCCAGCCGATCGTTGCGGTCATGGCGTCTCCTTCAGGACCTCCACGCGCGCCTACGCCTTTTCTCTGTCAGGGGCCTCGGCCTCCCGCGTCCCCGGCCCCGCCGGTCCGGACGCTCCGGGCTCTCCCCCTCCGTTCCCGCCATGACCCCCGTGCCTGTGACCGCCGAGGAAGTGAATCAGCGGGCAGAGGAGCAGGACGAGGAAGGTGAGCACCTGGCCCCAGCTGATGTCCAGGCGCGGCAGGTAGAGCACCCCGAAGGCAAGAGCGAGTGCGACGAGCCAGAGCCATCCCCGCGTCATGGTCGAACCTTTCATGCCGGAGCGCTCCGGCTCACGACGATCTTGTCGGCGCGCGCGCTCACCCCGTACTGCTCGAGCGGCCGGGGCGGCGGCCCCGCGATGTTCATGCCCGTGTTGGGATCGAAGTGCCCGTTGTGGCAGGCGCACCAGATGTGCTGGAGGTCTTCGCGGTACTGCACCGTGCAGTTCAGGTGCGTGCAGACGGCGGTGAACGCCCGGAGCTCGCCGGCGGGTGTCCGGACCAGGATCCCCGGCTTGCTGCCGAACTTGAAGATCTGGCCGGTGTTGGGCTTGATCGCCGCCGCCTTGAGGTCCAGCGTCACGCTCGCGGCCGCCGACTCCCCCGTCTTCGGCGGGATCAGGAACCGGGTCACCGGATAGAAGACCGACACGAGGAACGCGCCGAGGCTCGTGCCGAGGAACCAGTTGAGGAACGAGCGACGCTCGAACGGATCCCGGGGCAGTACGCCTTCAGACATCGTCTCCTCCCTTCAATGCCGTCTCACGCCGGCCGCGTCCGATCCCCCGTTCCCCTGACGGCGACCGTCCAGACGTCGGCGTGCCTTGTCCGGGCTCCCCGCGCGCGCCGCTTCGAGCGCGGCCACGATGCGCTCACGCAGCGCTGCGGGGGCGCGTCGACGCCGGTACGCTTCGACGAAGCTCGCCCAGGCCCGGGTCATCTCGTCCTCCCGGTCGTCCTGTCTCACGTGCCTCCCTGCCCGGTCGCCGTCTCCCCCCGCGTCCGGCCCCACGCGCACACCGTCCAGCACACGATCGCGATCGCGGCGAGGAGGGCCAGCGCCGTGATCACCGCCGCCTGCACCCCGAGGCGCGGCACGATCAGCAGGAGGACGAAGGGCAGCGTGCACGCCCAGACGGCCAGCGCGAGCGTCATGGACGATCGGCCATCGGCGCGCGTCGGTCCCCGTCGCCCCCTCAGCGCCGTCAGCAGCGGCAGCGTGACGATCATCGAGAGCAGGAAGACCCAGACGCTGCCGCCCCAGATCGCCGGCGGCGGCGCCTCGCCGGCCCTACGCGCGAGGGCGAAGAATGCGCCTGCGGCGCCGAGCGACAGGGCCGCGGCCCCGAGTCCGGTCACGCGGCCGGCGTGGCTCGTCATCCTTGTGGCCCCGATCGCCCCGCAGCCTTGAAGGCGGGGGTGAGCCCCTTGAGCAGGAGCGTGTTGAACGTCACGGAGAGCGAGCTGGCCGCCATCAGGAGCGCCGCCAGCTCCGGGCTCACCACGAGCCTCCAGGCGGGGTAGAGCAGCCCGGCGCCCGCGGGGATCGCCAGCGTGTTGTAGGCGAACGCCCAGAAGAGGTTCTGCTTGACCTTTCGCATCGTGGCCCGCGCGATCTCGAGCGCCACGACGACGTCGCGCAGGTCGTCCTTGAGGAGGATGACGTGGCCGGTCTCCTTGGCCACGTCCGTCCCGGAACCGATGGCGATCCCGACATCCGCGCGGGCCAGCGCCGGCGCGTCGTTGATGCCGTCGCCGACCATCGCGACGCGGCGGCCCTCGCCCTGGAGCCGGGCGACCTCCTGGGCCTTGGCCTCGGGCAGCACTTCGGCCAGGGGGCGATCGATGCCCACCTGGCGGGCGATGGCCTCCGCCGTCCGGCGGTTGTCGCCCGTGATCATCGCCGTCTCGAGGCCCATCCGGCGGAGCGCGGCGACGGTCTCCCGCGCGAACGGCTTCAGGGTGTCGGCGCAGGCCACGATGCCGGCCAGGTGGCCGTCCACCGCCACCAGCATGGCGGTCTTGCCCTCGGACTCGAGGGCCCGGAGCCGTGGTTCCTCCGCCCCCGTGTCCACACCGCGGAGCCCCATCAGCCGGCGCGTGCCGAGAAGGATCTTGCGTCCGTCCCACGCCGCCTCGACGCCGTGGCCGGGGATCGCGTGGAACGATTCCGGGCGCTCCACGGCGAGGCCCTGCTCCCGCGCGCCCCGCACGATCGCTTCGCCGAGCGGGTGCTCGGAGGCGACCTCGGCCACGGCCGCCCAGCGCAGCAGCTCCTCGACGCGGATCCCGGCGACGGGAAGCACGTCGGTCACGGAGGGCTCGCCGCGTGTGAGCGTCCCCGTCTTGTCGAAGATCACGGTGTCGAGCTTCGTCGTCGCCTCGATCGCGTCGGCGCCCTTGAAAAGGACCCCGTGCTCGGCCCCCTTGCCGGTGCCCGCCATCATCGCGCTCGGCGTCGCCATCCCGACGGCGCACGGGCACGAGATGACGAGGACCGTGATGGACAGGAGCAAGGCGAAGCCGAAGACGCCGATCTCGCCGAGCCCGCCGGGCGAGAGGATGAAGCGCGAGGCCGGGTCGAAGAAGAGCCGGTAGCCGGCCAGGAACCAGAAGACGAACACGGCGAGCGCGAGCGCGTGGACGCCCAGGATGAAGTGGCCGGCGACCCAGTCGGCGAGCCGCTGAATGGGCGCCTTGGAGGCCTGGGCGTCCTCCACCAGGCGGATGATCTGCGCCAGCGCCGTCTCGCTGCCGACCCTGGTCGCGCGGAACCGGAATGCCCCGGTCTTGTTCAGGGTGCCACCCATCACCACCGCGCCGACGGGCTTCTCGACGGGCAGGCTCTCCCCGGTGAGCATCGACTCGTCGACGGCGGAGTAGCCCTCGAGGATCACGCCGTCCACGGGAATGCGCTCGCCCGGGCGCACCGCGACCATGTCGCCGGCGACCACGTCCTCCGCCGGAACCTCGCGTTCCTCGCCGTCGCGGACCACGTGCGCCAGCGCGGGCTGCAGGCGCAGGAGCTTGCGGATCGCCTCGGAGGTGCGCCCGCGGGTGAGCGCCTCGAGGTACTTGCCGAGGACGATGAAGGCCGTCAGGAGGGCCGCCGACTCGAAGAAGATCGCGCGCTCGCCGCCAAACCCGGCGCCGGGAAAGAAGGTGTTCAGCACGCCGATGAGATAGGCGGCGCCGATTCCGGTGGCGTAG
This sequence comes from Candidatus Rokuibacteriota bacterium, assembly GCA_016179925.1. GTDB lineage: Bacteria > Methylomirabilota > Methylomirabilia > Rokubacteriales > CSP1-6 > JACPCG01. The sequence goes on along the minus strand of JACPCG010000149.1, from coordinate 2,880 downwards.
AGCAGGTTCATGTCGGTCGCGCCGCGGCGGAGACCGCGCCAGCTCTGGACGAAGAACTGCCAGCCGGCGCCGAGCACGACAGGCGAGGCCAGCAGGAACAGCGCGAACGCGCGCCCCAGCCACTCGGGGACCACGGAGGGCAGGATCCAGTACTCCCGGAACGTGCCCGCCATCACCAGAAGCGCGAGCGGCCAGGCCACGACCATCCAGCGGCGCTGCCGGTCGATCTCGGCCTGGCGGAGCGCCTGCTCGCGGTCGAGGGCGGCCTGGCCCTCGAGCTTTGCCTCGACGGCGTAGCCGAGCTCGCGGATCGCCTCGGCGATGCGCGCCGGCCCGACGCGTGCCGGGTCGAAGGCGACGCGCGCCAGGCCCGGCTCGAGGCTCACCGCGACCTGGCCCACGCCGTCGAGCCCCGCGAGCGCGCCCTCCACCCTCGAGACGCACGCAGCGCAGTGCATGCCGCTGATGCGGAAGCTCTGGCGCTCGCCGGCCATGGTCAGTGGCATCCGCCCCGGTGACCGGCGTGCGCGGTGGCCTTCCTCTTCGTTTCATCGGATCCGGCTGCCTTCTCGTCGGAGGCCGCGCCGTGCCGGTGGCCGCCACCGCACCCCACGCCGAACCAGTGCATGCCCAGGAAGACCGCAGCCAGCAGGATCCAGAGGCCATAACTCCTCAGGAACTCTTCCATCGCGTCTCTCCTCGGGGCCGCCGTTTGGCCCCGGTGACCCGGAGACCGCAAGGACGGTGCCACGCGCCAAGGGGAGCGAAGCGCGCGAGAACTCGATCGAACGACGGGGTGCGCTTGATCACGCATCGGACCGCGGCTGACGGAACGTCAGGAACGGCCGGCGGGAGGGATCGCCGTCCGACAATCTGTCAGCGAACTTTCCGCGTGACGGTGACAGGGAAACGCCCGTGAGTGAAGTGTTCCGGGCCGGTGCGACCGCCACTGATTTCCCCCTTCGCCTGGCAGGGCCCTTGCTATTCGAGGAACGGAAAGACCGGCGAGGAGGAGGACCATGGCAGCGCGGACCGGATCCCGGCCGGACAGAGCGCGCATCCACCTGTCCGGCGTGTTCGATGGGTCCCGGGCGATGCAGCTCGCGGACTACCTGCGCCGGGAGCCTGCGGCCGAGATCGTCGTGGACTTCTCGGACGTCGAGCGCTTCGAAGCCTTCGGCGTCGACGTGCTGCTCAGGGAGCTGGCCGCCCGCAGGGGAGCCGGCGCCACGGTGCGCTGTTGCAGTATCCCGCCGTGCGTGACGGAGCGCCTGGAGGAGATCGGGATCGCCGTGTCGTCCTCGCTCCACGATCCCCGGTGGGCGCCATGGGCTCGCTGAGAGCCCGTGAACAAATCGCGTTGTCGAGGGGCGCCACGGCTGCGCCGGGGCGTCCCGAGCGCCGGGGGGCTTGGGGGGCGCCCGGGGCCCCCCATGCACTGAGATGAGGAAGGAGATCACGCCGGCGGAGCTGCACTGCGGCGCCCACGGCGCCGCACCGGTCGGCCTGCGGCGCGTCACCACGCCGGGGGAGGATCTGCTCCGCGGGATCTGGCGCGAGAACCCCGTGCTCGTCCAGCTCCTCGGCCTCTGCCCGACGCTGGCCGTGACCAACTCGGTGGCGAACAGCATCGTCATGGGGCTCGCCACGTTCTTCGTTCTGCTCGGCTCGAGCTTCCTGGTCTCCACCGTCAAGCGCTTCGTGCCGAGCCAGGTCCGGATCTCGACCTACATCCTCATCATCGCGACCTTCGTGACGGTCGCCGAGTTCGTGCTGCAGGCGCTGGTTCCCGACATCTACAAGGCGCTCGGCCCGTTCGTCGCGCTGATCGTCGTGAACTGCATCATCCTCGGCCGGCAGGAGGCGTTCGCCTCGAGGCAGCCCGTGGGCCGGGCCGTGCTCGACGCCGTGGGCATGGGGGGCGGCTTCATGATCGCGCTGCTCCTCATGGGCACGATCCGCGAGGCGCTGGGCAGCGGGACGTTCCTCGGCGTGGACCTGTTCGGGCCCCGGTACGAGCCCTGGGTGATCATGGTGCTGCCCCCGGGCGGCTTCTTCACGCTCGCCTTCCTCCTGCTCGCGATCGCCTGGATCAAACGCGTCCCGGTGGCGAAGGCGCCGGCCCGGGGAGCGGCCTGCGGCCGTCGCCGCGGAGAGGGCCGCATGATCGGCGACCTCACGTGGATCTTCTTCTCGGCGATGGTTCTGTCAGCCCTCGCTGCGGAGATCAGCGCGGCCCCCAGACGGAGCGCACGACGAGCCTTCGCTCGGGCGTGGCCGGGTCGTTCGTGCGAAGGGGCACCACGAACTCGTGGGCGCCGCCCATGCCTTCGTGCATCGTGAAGGCGAGCGTCAGTGTGGTGGAGCCGCCCGGTCGGATGGTCGTCTGCCCGACGACCGCCTCAGGCGGTCAGCACCCTTTGACCACCTCGACCCGGGGCACGCCGGTGAGCCGGAGCACGCCGTCGCCCGTGTTGGCCAACATGAACACCGCCCGCACCGGCGCTTCGAACGGGACGTAGCCGAAGTCCTGGACCGTGCGATCGACGACCAGGCGCGGCGTCCCGCCGGAGGCTTCCGGCGGCTCCCAAAGCCAACACGCCGCAGCCCCGCCCACCGCCATCAACCCAACGACGCCGAGCAGGACCCGGCGCCATCGCGCGCGCCGTCGCTGAGGCTGCTTGAGCTGTCGCTTACCCATGGCTTCTCCTTCTCATTGTCTACGGCTCCACGACGAGCGTTCCCATCAGCGCCATATGGAGGGGGCTGCAGCGGACGCTGCAGTAGAAGGGAAACTCCCCCGTCCGGTCGGCCGTGAACTCGACCACCTTCGTCGTCCCGGTCTTGACGGCGCCCGCGTCCACCCCGAAGTGCAGGAGC
>JACPCG010000148.1 GCA_016179925.1 Candidatus Rokuibacteriota bacterium | reverse complement strand
CCTCGGGGATCTCGACCACCCTTACCCGCTCGAAGAACTCCACGATCTTCAGCCGCCCGGCGCCGAGCTGCGCCTCGATGTGCGGCAGGCAGCTCTTCGCGTACGCGGCGTGGAGCGTCTCGAGCTGGCCGCCGACCCGCGGAATGACCACATCGCCCGACCCCGCCCGCGCGACCACGAGGCGGACCACCTCCGGGTGGAGGAACGGCATGTCGCAGGCGACGGTGAACGCCGCGTCGCCCGCGGCCGCCTTCAGGCCCGAGTAGATCCCGCCGAGCGAGCCGTGATCAGGATACACGTCGGCGACCATCGGCAGCCCGAGGTAGGCGTAGAGCTCAGGCGTGTTGGTGACGATCAGTAGGTCGCTCACCGCCGGGGCGACGGCATCCACGACCCGCTCGATGATCCGCCGGCCGCCGAGCTCCAGCAGCGCCTTGGGCCGGCCGCCCATGCGGGTGCTCCGCCCTCCCGCCTGGATGACGCCCGTGACGTTCATACCCGTACGGCCCCTTGACGGAGAATCCGCGGAGGCTCGACGGTCAGGTCGAGGACGGTGGACGGCTCGCCGCCCGGCGTCGGGCCGCCGTCGAGGACCATCTCGACCGCGCCCTCGAAGTGGGCCAGCACGCCGGCCGCGGTCGTCGGCGGCTCGAGCCCGCTCGGATTGGCGCTCGGCGCGGTCACCGGCCCGCCGAGGGCGCGGACGAGTCCCTGCGCCACCGGATGAGGCGAGACGCGCACGCCGAGCGTCCCCGTCTCCGCGGTCACCTCCTCGGGGAGGTGAGGCAGCGCCCGCAGGACGAGCGTGAGGGCCCCCGGCCAGTGGCGCGCGGCGAGCGCCCGCGCGCGGTCGCCCACCTCGGCGACCGTCCCGGCCATCCCGATCGACTCGACGAGGACGAGCAGCGGCTTCGTCTCGGGCCTCCCCTTCAGCTCGAAGATACGCCGGACCGCGCGCCTGTCGAGGGCTGCGGCGCCGAGCCCGTAGAAGGTCTCCGTCGGGAACGCGACGACGCCGCCGTTCTTCAAGACTGCCGCCGCCTCGCCGAGCACGGCACCGTCGGGCGCCGCCGGGTCGACGCGGATCACCCGGGTCTCAGTCACCGAGCCCCTTGAGCTTTTCGGCGACGCGGCGGGCTCGCTCGTCCACCTCGGCGGCGAGCTTTTTGCGGTAGGCGGCCAGGCGCCCGCCGAGCGCGGGATCGCCCGTCGCGAGGATCTGGGCGGCGAGAATGCCCGCGTTGGCGGCTCCCCACTGGCCGATGGCCACCGTCGCCACGGGCACCCCCTTCGGCATCTGGGCGATCGACAGCAGGGCGTCGAGGCCGCCCAGCGGCGTGGCGTCGATGGGCACGCCGATCACCGGCAGGGGCGTGAGGGAGGCGAGGAACCCGGGGAGCGCCGCCGCGCCGCCCGCGCCCGCGATCAGCACGCCGAGGCCCCGCGCCTGCGCCGTGGTCGCGTACTCCTGGGCGCGCGCGGGCGTCCGGTGGGCGGAGGCGACGACGACCTCGCTCCCAACCTGGAGCGCGTCGAGAACCTTGACCGCCTCGCGCATGATCTCGAGATCCGAATCGCTGCCGAGCACGATGCCGACGCGGACGGGTCCCTTCACGGTTTCCTCCGTCTCCCGATGTCGGTGCGGTAGTGCATGCCCTCGAAGCGGATCTCCTTCACGGCGTCGTACGCCGCCTGGATCGCCGCGGAGAGATCGTCGGCGAGCGCCGTCACGCCGAGCACCCGGCCGCCCGCCGTCACGAGCCTCCCCTCGCGCAGGGCCGTGCCCGCGTGGAAGACCTGAATACCCGGCTTCGCCGCCGCGGCCTCGATTCCGTCGATCGGCAGGCCCGTCCGGTACTTGCCCGGGTAGCCGCCGGAGGCGAGCGCCACGCACACCGACGCGTGCGTCGGCCACGCAGCGAGCGCGGGCCAGGCCGCCCCGCGGGCCGCGGCGAGGAGCTGCGGCACGAGGTCGCCCGGCCAGCGGACCATGAGGGCCTGGCACTCGGGATCGCCGAACCGGCAGTTGAACTCGATGACCTTCGGCCCATCGGCGGTCAGCATGAGCCCGACGTAGAGGACACCGCGGTACGGCGCGCCCTCCTTCGCGAGCGCGGCGATCGCCGGTCTCACGATCGTCTCCATCACCCGTCGCTCCATCGCCGTGTCGAACGACCCGACGGGCGAGTGGGCGCCCATGCCGCCGGTGTTCGGCCCCTGGTCGCCGTCGAAGACCGGCTTGTGGTCCTCGGCGGCGGCGAGCGGGAGCGCTTCGTGGCCGTTGGAGAAGGCGAAGAAGGAGACCTCCTCGCCCGTCAGGAACTCCTCGACCACCACCGTGGTCCCGGCGGCGCCGAACGCCTTCAGCTCCATGCACTCGGCGACCGCGGCGTCCGCCTCGTCGAGCGTCCGGCAGACGATCGCGCCCTTACCAGCGGCGAGCCCGTCGGCCTTCACGACGAGCGGCGTTCCCACCTCGCGGCAGTAGCGCCGCGCGCGGGCGGGCGCGTCGAAGGTCGCGAAGCGCGCGGTGGGGATCCCGTGGCGCGCCATCAGGTCCTTCGCGAATGCCTTGGAGCCCTCGATCGCCGCGGCGCGCGCCCCTGGGCCGAAGACGGTGAGGCCCGCGTCGGTGAGGCGGTCGGCGAGTCCGGCGACGAGCGGGGCTTCGGGACCGACGACGGTGAGATCGATCCGCTCGCGTTTGGCGAGCGTCACGAGGCCGTCGAGAGCGTCGGCCGCCACGGGCATGCAGGTCGCGTGGCGGGCGATCCCGGGGTTGCCCGGCGCGGCCAGGAGCGCCTCGACCAGCGGGCTCTGGGCGATCTTCCACGCGAGCGCGTGCTCCCGCCCCCCGCCGCCGATCACCAGGGCCCTCATTCCTGGCTGCCCTGTTCAGGAGGCTCGACGACTTCGAGGTGGGCCCGAGCGATCCGCGCCCACGGGCTGCCCGAGTCGAGCTCGAGGTAGCGCTGCCAGTGCAGAACCGCCTCGTCGCCGCGGCCGGCGCGGGAGAGCGCGCCGGCCAGGTTGAAGTGCGCGTCGCCGTAGTCGGGCGAGAGCTCGAGGGCGCGCCGGTAGTCGCCGATCGCCGTCTCCAGCTCCCCGCGGTCCTCGTGGAGGGAGCCGAGGTTGTAGGCCGCCTCGCAGCAGCGCGGATCGTACTCGAGGGCCTTCAGGTATGCCGCCTCGGCCTCGCCGTACCGCCCCATCCGGTGGAGCAGGAGCCCGAGGTTGTTCCACGCGGCGGCGTACGTCGGATCGATCACGACGACGCGGCGGTACGCCGCGATCGCGTCGTCCCACTGCGCGGGATCCCCGTCCCATTCGCTCGCGCGCTCGAACCACGTCTCCGCCTGCTCGACCGGCGGTGCCAGCGGCCTCACCAGCCCGGTCGCGAGCGTCGCCGTCGCGTCCGCCTCGAGGCCGCCGGAGTCGAGCGCCAGCACGAGCTGGCCGCTCTTCGGGTCGAAGCGGACGCGGTCCGACTGGGCGAGCAGACGGTCGCCTTCCAGCACGAGCCTCAGCTCGGCCAGCGGCTGCTCGAGGCTCGGGTCCTGGCGCCGGAGCGCCGCGAGCGCCTGCTTGATCTGGCGCACGGAGGCTCCCGCGTCGAGGAGCGCGCTCGCCGCGCGCAACGCGAGCAGGTCGCGGAAGGTGTAGCCCGCATCACCGCGCAAGAGCTCGAGGCGGCGCAGCTGGGCGGCACGCTTCGGCGTGAGCGTGAGGATGCGGGTGAGCTCCCGCACTCCGTAGATCCGCTCGGGCTGGGGCCGGCTCATACGCAATTTGCCGCTAGTGGCGCGTCGCTGAAATCATGCCGAGAGGTCTCGCCACGCGGCGGCGTCGGCGGGCGCGTGCGACAGGGGTCGTGGGAACCCGTTCCCGCCGCGCGACAGCGGACCCGGCGCGCCCGGATGGAGCCCAGCCGCACCGGGGCAGCGGACGCGGACCGCGTGGTCCCACGACCCCTGTCGCACGCGCCCGCCGACGCCGCCGCGCGATCATCACCATGATTTCGCAGACGCGACACTAGTGGCGGAAGTGGCGGACGCCCGTCAGCACCATCGCCATGCCGTGCTCGTCGGCCGCGGCGACGACCTCCGCGTCGCGGAGCGAGCCGCCGGGATGGATCACGGCGGTGGCGCCCGCCTGCGCGACCACGTCGAGCCCGTCGCGGAACGGGAAGAACGCGTCCGACGCGCAGACGCTGTTGGCGGTCTCGCGTCCCAGCTCCCGGGCGCGCATGACGGCGATCCGCGCCGAGTCCACGCGGTTCATCTGGCCCGCGCCCACGCCGATCACCTGGTCGCGCGTCGTCAGCACGATCGCGTTCGACTTCGCGTGCTTCGCCACGCGCCAGGCGAAGCGCAGGGCCTCGAGCGGGGCGTACGCGGGCGCGAACAGGATCTCGACGAAGATCCCGGCGAGCGCCTCGACGACCGCCAGGTCGAGCGCGCGGTTGACGCCGACGATGCCGCCGTAGATGGACACCGGGTCGGAGGCCTTCGCCTTCGCCATCGCGGCGCCCACGGTCGCAGCCGTCGCGGCGCCGCACGGGTTCGTGTGCTTGATGACGACCGCCGCGGGCTCGGCGAACTCGAGGAGGAGGGCGAGCGCGGCCGAGAAGTCGAGGAGGTTGTTGTAGCCGAGCTCGGGGCCGTGGAGCTGCTTCATCGCCGCGAGGCCGGCCGCCGGGCCGTCGAGCGTCCGGTAGAGCGCGGCCGCCTGGTGAGGGTTCTCGCCGTACCGGAGGTTCAGGACCCGCTCGGCCTCGAAGCGGAGCGGGTGCGGGAACTCCTCCGGCGCCCGCTCGGGAACCGGCGCCGCCTGGGGCGAGCGGAGATACGCCGCGATCGCGGCGTCGTACTGGGCGGTGCGCCGGAAGGCCTCCTGAGCCAGGCGGTAGCGGGTGGCGTCGGAGAGCGCGCCCGCGCCCGCGGAGAGCTCGTCCAGCACCGCGCGGTACTGCGCGGGGTCGGTGACGACCGCCACGCTCGCGTGGTTCTTCGCCGCGGCGCGGATCATGGCAGGGCCCCCGACGTCGATCTGCTCGATCGCCTCCGGCAGCGTCACGCCGGGCCGCGCCACCGTCGCCTCGAACGGATAGAGCGCGACGACGACGAGGTCGATCGGCGGGATCCCGTGCTCGTCGAGGGCCTCGAGGTGCGCGGGCACCTCCCGGCGGGCGAGGATACCGCCGTGGATCTTCGGGTGGAGCGTCTTGACCCGACCATCGAGCATCTCGGGGAACCCGGTGACGTCGGAGACATCGCGGACCGGCACCCCGGCGTCCCGCAGGAGCCTGGCGGTGCCGCCGGTCGAGACGATCTCGATCCCGAGCCCGGCGAGCGCCCTGGCGAAGTCGACGACCCCGGTCTTGTCGTGAACGCTGACGAGCGCGCGGCGGACCTTCATCTGCGGACCCTCATCGAATGATCTCTCATAGGCTCGCCTCGGACGCGGGGGCCCCAGCCCCCGGCCGTCCTGCGGCTCGCACTACCACCTTCCGTCCGGCGATCTGGAGCCTCCCTTCGGCGAAGAGGCGGATGGCTTCGGGATAGAGGCGGTGTTCCTCGACGAGAATGCGCGCAGACAAGGACTCCTCCGTATCGTCCGGGTGCACGGGCACGCTCGCCTGCAAGACGATCGGCCCGGTGTCGATGCCTTCGTCGACGAAGTGCACGGTGGCGCCGGCGACCCGGACGCCGTGCTCGAGCGCCTGGCGCTGGGCATGCAGGCCCGGGAAGGCCGGGAGCAGCGCCGGGTGGATGTTCAGGATGCGGCCGGCGTACGCGCGGACGAACCCCGGCGTCAGGATCCGCATGAAGCCCGCCAGGCACACGAGCCCGACCCGGTGCTCGTCGAGCACGCGGCCCAGGCCCGCGTCGTAGGCGGCCCGGTCGCCGAAATCCTTCGGGTTCAGCCAGAGGGCCGTGACGCCGCGGCGCCGCGCGCGTTCGAGGGCCTGCGCCTGCTCCCTGTCCGAGACGACGACCGCGACGCGCGCCGGGAAATCGGGCCGCGTGGTCGCGGCGAGGATCGCCTCGAGGTTCGAGCCGCGCCCGGAGGCGAGCACGCCGAGGCGCAGCGGTCCGTTCGCCCGCATCACGGCGTGAGCTCCACGCCGCGCTTGGTGCCGACACCGCCGAGGACCTCGGGCCGGGCCGTCGCGCGCGCGAGGGGCGCGATGCGGCGGACCGCGTCCTCCCCGGCGTCGATGTCGACGCCGGCCGGGCGGTAGGTCAGGGGGTTCATCGGGCCGTCCGTCAGCCGTCGAACAGCCGGAGCTGGTCGGTCGCCTCCGGCTCGATCCCTACGCGGTAGCTGCCGGTGAAGCACGCGTGGCAGAAGTGGGCCGGATCCCCGCCGGTCGCCTTCAGCATGCCGTCGAGCGCGCGTCGGCGTGTCGATGCCGTAGTAGCAGGGCCACTGGATCGGCGGGGACGAGATCCGCACGTGCACCTCGCGGGCCCCGGCGCCGCGGATCATCTTCACGATCTTCCGGCTCGTCGTGCCGCGCACGATCGAGTCGTCCACGACGACCACGCGGCGCCCCTCGAGCATCTCGCGCATCGGGTTCAGCTTCACCTTCACGCCGAAGTGGCGGATGCCCTGCTTGGGCTCGATGAAGGTCCGGCCGACGTAGTGGTTGCGGATGAGCCCCAGCTCGTACGGCGTGCCCGACTCCTCGGAGTACCCGAGCGCGGCGCTCATCCCCGAGTCTGGCACCGGGATCACGATGTCGGCCTCGACGGGGTGCTCGCGCGCGAGCTGGCGGCCCAGCGCCTTCCGCACCGTGTGGACGTTCCGCCCCCAGAGGATCGAGTCGGGCCGGGCGAAGTACACGTACTCGAACACGCACTGCAACCGCTCGCCGGGCGGGAACGGGCGGAGCGAGCGCACGCCGGCGTCCGAGAGCACGAGGATCTCGCCGGGCTCGACCTCACGCTCCCACTTGGCCTCCATGAGGTCGAGCGCGCACGTCTCGGAGGCGACGATGTGGGCGTCGCCCAGGCGGCCGAGCGTCAGCGGGCGGAACCCGTACGGGTCGCGCACGGCGCACATCGCCTCGCGCGTCAGGATCAGGAGCGAGTAGGCGCCCTTCACCTGACCGAGCGCGTAGGCGAGCTGCTCCTCCAGCGGCCCGGCCGGCGCGCGCGCCAGCAGGTGGAGGATGACCTCCGTGTCCGAGCTCGACTGGAAGATGGCCCCGTCCCGCACCATCTCGCGGCGCAGGACCTCCGCGTTCGTGAGGTTGCCGTTGTGGGCGATGGCGATCGGGCCGCGCGCGGTCTTGGCGGTGATCGGCTGGGCGTTCCTGAGGTTCGAGCTGCCGGCGGTCGAGTAGCGGACGTGGCCGATAGCGCGGTGGCCCGGCAGGCGGCGCAGACGCTCGGGGCTGAACACGTCGGCCACCCAGCCCATCGCCCGCTCGACGTGAAAGTTGTCGCCGTCGGTGGCAGCAGCGCGTAGAGGCCGAGGTAGGTGACGTTGCCGGCCTCCGGATGGTTCCAGACGCCGAACAGGCCGCACTCGTCGTGGAACCTGTCCTCACGCCATGTGACGTTCAAATCCACCCCTCCACGCGCGCTCGACCTGGTCCACCGCGACGTCCACCACCGCCCTGGTCCCGACGCGGAGGACGAGCCGGTCGCCCCCCGTCGTCCCGATCCAGCGCCACGGGATGGCCGACTCGGCCATCAACGCCTCGAACCCCCGCGCCCGGCCCGGCTCCACCGCGACCACGACGCGGGAGGGCCCCTCGCCGAACAGGGCGAGGTCGGCGCGGCCGCCCGCCGCCACCGTCGCCTCGCACCCCACGGGCTCGCGACCCGTCACGCTGCCCTCGGCCAGTGCCACCGCGAGGCCGCCTTCCGAGCAGTCGTGGGTCGCCGTGGCGAGCCCCGCCTGCACGGCCGCCCTCACCGCGGCCTGGACGCGGCGCTCGACCTCGAGATCGAGCGGCGCGAGGCACCCCGCGAGCCGGCGGTGGGCGGTCCAGAGGTACTCGCTCCCGCCGAGGCTCACGCTCTCGGGCCCCAGGAGCGCCACCCGGTGGGCCGCCCCCTTGAACCACTGCGTCGCCCGGCGGGCGGCGTCGTCCAGCACGCCCACCACCCCGATGATCGGCGTCGGCAGGATCGCCTGGCCGCTGGTTTCATTGTAGAAGGAAACGTTGCCACCTACTACCGGGATCTCGAGGACGCGGCACGCCTCCGCGATGCCCTCGATCGCCTCGGCGAACTGCCAGAGGATCTCGGGCCGCTCGGGCGAGCCGAAGTTCATGCAGTCGGTCAGGCCGACGGGCAGGCCCCCGGAACACGACACGTTGCGCGCCGCCTCGGCGACCGCCATCGCGGCGCCCCGCCGCGGGTCGAGGAACACCTGCCGCCCGTTGCCGTCGGTGGAGACGGCAAGCGCCCGGGACGTGCCCTTCACGCGCAGAACCGCAGCATCCGAGCCCGGGAGGACGAGCGTGTTGAGGCCCACCTGCTGGTCGTACTGGCGGGAGGCCCACTCTTTCGAGGCGATCGTCGGCGAGCCCATGAGCTCGATGAGCGCGGTCCCGTAATCGGCCGGCTCGGGCAGCGTCAGCGGATCGAAGGCCTGGCGCTCGGCGAAGTCGGCGGGCGGGGCCATGGGCTTCTCATATTTCGGGGCGTCGGCGAGGAAGTCCACGGGCACGTGGGCCACGACCTCGCCCCCGAGCCGCGCCGTCAGCGCGCCGCCCGCCGTGACCCGGCCGATCTCCACGGCGTCGAGCTCCCACTTGGCGAAGATCCGCCGCACCTCCTCCTCGCGGCCGCGCGCGGCGACCAGCAGCATGCGCTCCTGCGACTCGGAGAGGAGGATCTCGTAGGGCGTCATCCCGGTCTCACGCTGCGGGACGCGCGCGAGATCGACGTCCATCCCCGTGCCCGAGCGGGCCGGCATCTCGGAGGTGCAGCACGCCAGGCCCGCCGCGCCCATGTCCTGGATGCCCACGATGGCGCCCGTCGCCATCGCCTCGAGACACGCCTCGAGGAGCAGCTTCTCGGTGAACGGGTCGCCCACCTGCACCGTCGGCCGCCGCTCCTCCGCGTGCTCGTCGAAGGTCGCCGAGGCCATGGTCGCGCCGTGGATCCCGTCGCGCCCCGTCTTGTTGCCGACGTAGAAGACCGGGTTGCCGACGCCCTCCGCGCGCGCCCGGAAGAGCCGGTCGGCGCGCACGAGCCCCAGGCACATGACGTTGACGAGCGGGTTGCCCGCGTACTCGGGCGCGAACGCGATCTCGCCGCCCACGGTCGGGCAGCCGAAGCAGTTGCCGTACCAGCTGATGCCCGAGACGACGCCGTTCACCAGGTGGCGGGTCTTGGCGTCGCTCGGGTCGCCGAACCTCAGCGAGTCGAGGATCGCGATCGGCCGGGCGCCCATCGTGAAGATGTCGCGCAGGATCCCGCCCACGCCCGTCGCCGCGCCCTGGAAGGGCTCGATGAACGAGGGGTGATTGTGGCTCTCCATCTTGAACACGACCGCCCAGCCGTCGCCGATGTCGATGGCGCCCGCGTTCTCGCCGGGCCCCTGCAGCACCCGCGCGCCCGCCGTGGGGAGCCGCCCGAGGAAGACGCGCGAGTGCTTGTAGGCGCAGTGCTCCGACCAGAGCGCCGAGAAGAGGCCGAGTTCGGTCCAGGTGGGCTCGCGGCCGAGCCGGCTCGTGATCCGATCGTACTCGTCGGCCGTGAGGCCGGTTTCCCTCGCGAGGTCGAGCGTGACCTTCGGCTCAGCCCCCGTCAACCGCGGCTACCGCTTGAGGAAGCTGCCATCCTCGACGAGGCTTCCGAGGAGGGACTGGAACAGCAGGAGCCCGTCCGTGCCGCCCATCGCCGCCTCCGCCGCGCGCTCCGGGTGCGGCATCAGCCCGAGCACGTTGCCCGCCGGGTTCACGATGCCGGCGATGTTCTCGAGCGAGCCGTTCGGGTTGGCGGCCCTCGTCACGCGCCCGTCGGCCTCCGCGTAGCGGAAGACGATCTGGTTCCGTTCCTTCATCTCCCGCAGGGGCTCGGGGTCGGCGTGGTACTTGCCCTCGCCGTGCGAGATCGGCATCGTGAGCACCTGGCCGAGCCGGAGCCCCCGCGTGAAGGCCGTCTCCACGTTCTCGACGGCGAGGTGCGTGGGCTGGCAGCGGTACTGGAGGCACTCGTTGCGCATGAGCGCGCCCGGCAGGAGCCGCGCTTCGCAGAGGATCTGGAAGCCGTTGCACGACCCCAGGACGTAGCCGCCCTTGGCGACGAACTCCTGCAGCGCTTCGACGACGGGGGACTTGCCGGCCACCGCGCCCGCGCGCAGGTAGTCGCCGTAGGAGAAGCCGCCCGGGAGGATGACGCAGTCGAGGTCCGCGAGGTTGCGGTCCCGGTGCCAGACGTACCTCACCGGCTCGTGGAGCACCTCGGAGATGACGTAGTGGAAGTCGCAGTCGCTCCACGTGCCCGGGAAGACGACCACGCCGAATCTCATCACGCGCTCATCTTACCGAACGGCCCCACGCGGAGCAAGGTCGTCGACCATCTCGAGCGTGTAGTCCTCGAGGATCGGGTTGGCGAGGAGCTGGCGGCACATCTCGCCGACCCGCTCGCGGGCCCGCTCGGGCGTCGAGGCGTCGAGCTCCACCTCGATCACCTTGCCGACGCGCAGGTCGGTCAGCTCGGCGAAGCCCAAGCCCGCGAGGGCACGCTTCACGGCGGCGCCCTGCACGTCCAGGATGCCGGGCTTCAGGCGGACGAGGACGCGGACCCTCATTGTAGCGGGGACGGCGAGGCCGCGTGTGTCCGAGGGTGGCCTGAGACAGGCGCGGCGTGGCTGCGTACCTTCCACGCACTCTTCATGAAAGGGGGGACGGCGAGGCCGCGGGTGTCCGAGGGTGGCCTGAGACAGGCGCGGCGTGGCTGCGTCGAGCTTGCGCACTCTTCACGTCAGTGTCCGGGGGCCGCGAGTCCGGCGTGGACCGTGGGTGGGCTCCCTCAGGCACGCTGTTCGCCGACGAGACGCCGGTAGACTTCCTGATACGCTTCCTCGATGCCCCCGAGGTCGCGGCGGAAGCGGTCCTTGTCGAGCTTCTCGCGCGTCGTCACGTCCCAGAGCCGGCAGGTGTCCGGCGAGATCTCGTCGCCGAGGTAGAGCTTCTTCCCGCTTCGGCCGAACTCGAGCTTGAAGTCCACCAGGAGGAGTCCGCGCTTCTTCAGATGGGGCCGGAGGACGCCGTTGATCTTCAGGGCCATACGCTTGATCCAGGCGAGCTCCGCCGGGGTGGCGAGCTTCAGCATGCGGACGTGGTCGTCGTTCAGCATCGGGTCGCCGAGCGGGTCCGACTTGTAGTACAGCTCGACCACCGGCGCCTTGATCGGCGTGCCCTCCTCGAGGCCGGTGCGCTTGGCGAGGCTGCCGGCGACGATGTTCCGGACGATCGCCTCGATCTTGATGATCTGGAGCCTCCGGCAGAGCATCTCGCGGTCGGAGAGCGTGCCGAGGTAGTGGGTCGGCACGCCGGCGCGGGCGAGACGCTCGAACAGCGCGGCCGACATCCGGTTGTTGACGACGCCCTTGCCGACGATCGTGCCCCGCTTGAGGGCGTTGAACGCCGTGGCGTCGTCCTTGAAGTACTGGATGATCACGCCGGGCTGATCCGTCGCGTAGACGATCTTCGCCTTGCCCTCGTAGAGCTTCTCGCGCGTCTCGACGTTCACGGGAGCCCCTCCGGATTTCATGTCAGCAACCCCACGCGTTTGAAGATGGCGTCCACGTTCCTGAGATACCACGCCGGGTCGAAGCAGCCTTTCAGCTCGCCGGGGGAGAGCCGCTCCGTCACGGCGGGGTCGGCCGCAAGCAGGTCGAAGAACGGCCTCCGCTCCTTCCAGGCGCGCATGGCGTTCCGCTGGACGATCTCGTAGGCGACCTGGCGTGGAAGCCCCGCGTCGGTCAACTTGAGCAGCACTCGCTGGGAGTAGACGAGCCCGTGGCTCAGCTCGAGGTTCTCCGCCATCCGCGCCGGGTCCACGTCGAGCTTCTCGACGATGAACGTCGTGAGGTGCAGGATGTAGTCCAGCGTGATCGTGGAGTCCGGCAGGATCACCCGCTCGACCGAGGAGTGGCTGATGTCACGCTCGTGCCAGAGCGCGACGTTCTCGAGCGCGGCGAGCGCGTTGGTCCGGATCAGCCGGGCGAGCCCGCAGATCCGCTCGCTCAGCTCGGGGTTGCGCTTGTGGGGCATCGCGCTCGAGCCCTTCTGGCCCTCGGCGAACGGCTCCTGGGCCTCGAGGATCTCGGTGCGCTGGAGCCCCCGCACCTCCAGGGCGATCTTCTCGAGGGAGGCCGCGGCCACCGCGAGCATCGCGCCGAACTCGGCGTGCCGGTCGCGCTGGACGATCTGCGTGGACACGGGCGCCGCCTCGAGCCCGAGCGCGCGGCACACCTCCGCCTCGATCTCCGGCTCCACGTGGGCGAAGTTGCCGACCGCCCCGGAGAGTTTGCCGACCGCGATCACCGCGCGGGCGCGCCGCAGGCGCTCCAGGTTCCGCCCCGCCTCCGCGTACCAGACCGCCGCCTTCAGGCCGAAGGAGGTCGGCTCGGCGTGGACGCCGTGAGTCCGCCCGACCGTGAGGGTGTCCTTGTGGCGGAGAGCGAGGGCGCCGAGCGCCTGCCGCAACCGCTCCTGACCCGCGATGAGGAGGTCCGCGGCGTCCCGGAGTTGGAGCGCCGTGGCCGTGTCCCAGACGTCGTTGGTGGTGAGGCCGATGTGGACGAAGCGGGAGTCAGGGCCGAGCTGCTCCTCCAGGCTCGTGAGCAGCGCGATCATCTCGTGCTTCACCCGCTCCTGGACGGCGAGGAGTCGCGCGATGTCCACCCGCGCCTTCTGCCGGATCCGGGCCATCGCATCCTCGGGGATGCGCCCCCGGCGCGCGTACGCCTCGCACACCACCAGCTCCACCCTGAGCCACGCCTGGTACTTGGACTCCTCGCTCCAGACGCGACCCATCTCCGGGCGGGTGTAGCGCTCGATCACGCCCTCACCTTAGCGGAAAATCGGCGCGAGCGGAAGGGCCGGCATCCACTCAAAGCTTCAGGCCATCCTCGCCCGGCGCCTGGACAAGCGGAACTTCCGCCGCAAGATCGCCCTGCTGCGCATCGTCACGCCGCTCCAGGAGTGGCGGCGCACCGGCCGCAAGCCGGCCCGGCTCTACCGGTTCTCGGCCGCGCGCTTCGAGAAGCTGAAGGACAAGGGCATCCTGTTCCCGTTCTGAGCGAGCAGTGCTCACGACGCCGCCGCGCGCCGGCGCGCGACCGTAGGCCGTAGTCGCGACCCGCGGAAGTTGGGGTCAGTGGCGCAGGTCGGCGGGGAGGTTGCGGCGGTCGAGCGGTCCCAGCGTGGTCAGCGCGAGGCGGTCCTCGTCGAGGAGGTCGGTGATGAGCGCCTGGACCTCCTCGTGCCGGACCCGGTCGACGGCCTCGAGCATCGCGTCGATCGTGAGGAACGAGCCGTGGTGCATCTCCTGCTTGGCGAGCCGATTCATGCGGCTGGAGGTCGACTCGAGCGAGAGCATCAGGCTCCCCTTCAGGTGGTCCTTGGCCCGCCGGAGCTCCTCCGCCGTGACGCCGTGCTTCTTCAGCTCGCGGATCTCCTTGAGGATCGACTTGAGCACCTTGGAGAAGTTCGGCGCGTCCGTCGCCGCGTAGATGTAGAGCGTCCCGGTGTCGGCGTACGCCT
Organism: Candidatus Rokuibacteriota bacterium; assembly: GCA_016179925.1. Lineage (GTDB taxonomy): Bacteria > Methylomirabilota > Methylomirabilia > Rokubacteriales > CSP1-6 > JACPCG01. Next base: position 10,646 of record JACPCG010000148.1, on the reverse strand, counting down.
GCACGCCCGAGTGGATCGAGTACACGAGGCCCTGGCGCTCCCGGACCTCCTGGAAGAGCCGCGAGGACATGCTGCCGCCGATGACGTCGTTCAGCACGAACAGCGCGTAGCGCTCGGGCGCCGAGTGGTTGAGGCCCGGGAAGCCCATGATCAGGTGGACCTGCTCCAGCGTCTTGCCGACGATGTTGACGCCCGGCTTGATCACGGGCGGCGTGTCCGCGCGCGGGACCGCGCCCCGCGCGAAGCCGTTGAACCCCGCGCCGAAGAGGTCCACGACCTGGGTGTGCGTCGCGTTGCCGGCGACGGCGATCAGGATCCGCGGCGGCACGTACTCCTCGGTGAAGTGGCTGAGGACGATCTCGCGCCCGTACGCGGTCACCGCCTCGCGCGAGCCGAGGATGGGACGGCCGAGCGGGTGGCCCTCCCAGATCTGGGCGGCGAAGAGGTCGTGGATGACGTCGTCCGGCGTGTCCTCCACCATCTTGATCTCCTGGAGGACCACCGACTTCTCGCGTTCCAGCTCCTCGGCGTTGAACTCCGGGTGGAGCAGGATGTCGGTGAGCAGCTCCACGGCGAGCGGCAGGTGCTCGTCGAGCACCTGGACGTAGAAGCAGGTGTGCTCCTTGGTGGTGAACGCGTCCATCTGGCCGCCGACCGAGTCCATCGTCCGGGCGATCTCCTCGGCCGTGCGGGTGGCGGTTCCCTTGAAGACCAGGTGCTCGATCAGGTGGGACATGCCGCCGCGGCCCTCCGGCTCGTGCCGGGAGCCGGTCTCGACCCACACGCCGACGGCGACCGACCGGACGTGGTCCATCCGCTCCGTCACGACACGGGTGCCGTTCGGAAGGAGGCTCTTCCGGTAGCCTTCAGTCACGGGCCACCGCCTTTCAGGCGCGCGGGGGGTTGGCGGCCTGCGGGTTCTTGAGCTTTTCCTTGTCGGCGAGCGCCGGCTGGTCGCGCAACGCCATCTTGCGGCTGAGCCGCATCTTGCCGCTCGGGTCGATCTCGATGACCTTGACGAGCACCTCGTCGCCCTCGGTCAGGACGTCCTGGACCGAGCGGATGCGCGTCTCGGCGATCTGCGAGATGTGCAGGAGCCCTTCCGTGTTGGGGATCACCTCGACGAACGCACCGAACTCGACGATCTTCTTCACCTTGCCTAGATAAATCCGGTCGAGCTCGACCTCGCGGCAGATGTCCTGGATGATCGCGAGCGCCTTCTGCACCGACTCGTTATCGGGCGAGAAGACGGTCACCCGCCCATCGTCCTCGACGTCGATCTTGGTGCCCGTCTGCTCCTGGATGCCGCGGATGATCTTCCCGCCGGGGCCGATGATTTCGCGGATCTTCTCGGTGCGGATCTTGATCGTGACGAACCGCGGCGCGTAAGGGGAGAGCTCCGGCCTTGGCTTTTCGATCGCCTCACGCATCTTGCCGAGCACGGTCAGGCGCGCCTCGCGCGCCTGCCGGAGCGCAGAGCGCATGATGTCCAGCGACACCCCGGCGATCTTGATGTCCATCTGGAGGGCCGTGATCCCCTTCTCGGTCCCGGCGACCTTGAAGTCCATGTCGCCGTAGTGGTCCTCCGTCCCCATGATGTCGGTCAGGATCCCGTACTTGTCGCCCTCCTTGACCAGGCCCATGGCGATGCCGGCCACGTGCGACTTGATCGGCACGCCGGCGTCCATGAGGGCGAGGGAGGCGCCGCAGACCGTCGCCATCGAGGACGACCCGTTCGACTCGAGGATGTCGGAGACGACGCGGATCGTATACGGGAACTCCTCCTTCGGCGGCAGCACGGCCTCGACCGCGCGCTCGGCGAGCGCGCCGTGGCCGATGTCCCGCCGCGAGGGCCCGCCGAAGCGCCGGACCTCGCCAACCGAGAACGAGGGGAAATTGTAGTGGAGCATGAAGTGCCGCCAGATCTCGCCCTCGAGCGCCTCGATCTTCTGCTCGTCGGACTTGGTGCCGAGGGTGGCCGCCACGAGCGCCTGGGTCTCGCCGCGGGTGAACACGGTCGAGCCGTGGGCGCGCGGCAGGTACGACAGCTCGATCGAGATCGGGCGGATCTCGGTGACCTTCCGGCCGTCCACCCGCATCCCCTTCTCGACGATGAGCCGCCGCACCTCGGCGCTCTCGACGGCCTCGAACGCGGCGCGCACGGCCGGCTTCTTCGCCTCGTCCAGCGCGAGCGCGGCCCAGACCTCGCCGAACACGCGGCTGACCGCCTCGCTGCGCGCCTGCTTCTCGTGGGTCGTGAGCACGGCGGCGAGCTTCTGGGCGGCGAGGCTCCGCACGCGGCCGGTGAGCTCGGCATCGGTCCCCGCGGCCGCGTCGAAGCTCCAGCGCGGCTTCCCCGCCCTGGCGACCAAGTCCTTCTGTGCGCGCGCCAGCCGCTTGCACTCGGCGTGGCCGAACGCGATCGCCTCGAGCATCGTTTCCTCGGGCACCTCCCTGGCGCCGGACTCGACCATCAGCACGGCCTCTTCGGTGCCCGCGATGACGAGCTCGAGGCTGGAGGCGGCCTGCTGGTCGTTCGTGGGATTGGCGATGAACGTGCCGTCGACGAGCCCCACACGCACGGCGCCGACCGGGCCGTCGAACGGGATGCCCGAGAGGCAGAGCGCCGCCGAGCCTCCGTTCATCGCGAGGATGTCCGGATCGTTCTGCGGGTCGGCCGAGATCGTCAGGCAGATCACCTGGACCTCGTTGCGGAAGCCGTCGGGGAAGAGCGGCCGGATCGGCCGGTCGATCAGCCGCGAGGTCAGCGTCTCCTTCTTCACCGGCGCGCCTTCGCGCTTGAAGTAGCCGCCGGGGATCCGCCCGCCGGCGTACATGCGCTCGCGGTACTCGACCGTCAGCGGGAAGAAGTCCTGCGCTTCCTTCACACTCGGCGCGGCGACACACGTGGCGAGCACCACCGTGCCGCCGTAGCGGACGACCACTGCGCCGTCGGCCTGCTTGGCCACCTTCCCGGTCTCGATGGAGAACGGGAGGCCGTTGATCTCGATCTCTACCGTATGGCTCATCTGGAAATTCGTCCTCGCGCGTCGTCCGGAATCCGGCGACCGCTGTGTGGAGCGGGCCCTGGTGTCGCCCGCTCGGGGACCCCCGGAATCGTCGCGTCCGAGGACCAAGTCAAGGAAAGGGAACCCGTCACCTGCGGATTCCGAGCTTGTCGATGATGGTGCGGTACCGTTCCGCATCCTTGTTCTTGAGGTACTCGAGGAGGCTCCGGCGCTTGCCGATGAGCATCAGGAGACCCCGCCGGGAGTGGTGGTCCTTGCTGTGCTGCTTGAAGTGATCGGTCAGCCCGTTGATCCGCTCCGTCAGGAGCGCGATCTGGACCTCGGGCGATCCCGTGTCACCCTCGTGGACGCGGAACTGCTCGATCAAGCCCTTCTTCTTGTCAACAGTCAGCGGCATGGGAAGGCCTCCTTACAATCGCCTCGTCCCGGGGAGTCGAGCCCCACCAGGGCGGGTTCAAAAAACTGCTTTTTTTGTCAGCAGATACGAAACATACCACGGGGCCTGCTGGAAGTAAAGTTCTGGGGCTTCAGGAGTCTCGGCGCACCGCGGCGACGTCCTGGGCGATCTGCGTCCGGAGGGCCTCGGCATCCGGAAACCTCATCTCGTCCCTCAGGCGCCAGAGGAACTGGAGGTTGATCCTGCTCCCGTAGAGATCTCCCGAGAAATCAAGCAGATGTGCCTCCACGGAGAGCTCCCCCTCGCCAAACGTCGGGCGGACGCCGACGTTGGTCACAGCCCGGTAGCGGGCGGACCCGAGGAACGCGTGGCAGGCGTAGACGCCGGCGGGCAGCGGCAGCGGGCGGCCGGTATTCACGTTCGCGGTGGGAAAGCCGAGCGTGCGTCCCCGGCCCACACCGCGCACCACCTCCCCCTGCACCGCGTAGGGACGTCCGAGGAGCTTCGCCGCCCGGGGAAGGTCGCCGGCCTGCAGCGCGGCGCGGATCTCCGACGAGGAGACCGGGACACCGTCCACGGTCGTGGGTGGGACGACGTGAGTGTGGAAGGCGAGCTCGGCGCCGAGCGCTTTGAGGAGGCGCGCGTCGCCGCGGGCGCCGCGTCCGAACCGATGGTTGAAGCCGACGACCACGTGGCGCGCCCGGAGCGTCCCGACGAGCACGTCTCGAACGAACGCCTCCGGCTCGACGGCCGCCACGGCAGGCGTGAAGGTGATGACCACGGTCGTGTCGATGCCCGTCTCGGCGATCAGCTCGAGCCGCTCCGGGAGCGTCGTGAGCGGCAGCGGGGCTCGCCCCGGCTGGAGCACGTTGATGGGATGCGGCTCGAAGGTGCACGCGAGCGCCGCGAGGCCGTGCCGCCGCGCCTGGGCGACGGCCGTCCCGAGGATCGCGCGATGGCCCAGGTGGATGCCGTCGAAGACGCCGAGCGCGACGGCGCTCGGGCCCGCGTCAGGCGGGAAGGATTCGAGTCCCCGGACGATCCGCATGCAGGATTCGAACGGGCCGGACCCTTCTCCCGTTCGCGCTCAGGGCGCCGACGCCGATCAGCGCGCCGGCGCGATCGTAGACCCTCACGGGCCGGTCCTCTCCGTCATCGGCCGGCGCCACGTCCACCGCCTGGCCGTGGCCGAACGCGGCCGCGCTCCGCTCGTCGAGATCCACGCGCGGCCAGTCGGTCAGCGCCGCCTCGGCAGGCCGGACGCGCGCCCAGAGGTCGTCCTCGCCTTGCGTCAGCTCGGCCCACGCGACGGCGTCGCGCAGCGCGAAGGGGCCCACGCGGCTTCGGACCAGACGCTCGACGGCGCCGCCCACGCCGAGCGCTGCGCCGAGGTCGGCCGCGAGGACGCGCACGTATGTGCCTTTGCCGCACACGACGCGGAGCGTGGCCCGCGGGGGCGCCACGTCCTCGACGGCGATCGAATGGACGACGACCTCCCGAGGCGCGCGATCCACCTCGATGCCCTTCCGCGCGAGCTCGTAGAGGCGCCGGCCCTGGTGGTGGACCGCCGAGTACATCGGCGGGACCTGCCTGACCCGGCCGACGAACGGCCGGCAGGCCTCCTCGAGCCGCCGAAGCGCACCGTCGCGACGTACTCCTTGTCCTGGTCCATGAGGTACGGCGTGAGCTTCGTGGCCTCGCCGATGAGGATCGGCAGGACGCCGGTCGCCTCCGGATCGAGCGTCCCGGCGTGACCGACGCGGCGGACGCCGAGCCGCCTGCGGACGAGCGCGACGACGTCGAACGATGTCGCCCCGGGCCCCTTGTCCACGGCGAGCACTCCGGACCTGCCGGCCACCGCACTCACCGCGCCGCCTCGCTCGCCGCCGACGGCCCCTTACGCTCCGCCAACGCCCGCCGCACGGCCGCCAGCACTCGGCGCATCGCCTCGGCGAGCGGGCCGTCCACGGTGCACCCGGCCGCGTTCCGGTGGCCGCCACCGCCGAACTCGGCGGCGATCCGCTGGACGTCCACGTCCCCCTTGCCGCGCAGGCTCACCTTCACCTCACGGCCGCGCTCGCGGAAGAGGCACGCCACGCGCACGGTGGCGATGGAGCGCGGGTAGTTCACCAGCTCCTCCGACTCGACGAGCGCCTCCTCCACCCCGTCCGAGGGCAGCGCGAGCCAGGCGAGCCGTCCCTCGTCGCTCACCTCGATGCGCCGGAGGGCCTCACCGAGCCAGCGGAGAGCGTCGGGCGCCCGCCGCTCGTAGAGCGCCTGCGAGACGAACGCCGGCTCCGCGCCCGCGGCGACGAGGGCCGCGGCGATCCGAAACGTCCGCGGCGTGACGTTGGAGTATCGGAACGAGCCCGTGTCGGTGTGGACCGCGGTGAAGAGATTGGTGGCGATCGCCGGCGTGAGCGGTGCCTCGAGCGCGAGGAGGAGCTCGTAGACCATCTCGCCGGTCGCCGCGGCGGAGAGGTCGATCCAGTTCACGTCGCCGTAGCGCCGGTTGTCCGGATGGTGGTCGATGTTCAGGACGACCGCCGAGGCGCGGCGCGCCTGCTCGATGAGCCCTTCGGTGCGTTGCGGGTTCGGGCAGTCGGTCAGCACCGCGACGTCGAACGCGCCGTCGAGCGTGGCGAGCCGCCGGTACCTTTCCACCCCCGGAAGGAAATCCAGCGCGGGGGGTGCCGGGTGAGGGCCCCCGTACGTCACGCTCCAGCCGCGAGCCTCGAGCGCCAGGCCGAGCGCCAGGAGCGTCCCCAGCACGTCGGCGTCGGGATGGACGTGGCCCAGCATGAGCGCCCGCCCGCCGTCCCGGCCGAGCGGCGCCAGCACCGCGGCGGCCGGCGACGTCCCGGTGCAGAGGGCGCCCGAGCTCACGACCGCGAGCCCTCGTCGAGGTCGCGGAGGAGTGCCTGGATCCGGGCGGCGTGCTCCATCGACCGATCGGGCCTGAAGTCGAGCTCCGGCGTGACGCGCAGGTCGAGATGGTGCCTGAGCCAGTTGCGGATAAAGCCCCGCGCGCTCGCCAGCGCCGCGAGCGACGACGCCCACGTGTGCTCGTCGCCCAGCACCGAGACGAAGACCTTGGCCACGCGCAGGTCCTTCGCGGTCTCGACCTCCGTCACCGTGACGAAGCCGAGCCGCGGGTCCTTCAGCTCGCGCTGGAGCAGCGTCGAGATCTCCTCCTTGATCAGCTGGTTCACGCGGTCGAGACGCTTGCCCTGCATCAGAGCACCTCCACGGACGACTCGATCACGCGCCCTTCCACGTGGTCCTCGATGAAGTCCATCGCCTTGGAGACCACTTCGCTGGCGTGCCGGGCGTCGGCCGAGACGTACGCGACGGCGAGGGTGGCGCGCTGCCACACATCCTGGTGGTCCACCTCCGCCACCGAGACCTCGTAGCGGGCGCGCACCCGCTCCTTGAGACCCTTGAGGACGTGCCGCTTTTCCTTCAGGGAGCCGACGTCCGGCAGGTGAAGCTCGACCATCCCCAGCGCGACACGCGCCGTCGCCACGGAACCCTCCGGCGCCGACCTCTAGCCTGGATTATTCATGAACGCCGCTCGCGCCGGTCGGACGGCGGCACGAGGAACGCGGCCCCGGGAGGGGTCGACGAGACCCGTTCCCGCCGCGTGGCCGCGGATCCCGCGCGCCGGATGGAGCCCAGCCGCGACGGGACGCGCGGGCCGCCGACCGCGTGGTCGAGCGACTCCTCCCGGGGCCGCTCTCCTCGTGCCACCGTCCGTCTCGCGCGTTCGGCGTTCATGAATCGTCCAGGCTAGAGCGTGCGCGCCACTTCCTCGGTCGTGTAGACCTCGAGGACGTCGCCAGGCTGGATCCCGCTGACGCCGTCCACGCCGATGCCGCATTCGAGGCCGGCGAGCACCTCGCGGACGTCGTCCTTGAACCGCTTGAGCGAGCCAACCGTGCCCTCGGCCACGAGGGCCTCCCCGCGCCGGACCCGCACCTTCGCGTTGCGGACCACCTTGCCTTCCGCCACGTACGAGCCGCAGATCGGGCCGAGCTTGGAGATGACGAAGATCTGACGCACCTGGGCCTTCCCGAGCGCCGTCTCCCGGATCTCGGGGGCGAGCATCCCGGCCAGCGCCGCCTTGAGGTCGTTGATCACGTCGTAGATGACGTTGTAGCTCCGGATGTCCACGCCGTTTGCCTGCGCCTGACCCGCCGCCTTCGGCTCAGCCTTCACGTTGAAGCCGATGACGACGGCGTTGGACGCGGAGGCGAGCATGACGTCGCTCTCGTTGATGGCGCCGACCGAGCCGTGGATGACCTTGAGCTTCACCTCGTCGGTCGAGAGGCGCTCGAGCGCCTCCGCCACCGCCTCGACGGAGCCCTGCACGTCGGCCTTGAGGACCAGCCGGAGCTCCTTCACCTCGCCCGTCTGGATCTGCTTCTGCAGCCCCTCGAGCGTGATGCGCGTCGAGGCCTTGCCCTTGAGCTTCTCGCGATCTTGGCGCATGGTCGCGATCTGCCGCGCCTTGCGCTCGTCGGAGACCGCCACGAGGACGTCGCCCGCGGCCGGCACGCCGGAGAGCCCCTGGACCTCGACGGCGTCCGACGGGCCCGCGCTCTTGACCTTCTTGCCGCTGGGGTCGACGAGCGCGCGGATCCGGCCCGAGTGGGCGCCGACGACCACGGCGTCGCCCTCCTTGAGCGTGCCGCTCTGGATGAGCGCGGTCGCGACCGGGCCCCGGCCGCGGTCGAGCCGGCTCTCGATGATGACGCCCTTCGCCGCGCGGTTCGGGTTGGCCCGGAGCTCGAGGATCTCGGACTGGAGCGCGGTCATCTCGAGGAGCTGGTCGATGCCGGTGCCCTTCTTCGCCGAGGTCGGGACGTAGATCGTCTGCCCGCCCCATTCCTCCGGCACGAGGTCCAGGTTCGCCAGCTCGCGCTTCACGCGCTCCGGATCGGCCTCCGGCTTGTCGATCTTGTTCATCGCGACGACGATCGGCACGTTCGCCGCCCGCGCGTGGTTGATGGCCTCCTGCGTCTGCGGCATCACGCCGTCGTCCGCCGCGACGACGAGGATGACGATGTCGGTCGCCTGGGCGCCGCGGGCCCGCATCGCCGTGAACGCCTCGTGGCCCGGCGTGTCGAGGAACGTGACCTTGCCGTGCTTCGTCTCGACCTGGTAGGCGCCGATGTGCTGCGTGATCCCGCCGAACTCCTTCTCGGCGACCTTGGACTTCCGGATGGCGTCGAGGAGCGACGTCTTGCCGTGGTCGACGTGGCCCATGACCGTGACGACCGGCGGGCGGAGCTTGAGCTGCGCGGGATCGAGATCCTCCTCGTCGACGACGTCGCCTTCGACGGACCGGACCTCGATGTCGAAGTTGAACTTGTCCGCGACGAGCTTCGCCGCCGTCGGGTCGAGCATCTCGTTGACCGTCGCCATGACGCCGAGCTCGAGCAGCGCCTTGATGACCTCACCCGACTTCCGGCGCATCTTCTCGGCCAGCCTCACCCGACTTCCGGCGCATCTTCTCGGCCAGCTCGCCGACCGTGACCGACTCGGGCACGCGGATCAGCTCCCGCTTGACCTCGACCGGGGGCGCGGGTGGCGCCTCGACGGCCGCGGCGGCCGCCGCGGGGCGCGGCGGCGCAGCCGGGGCCGCAGGCGCCGCAGGCGGAGCGGGACGCGGCGGCGCGGCGGGCCGCACCGGCAGCACCGTCACGCGCGGAGGGGCGAAGGGCCCCGTGGGCGGCCGCCGCGGGGGCGCGGATGGCGTCGGCGCGGGCCGTTCGAGCGGGCGATACGGAACAATTTTCGGTTCCGGCTTCCTGACCGTCGGGGCCACGGGCGGCGGCGCCACGGTCGCGGCCGGCTTCACCGGCACGGGCGCCGGCTCGGGCGCCGGCGCGACCGCGACTGGCTCGGGAACGATCTCGGGCTCGCGCTTCGGCACGAGCGGAGGCTCCGGGACCCCTTCCACCGGCGGGGCCGCGGGCTTCGGCTTGACGATCGTCGCCGCGGGTTTGATCTCCGCGGGCGCCTCCTCGACCACAGGCTCCGCAGCCCTCTTGACGCGCGAGACACGCTTCTTGGCCGACGCCGCGCCGGCGGCCTCCTTCGGCTCCTTCGGCGCCTTGGGCTTCACCGCCCGCTTCGGCTTCGGCTCCTCGGGCAGCTCGCGCCCGCGGCCGAGCTTCACGCGCAGCGCGTTGGCGAGCGCAGTGTCCAGAGGGCTCATGGCACGGACGCCCTTGTGACCCATTTCGTCGGCCGCGACCATCAGCTCCTTGCTGGTCACCCCGAGCTCCTTCGCAAGCTCCATCAGCTTTATCTTTGCGGCCACAGCCCCCTCACCTCCTCCGAGAGATTCTTCCCAGCCTCACATGGCTTCCTGAAGGCGTGGGCCAGCCGGCCCGGCTGGAGTGCGCGCTCGAGGCACGACTCCTCCGGGCACACCCAGGCGCCCCGCCCGGCCGCGGTGCCGTGCGGGTCGGCCACCACGACGCCGTCGCTCCGCCTCACCAGACGCACGAGGGCGCGCCGGGCTCTCACCTGACGGCATCCAAGACAGGTCCGGCTCGGCTCGCGCGTCATGCGGAGGCCGCCGTCTCCTCGGACGCCTTTGGCGGCGCTTCGTCCCTGACCGGCGTCCCTGGCGCCGGCGGGTGCGCCGCCACCCACGCTTCGGCCGCGGCGTAGATCGCCTCGGCGCGATCGCCGATGTCGGCGACGAGCCCGAGCTTCTCGCGCCCGGCCTTGGCGATCGCCCCCAGCGAGCCGAGCCCCGCCGCGATCAGCGCCTCCACGAGCTGCGGGCTCACCGGCGCGAGCGCGATCAGGGCCGCGCGGTCCGCCGACCGAGCCTCGCCGGACGCGCGCTCGGCCTCGACCTCCGCCTCGCTCTTGATGTCGATCCGCATGCCGGTCAGCTTCGCCGCCAGGCGCGCGTTCTGGCCCTTCTTGCCGATCGCCAGCGAAAGCTGGTTGTCCGGGACGACCACGAGGGCCGACGGCTGCCCGTCCGGCTCGGCCGCCGCCGCGATCACGACGGACGACACCTTCGCCGGCGACAGCGCGCGCGCCACGAACGTCGCCGGATCGTGCGACCACTCGATGATGTCGATCTTCTCGCCGCGCAGCTCGCGGCTGATGACCTGGATGCGCGTGCCGCGGAGCCCCACGCAGGCGCCGATCGGGTCCACGTCGCGCTTGGTCGAGGCGACCGCGACCTTGGC
>JACPCG010000147.1:1395-21069 GCA_016179925.1 Candidatus Rokuibacteriota bacterium | reverse complement strand
CGTTCCTCCTAGAGCAGTCCGGCCGTCGCCAGGACTTCCGTGATGTCGGCGATCGTGTCCCCGTCGGGCGTCCCGAGGGGCTGCCGGCACGGCCCTCCGTAGAACCCCTGCAGATCGAGCGCCGCCTTCAGCCCGCCGATGCCGTACCGGCCGGCGATGCCCCGATCGGCCGCCATCATCCGCGCCGCGATCTCCCTGGCCTCGTCCCACCGGCCGGCCCGGGCGAGCGCGTACACGTCGCAGAACTCGCGCGCCGAGATCAGGCCGAGCGCCACGATGCCGCCCGACGAGCCGATCGCGAGCGACGGCAGCAGCGCCGAGGCCGCGCCGACGAGGACGTGAAAGGTCTTCGGCGTCTGGTCGATGATCTGGGCGCACTGGGGGATGTTCCCCGAGGAGTCCTTGATGCCGCAGACGTTCGGGTGCTGGGCGATCTTCGCGACGGTCTCGGCCTCGAGATTGATCCCGGTATTCGCGGGAAAGTTGTAGATCATGATGGGAATGGGCGACGCGTCCGCGACGGCGAGGTAGTGACCGATCTGCGCCGAGGCTTGCGAGAACCCCTTCGTGAAGTAGTGCGGCGTGATCACGATCGCCGCATCCGCGCCCAGCTCGGCCGCCCGCTTCGATTGGCGTATGGTGTGCAGCGTCGAGTTCGTCCCGGTCCCGGCGATGAAGACCTTGTCGCGGGGGATCGCCTCGCGCGCCCCGGCGAGGACGCGGTCGCGCTCCGCCTCGCTCAGCATCGGGAACTCGCCCGTGGAGCCGAGCACCACGTAGCCGCGGAGCGCCGTCGCGTTCCACTTCCGGAGGTTCGCCTGGAGTCGCTCGGGGGCGACGTCGTCGCCGCGGAACGGCGTCGTGACCGGGATGAAGACACCTTCGAAGCTAGGCATTGGGGATCCCTTCCGACGCTTGACGCGCCTTGATCCGGGCCTGCGCGGCGCTGAGCCGCGCGATCGGGATCATGAACGGCGAGCACGACACGTACGTCATGTTCACCCGGTGGCAGAACTCGACCGACGACGGCTCGCCGCCGTGCTCCCCGCAGATGCCGACCTTGAGGTCGGGCCGCGCCCGGCGGCCGCGCTCGATACCGAGCTTGATGAGCTCCCCGACGCCCTCCTGGTCGAGGACGGAGAAGGGGTCGGACGGCAGGAGCCCCTTCTGGAGGTACTCGGGCAGGAACTTCGCGACGTCGTCCCGGCTGTACCCGAACGTCATCTGCGTGAGGTCGTTGGTGCCGAACGAGAAGAACTCGGCAACCTGCGCGATCTTGTCGGCGATCAGCGCCGCCCGGGGCACCTCGATCATCGTCCCGATGAGATACTTCACCGGCACGCCCGTCTCGGCGATGATCCCGTCGGCGACCTTCTTCGTCTGCTCGTACGTGAGCGTCATCTCGCCGATGGTCCCCGTGAGCGGGATCATGATCTCGGGTTCGACGCGCACGCCCTGCGCCGCGACCCGGCACGCCGCCTCCATGATCGCGCGCACCTGCATGTCGTAGATCTCCGGGTACGTGATCCCGAGCCGGCAGCCGCGGTGGCCCAGCATCGGGTTCGCCTCCTGGAGCGAGCGCACCTTCGCCATCATCGCCTCGAGCCGCTCGCGGTCCATGTGGTGCGCGTCGAGGCGCGTGTACTCCTCGAGGAGATCGGTGTACTTCGGGAGGAACTCGTGCAGCGGCGGGTCGAGCAGGCGGATCGTCACGGGCAGGCCGTCCATCGCGCGGAAGATCCCCATGAAGTCCTCGCGCTGGAACGGCAGCAGCTTCTTCACGGCCGCCTGGCGCGTCGCCGGGTCGGTCGCCATGATCATGTCGCGCACGATCGGGATCCGGTCCGCGGCGAAGAACATGTGCTCGGTGCGCACGAGCCCGATGCCCTCGGCGCCGAACTCGCGGGCCTTGCGGGCATCCTCCGGGGTGTCGGCGTTGGCCCGCACGCCGAGGGTGCGCGCGTCGTCCGCCCAGCGGAGGAACTCCTTGAACTCGTCGCCCAGCTCGCCGGCGAGCGTCTGGACCGCGTCGAGGATCACCTCGCCGGTCTCGCCGTCGATCGAGATGACGTCGCCCTCCCGCACCGTCCGGCCGGCGGCCGTGAACGCGTGGCGCTCCTCGTCCACGACGATGTCGCCGGCGCCGACGACGCAGCACTTGCCCATGCCCACCGCCACCACCGCCGCGTGGGAGGTGCGGCCACCGCGGGCCGTCACGATGCCCTGCGACGCGTACATCCCGGCGACGTCCTCCGGCGAGGTCTCGGGCCGCACGAGGATGACGCGCTCGCCGTTCTTCGCCCACTCGACAGCGCGGTCGGCGTTGAAGACGGCGCGGCCGACGGCGGCGCCCGGGGCGGCGGGCAAGCCCCGCGCGAGGAGCCGGCCGGCCGCGACCGCCCGCTCCTTGTCCGCGTCGTCGAGCCGCGGGTGGAGCACCTGGTGGAGGTCGTGCGGCGGGACGCGCAGGAGCGCGGTGTGCCGGTCGATGACGCTCTCGCGCACGAGGTCCACCGCGACCCGTACTGCCGCGGCGGCCGACCGCTTGCCGCCGCGCGTCTGGAGCACATAGAGCGTCCCGTCCTGGATCGTGAACTCGATGTCCTGCATGTCCTTGTAGTGGCGCTCGAGGCGGTCCGCGATCGTGACCAGCTCCGCGTAGATCTTCGGCATGCGCGCCCGGAGCTCCTCGATGTGCTCGGGCGTCCGGAGGCCCGCCACCACGTCCTCGCCCTGGGCGTTGGCGAGGAACTCGGCGTAGAAGCGCCGCTCACCCGTGCGCGGGTCGCGCGTGAAGCCGACGCCCGTGCCGGAGGTCTCGCCGAGGTTGCCGAACACCATCGCCATGACCGTCACGGCGGTTCCCCAGTCCGCTGGAATGGAGTGGATCCGCCGGTACTCGGTCGCCTTCTTCGCGAACCAGGAGTCGAACACGGCGCTGATGGCGAGCCGGAGCTGCGCCTTCGGGTCCTGCGGGAAGGGCGAGCCCGTGCGCCCGCTGACGATGTCCTTGAACGTCTGCGTCAGCTTCCGGAGCTCGTCGGCGGGGACCTCGGGGTCCGACTTCACGCCGAGGCGCGCCTTGACGGCGTGGAGGTGCTCGTCGAACGCCTCGCGGCGAATGCCGAGCACGACACTCGCGAACATCGTGATGAAGCGGCGGTAGCAGTCCCACGCGAACCGCTCGTTCTTCGTCAATGCGGCGACGCCCTCGACCGTCTGGTCGTTGAGGCCGAGGTTGAGGACCGTCTCCATCATGCCGGGCATGGACGTCCGCGCCCCCGACCGGACCGAAACGAGGAGCGGGCGTTTCGGGTCGCCCAGGGTGCGCTCGGTGAGGGCTTCGAGCTTCGCGAGGTCCTCGAGCACCTGGGGCCACAGTCCCACGGGCCACTGGCGGCCCGCCTTGGTGTAGCGCGACCACGCCTGCGTGGTGATCGTGAACCCCGGAGGCACGGGGATCCCGAGGTTCGTCATCTCGGCGAGCTCGCACCCCTTGCCGCCCAGCAGGTTGCGCATCAGGGACGACCCTTCCGCACGGCCGGCCCCGAACGAGTAGACGTATTTCATCTTGGGCTTGGGTCTCCGTCCTGAATGAGAAAAAAGCCTTTTAAGACTACTGGATGGAGATCACTTGTGTCAACGTTTCTCAACCTTCACCCTCACCTCGAAGCCTCACCCCGACATCCGGTGAAACACAAAGGGCCACGGGTCGTTGCACCCGTGGCCCTCGCTATCTGCCATCGCCACGGGCTTTCCCTGCCCGTGGCATCCGATGTCGAATTACTTCGCGGATGCTCCGGGCAGGCCCGGCAGCGCCAGGAGAATCAGCCCCAGCGACAGCACCCGCGACGTGGTCCTCCTCATAGCGACGGCAGTATAGACGCGGCGGGCACGCCGGTCAAGACAACTTCTTGCGTCCCCGGGCCCGGCCGAGGTCCTTGCCGAGGACGAGGATCTCGACCGCCTCGACGTGGTCGAGCATCGCCTGCCGGGCGCGCCGCTCGTCGCGCGCCGCGATCGCGGCGAGGATCCCGCGATGGTCCTGGTGCGAGCGGGTCGGCCGCCCCGGCGTGTTCAGCGACTCCTCGCGGCTCTGCGCGAGCAGGTCCATGATCGCGTGGACGATCCGCGTGATCGCGCGATTGTGCGCGGCCGTGCCGATCGCCGCGTGGAACTGCGCGTCCTGGGCCAAGCCGGTGTGGCCGGCGGCGACTTCTTTGGCCTGCTCCGCGAGGATCCGCTCCATCTCCTGGATCTCCTCGGGGGTCGCGCGGCCCGCGGCGAGCGCGGCGATGGCGGGCTCGAGGAGCCGGCGCGCCTCGAAGAGCTCGTGGATCGCCTCCCGCTGCGAGGTCAGGACGAGCGCCAGAGGCTCGATCAGCGACTCGACCGACACCTCGCGGACGAACGTCCCCTCGCCCGGACGGATCGCGATGAGGCCGAGGCTCTCGAGCGCGCGGAGCGCCTCGCGGACCGAGGTGCGGCTCACCAGGAACTTCTCCGCGAGGTCCCGCTCGGGCGGGAGCCGGTCACCGCTCTTGAGCCGCCCCTCCGCGATCATCTGCCTGACCTGGCGGACGATCTCCTGGTAGATCCGCGTGGACTTGACGGGCTCGATGCCCATCTCGCGCCCGCTCCGAGACGCGGCCGGCTTGCGGCGGTCGGGCGCGGTCATCGAATCACGCCCGCGCGGCCGTCTTCGCCCGCAGCACGCCTTTGGTGACCTCAATGGTCGCCATGATGCCGACCCCCAACGCGACGATCAGGAACAGATCCCGCATCGTCGGGAGGGTGATCCCGAAGGCGTCGCGCACGGCCGGGAGCTGGATCAGGCCCGCGATCATGGCGAGCTCCCAGCCGATGGCGAGCAGGAGCCACTTGTGCGGCGGGGCCTGGACAAGGCTGAACCGCAGGGAGCGGAAGTTGATGGCAAGCATCAACTCGATGATCACGAACAGGAAGAACACTTTCGTCCGGGCCACCTCGAGGTTGGCGAAGTTCTGGATAAAGACCCACAGAAAGATGGGGCATTCGATGAGCACGCCCATCAGGATGAGCGTCCTGACGTCACGGGAGAACACGCTCTCCTTCGGGTCCCGTGGCGGCCGCTGCATGATGTCGGGATCGGGCGGGGCCACGCCCAGCGCCAGCGCCGGGAGCCCGTCCGTTGCCAGGTTGATGTAGAGGATTGCGGCGGGCAGCAGCGGCAGGAACTCCGGTTCCGTGAACATGACCACGCCGCCCAGGACCACCACCTCGGTGATGTTCGCTCGGAGGAGGTACGTCAAGTACTTCTTGATGTTGTCGTAGATCCCGATATCGGCGTGCTTGAGGGCCGGGGCGTCGTTGACGCCGTCGCCGGTCATGGCGACCACCTCGCCCTTCTTCTTCCAGGCCCGGATGATCTTCAGCTTGTCCATGGGCGACACCCGGGCGTAGACGGTCACCTTCTCGACGATGGCCTCGAACTCCTCGTCGCCGAGCTTGCCGAGCTCGTCGCCGGTCAGCACGAGATCGCCTTCCTGGAAGAGGCGCAACTCTCTGGCGACGGCGACAGCCGTCAGCTTGTGGTCCCCCGTGATCATGATCGGCTTGATGTGCACCTGCTGGCACACCCGCACCGCCTCGATGGCCTCCTCACGCGGCGGGTCCATCATCCCGATGAGGCCGAGAAAGGTCATCTCGCCCTCCACGGAATCCTCGCCATAGCCGTCCGTCGGCGGCAACTCCCTGTAGGCCACGGCGAGGACACGCAGGGCATCCCTCGCCATCTCCTCGTTGACCTCCAGGATCTTCCGGCGGTCGGCCGCCGAGAGCGGCTGCGGCAGGTCGCCGTGGAGGAGCGACGCCGACCGCTCCAGGACGACCTCGGGGGCGCCCTTCATGAACGCGACGATCCTCCGTTCGGGCGACCGGTGGATGGTCGTCATCCGCATCCGCTCAGAGCTGAACGGGAACTCCCCGACCCGCTCCCACTCGAGGCGCGTCTCGACCTGGTGCAGCCCGGCCTTGACCGCGAGGACCACCAGAGCGCCCTCGGTCGGATCCCCCCTGACGCCCCAGCGCCCCTCGGTCTCGGCGAGGACGGCGTCGCTGCAAAGGAGGCCTCCTCTCAGCAGCCGTTGCGTGGCGTCGTCGGTGGGCGCCGGGCTCAGGCGACCCTCGGGGGCGTAGCCCACCCCACTCACCTCGATGGGCCGGCCGGCGGCGTAGAGACGGCGGACCGTCATCTCGCCCTTGGTGAGCGTGCCAGTCTTGTCCGAGCAGATGACGGTTGTGCATCCCAGCGTCTCCACCGCCGGCATCTTCCTGACGAGGGCGTTCCGCTTTGCCATCGCGTGCATCCCGATGGCGAGGGCTCCCGTGACGATCGCAGCCAGCGCCTCAGGAACCGCGGCCACCGCCAGCGCCACGGCGAACATCACCATGGTGATCGTGAACTCCAGCGTGATCTTTCCCCCCATCAGCTCCCTGGCAGTGCTGATCCCCACCACCAGGACGCAGATGCTCACGGCGATCACGCCGAGCCACTTGCCGATCTCGGCAGTCCGCCGCTCGAGGGGCGTCTCCTCCTTCACCACCGCCGCGACCTCTTCGGCGATCTTGCCGAACTCGGTTTTCATCCCCGTCGCAGTGACGACCGCTTTCCCGCGACCGTAGGTGACGGTCGTTCCGGTGAAGACCATGTTCCGTCGGTCCCCCACCGGCACGCCCTCCGGAACACTCTGGAGTCGCTTCTCCGCGGGGATGGACTCCCCCGTCAAGGGGGCCTCGTCGCACTTGAGGGAGTGGACCTCGATCAGCCGGCTGTCCGCTGGGATCCTGTCGCCCGCCTCGAGGAGCATGATGTCTCCGGGGACAAGGTCCCGGGACGGGATCTCCTGCTCCGTCCCTCCGCGGATCACCGTGGTGGTCGGCGTCAGCATCTTCTTCAGGGCCTCGAGCGCCCGCTCGGCCCGGTATTCCTGGATGAAGCCGAGCACGGTGGAAAAGACGACGATAACCAGGATGATGCCGGCATCCACGATCTCGCCGACGAGGGCGGACAGGACGGTGGCGGCCAGCAGAATGACGATCAGGGTGTTCTTGAACTGGTTGAGGAAGAGGCGCCAGGGGGCGGCGCGCTCCTCCTTCCTGAGCTCGTTCGGGCCGTACCGCTCGAGCCGCCGCCCGGCCTCCTCCGCCGAGAGCCCCTGATGGGGGTCCGTCTCCAGTTCCCGCAGGACATGGTCGGTCGCCACCGCATGCCAGATCAGATTCGTCATCGAGGCCTCGTCAGAGCGTGGGGTGAGGGCGACGGTGCGACCCGGTGGTGTCCCCACCGGAATCTCGAGGACGTCGCCAGGAACACCGCCCCAGCATATACCAGATCACTGCGAAGCGAGGGCGGCCCGGATGCGCGCGGCCAGGGCGCGGTCCCCGAGGGCGCGGCGCGAGGCATCGGTGGACTCCGGGGCGGCCACCACCGCCAGGACCTGCCCCACGGCCGTGTCGAGCGTCATGCGGTCGGTCACGAGCGTCGGATCGTACAGCAGCGGGTCACTCCACTCCTGGCCGAACACCCGGCGGACTCGCGCCTGCACACCCTGGTCGCTGGCCTCGATCCGCCGCCGCGCCTCTCTCCGGTCGACCCCGCTACGATCCCGGGGCGGCGGCTGGCCGCGCGCTCCGGAGCAGGCGCCGCGCGAGCGGCGCCAGCGCCGGCAGGAAGAACAGGACGAGCGCGATCGCCACGCCTATCGCCGCGATGGGCCGGGTGAAGAAGATCGTCAGGGAGCCGCCCGACATGATGAGGCTCTGACGCAGGGCCTCCTCCGTCATGTCGCCGAGCACGAGCGCCACCACGAAGGGCGCCAGCGGGTAGTTCAGCTTCTTGAAGATGTAGCCGAGGGCGCCGAACACGAGCAGGAGCCAGACGTCCAGGGTCGTGTTCTTGACCGCATACGCCCCGATGGCGCTCAGGAGAATGATGAGGGGGGTGAGGATCGGCGCCGGGACCCTGAGGACCGCCGCGAAGAGCGGGACGAGGAACAGACAGAGGAGGACCCCCATCGCATTGCCGATGTACATGCTCGCGATGAGTCCCCAGACGAAATCCTTTTGCTCCACGAACAGCGCGGGGCCGGGAGTCAGACCCCAGATATAGAGGCCGCCGAGCATCACCGCCGCCGTCGGCGAGCCCGGGATACCGAGCGTGACCATGGGCAGGAGCGCCCCGATGCCGGCGGACTGGGCGGCACTCTGCGTCGAGATGATCCCCTCCGGCGCGCCGGAGCCGAACTTCTCCGGATGCCTCGAGTACTGCTTGGCGAGACCGTAGGCCATGAACGAGGCCGGAGTGGCGCCGGTGCCCGGCAGGACTCCGATCCAGAAGCCGAGGACGGTCCCGGTAATGAAGGTCCCGATGCATCGGCCGGTCTGCCTCACCGTCAACCAGAGGTCGCGGAGCCCGACCTTCCCCTGGGCGCCGCGGAACTCGAGGCGCTCTTCGGCGGACTGAAGGATTTCGCCCACGCCGAAGGCACCGATGGAGGCGGTGATGAAGCTGAACCCCGAAAGCAGGATGATCACGTCGAACGTGAGACGGGGCTGCCCGGTGACGATGTCGAGCCCCACCGAGGCCAGGATGAATCCGAGGGCGGCCGAGGCGATTGTCTTCATCGGCGAGCCGCGGCCGAGACCGGTGAAGGTGCTGAACGCCAGCAGCAGGATGGCGAACGTCTCCGGGGGGCCGAAGCGAAGCGCGATCTCCGCCAGCGGGGGCGCGAAGAACGTGAAGAGGAGGATCGCAATGAAGGCGGCGAGGAACCCCGGGATGAAGGCGAGCGCCAGCGCCTGCCCCGCCCGGCCGCCGCGAGCCATGGGATAGCCGTCGAACATGACGGCCACTGACCACGGCTCGCCCGGGATGTTGAACAGGATCGAGGTGATCGCGCCCCCGAAGAGCGCCCCCCAGTAGATGCAGGAGAGAAACACGATCGCCGAGGTGGGGGGCATCGTAAAGGTCAGCGGGAGGAGAATCGCGACCCCGCTCGTCCCCCCGAGGCCAGGAAGGACGCCGATGATCACGCCGAGGAACACGCCCACGGCCGCGATCAGCAGGTTGTACGGGCTGATCGCGATCTCGAACCCCGCGGCGAGGTTGAGGAGCGCTTCCATCGGGCGACTTAGAAGGGGAGCAGCCGCTCACCGAAGAGGCCCTTCGGGAGCAGGATGAGGAACCAGCGCTCGAAGATGAAGAAGGTGATCAGCGGGAAGAGGACGCCGACCGCCAGCGTGAGCGGCCAGCCCTGGCGCCCCGTCAGCCGGATGTAGATCACGAGGTAAATCAGGGAGGCGATATAAAACCCCACGACCTCGAGGAGCGCGATCGCGCCGGCCATCGGGAGGAACACGGTCAGCACCAGCCGGCGGCCGCCGACCGGGAAGAACGGCCGGGCCCCGGCGCCGCCGGGTGCCCGGAGGGCCTGGACGAGGACCCAGAGGCTCGACACCCCGAGGACGACGGCGAGCCAGAACGGAAAGAAGCCGGCGCGCGGGCCGTCCTCGCCCCACCCCGGGCCCAGGTGGATCGCCTGCGAGAGGACCACGAGGGCCACGACCAGGAGACCGAGGGCGACCAGAACCTCAGCTCGCTTCACAGCTCTTCCGCGAACCTGCGCGCGGGCCACCCCGTCGGGGGCAGCCCGCGCGCTGAAACTCTCGACCCGGCTGCAGCGTCAGGCCCTCACTTCACCCAGCCGGCCTTCTTGATGATCTGCTCGTGGAGGTCGTGCTGGCCCGCCACCCACCGACCGAACTCCTCGGGCCCCATGAAGCTTGGATCCAGCACGTTCTTCTCGAGGAAATCCTGGAAGTCGTTCAGGTCAAAGACTTTTCGGAGAAGCCCCGCGTAGTAGTCGCGGGCCTCCACCGGCATCTTCGGGGGACCGAAGACCCCCCGCAGCATCTGGTACGTGATGTCGTATCCCAGCTCCCTCATCGTCTGCAAGTCGGGAAACTGCTTGTGGCGCTTTTCGGCGAAGGTCGCCAGGATCCGGACCTTGTCCGGGTGGAAGCCGAGCGCCTCGCTCGGGTTGTTCACCGTCGACTCGACCTGTTTGCCGACCAGGTTGGCCGCCACCGTCCCGCCCCCCTTGAAGGGGACGTACTTGAAGGGCTTGAGGCCCGCCTTCTGCTCGAAGAAGCTGAAGATCAGCTCGTCCTCCTGCTTGGAGCCGGTCCCCCCCACCGTCATCGGGCGCTTTCGGGCCTCGGCCACGAACTCCCTCACGTTCGTGATGGGGTTCTCCTTGTGAACCCAGAGGAAGAAGTTGTCGAGAGCGACGAGGGAGATCGGGGTGTAGTCCTTGTAGTTGAACGGGAGTTTCTGGTTGATGGGCGTCATCAGAAAGCTGGAGAGCGTGATCATGATCGTGTGGGGATCGCCCTCTTTCCCCTTGACGTACTGCATAGCGACCGCGCCCGCTCCGCCGTCCTTGTTCACCGGCACGAATGGCACCGGCGCGAGCTTGTGCTTCTCGACCAACCCCGAGATCAGGCGAGCGTACTGATCCGCCCCCCCGCCTTGGCCGGCCATGATGATGAACTCGACGGGCTTCGAGGGCTGCCAGGCGGCCCGGGCCGGCCCGTCGGTGGTGACGGCGACCAACCCGACCGACAGGAAAACGGTCGCCAGGAGCCCCATCGAGACACGCACGCTGTTGCGGCCCATTGTCATGTCCTCCTCGGTGATGGGTGGTCCGCGCGCATCCTACACCAGGATCGCGTTACCTGGTAAACGAACCGAGGCCGGGCGTGGTTGCGCGTCTGATCGCGGCTCGCGCCTGAGGTCGGGTCGTGGTTGCCCATTTCCGGCGCCCACCTCATCGACCGCGGGCGAACAGAAAATCGCCGCCGCTATGCCCCGCATAACGCAGCAAGCGGTCGGTCTCATCGGCGCCTCCTTCAGTAACGTAGAGCGAACGCCCTAGTGCGCTTCTCCCGAGACAGAACGGGCCGGGCGCTCGACACGCCCGGCCCTTCGGTCAGAGCACGCGACGTCGCGCCGAACGCTACGTCGCCCCGAGCGCCGACTTCGTCGCGTCGAGGCGCTTGAACGGCACGACCGCGGGGATCTCCCACGTCTGCCACATCGCGTCCACCTTCCTCTGGAAGTACGCGAGGTCCTCCTCGGTGAAGTGGGCGAAGCGGCCCTGCTTCAGGAGGTACTCGCGCACGGGCTTCCGCGCCCGCCCCTCGACGATGGCCTTGGTCTTGCCGTAGTACCTCACCTGGCCGTCCTCCACCTCGTACAGGGGGAAGAGGCCGGTCTCGATCGCCAGCTCGCCGAGCTCGTGCGAGAGCATCGGGTCGTAGTCCCAGCCCTTGGGGCAGGGGTCGAGCGAGTGGATGAACGTCGGCCCGCCGATCGTCAGCGCGCGCCGCACCCGGTTCATCATCTCCACGGCGTAGGAGGCGCAGACGGTGGCCACGTAGCGGCACTCCGGATGGCCGGCGGCCATCATGCCCGCCATGTTCTTCTTCCAGCGCGTGTGCATGATCCGCTTGGCCCGGCCGGGCGGGCTGAAGGTCGTGTGGGCGCCGAAGGGCGTCATGCCGGAGATCTGGATGTCCGTGTTCGCGTAGGACTCGTTGTCGTAGAGGAGGATCAGCGAGTTGTACTCCTTGTGGGTCAGCGTGGCCGAGATGGCGCCGATGCCCATGTCGGCGCCGCCCCCGTCGCCGCAGAAGGCGATGACGTTGATCGGCTCCGCCTTCATCTTGCCCTTCCGCATCAGCGCCTTCAGGCCGGCCGCCGTGCCGAGCGCCGCGGAGCCCGACGAGCCGAGCTGCGTGTGCATCCAGGGCACCACCCAGGGCGTCGTGTAGTACGTCGTGTTCGCGACGTACATGCAGCCGGTCGAGCCGAGCACGATCGTCCGGGGGCCGGCCGCCTTCACCATGAGCTTCATGACCAGCGCGGACTCGCACCCCTGGCAGGTCCGGTGGCCGGAGGTGAAGTACTCCTCGATCGTGACCTTCTTGACGCCACGGAACGGCTCCAGGATCTGCGTGGCGTTGGTGAACGTCGTCGTCTCAGCCATGGCGCTCTGTCTCCTAGTCCCGCACGCCCAGCCAGTGGGTCTTGGCGTCCGACCGGCCGGCCTTCGCGGCACCGTAGCACATTTCCGTCGCCTTGTAGACGTCCTCGAGCGTCACCTCCCGGCCGCCCAGGCCGGAGATGAACGACAGCAGCGGCGGCCGCCGGTCCGCGTTGTACATGGCCGCCCGGATCTCGTTGGCGACCACGCCCGACATGAACGGCGAGCCCATCGAATAATCGCGGTCGATGACCCCGATCGCCTGCGCCTTCGAGAGCGCGGCGACGAGCTTCTCGGTCGGGAACGGCCGGAACCATCGGAGCCGCACGAGCCCCACCTTCTTGCCTTTCGCCCGCATCTCGCGGATCGCGACCTTGATCGGCAGCGAGATCGTCCCCATGCCGACGAGGACGACCTCCGCGTCCTGGGTCATGTACTCCTCGAACCACGGGTTGTCCGGCGCGCGGCCGAAGACGCGGCGGAAGTCCGCGTAGGCCTCCTCGATGACCGTAGAGGCGCGCTTCATGGCCTCGTCGTTCTGGCGGCGGATCTCGATGACCCAGTCCTCGTTCGCCTGCGGGGCGACGGTGATCGGGTTGTCCGGGTGGAGGAGCAGATCGCCGCGGTTGTACCGCGGGAGGAACGTGTCCACCTTCTCCTTCGGCGGCACCAGCGTGAGCGCCTGGGAGTGCGTGAGGAACGCGCCGTCGGCCGAGATCGCGCACGGCAGGAAGATGCGCCGGTCCTCCGCCACGCGGTAGGCGATCAGTGTCGTGTCGAGCGCTTCCTGGGAGGAGTCGATCCAGCAGAGCATCCAGCCGAGGTCCCGCACGAAGAGCGCGTCGTTGTGCTCGACGCCAAACGCGCCGGGATCGTCGAGCGCCCGGTTGCCGACCAGGCAGACCATCGGCACGCGGAGCGGCGGGGTCACGACCAGGCACTCCATCGCATACGCCCAGCCCACCCCCGAGGAGCCGCAGAACACGCGGGCGCCCACGGTCGAGGCGTGCTTGACGATCTCGAACTGGCTGTGCTCGCCCTCGGCCACGATGTACTCGGCGACGAGCTGCCCGTTGGCAATCTTCTTGGCGATCGCCTGCATGACCGTGTCGTACGGCCGGATCGGGTAGGCCGTCACCACGTCGAGATCGGCCAGCGTCAGCGCCTCGGCCACCGCCTCGCTGCCCGAGATCAGGAGCTCTTTGTCTTCCGCCGCGGCCGGAGCCGCCTTCGTCGCCACCGCCATGGTGCTGACCCTCCTATTGAACAGGGCGCGGGCACCCGGGCTTCGCCACGCCCGCGCCCCGCCGGAATCTCGCGTTCACCAGTTCCATTGCGCTGCGCGAGTCGCGGTCACCCGCGCGTCTCTCCCTGTGCTCAGACGGTCTTGTGCTGGGCGTTCTCGCCCGGGATGCCCGCGGTGATCTCGACGCCGCCCGTGTCGAGGTCGCGCTTGAGCTCCTGCTCGTACTGGCCGCGGAAGCGGAAGCCGTGCGAGCGGACCGTGGCCACCTTGTCGCCGATCTTCCCCGCCATCCAGGCCTGGTACCGGTCCTTGTCCGTGCGCCACATCTCCCACTGGCTCGCGTTGTCCTCGAACAGCGACTCGTTGACCATGGTGATGCACTGCTCGACCGGGCACACCGCCTCGCACACGCCGCAGCCGCAGCAGGCCTCCATGTTCGCATCGTAGGTGCCGTCGGGCATGACGTCGAAACAGGAGTCGGGGCACTGGATCCAGCAGAGCGTGCACTTCACGCACTTGTCGAAGTCGATGACCGGGCGCATCGTCCGGCTCGTGTACTTCTTGAAGTACGGGTTCCGCTCGGGCACGTAGCCCTTCCCACCCTCCTTGGGCTTGCCGACCGGGATGGCCGGAATCGTGACGCCCTCGCGCATCTCCCACCACTTGGGCAGTCCGAAGGAGAACGGGATCTCGGCGCTGCCCTCGGTGATCTTCACCTCGCGCGTCTCGATCCGGCCGTACGCCTTCTTGGCGGACTCGACCTTGAGGTCCGAGCCCCATTCGATCTCCTTGATGGCCTGGCCGACCCCGTCGAGCGTGAGGAACGACGGCGCGATCCTGGCGAGGGCGCCGAGGATGCGTACCTCCGTATGGTCTTCGCGGTAGACCCAGAGGCCGGAGAACGAGGCCCTCGCGCGAACGAGCGCGAGCGTGTAGATCGCGTCCTTCTTGTGGATGTCCTTGAGGAGCTCGTCGAAGGACTGGAGTGACGTCATCAGCACCGTTCCGTGCGGCACGGTCAGCCTGTTGATCGGCTGAAGCCCGTACCACGCCCACGACTCGACGCCCTTCGCGAGGGTGTCGTCGAGCACGATCGTGACGTCCGTGTGCTTGGGCTCGTAGCGGGCCATGTTCTGCTCGAGCTCTTCCTTGCTGTCGGCGACGATCGCGAAGTCCTTCGCCGGGATACCGTTGCGCTGCGGGCTGTCGCCGTACCGGCCGAACGCGATCCCCCACCGGCCGGACTTGCGCGCCGAGAGCACGATGCCGCGCGCGATGCGCGCGGCGAGGTTTTTCTGGAAGATGCCGCGGTAGACGACCTCGCAGATCAGGGCTGCCATGCGCTCCTCCTCCTCACGTCAGACGGCCGCGAATCGGGCTTCTGGTCGGCTGGTCTGACCATTGCATCGAGTGGGGAACCTTGTCAAGACCGCACCGGGGAGAGAACTTTCCAAAAAGGCTGGTAAGAATCTTGTCAATTGTCAGAATCCGCTTCGCGTACTTCGCATGGAAGTCCCTCTTTCTTAAGGCGCAATACCAATTTCTTAAAGGCAGTACCGACTGGCATCGAGATTGCGGGAAGGACGGACATCTATGGGACCCTCGCCTATGGGACCCTCGCCGCCGACCGACCAGCAATCCGGCCAACGCGTCAGCTCGTCGCGCAACGAGGAACGCCTCTCGGACTTCCTCGACCGCGTGCTCACCAAAGCGCGACGGTTCACGCGCGCCGAAGCGGGCACCATCTTCGTGCGGGAAGGCAACAAGCTCCACTTCGCCATCGTCCAGAACGAGCCCCTCGCGCGGCGGCTCGGCGAGCAGGAGATGCGCCGGCGGCTCATGGCCGAGCCGCTCGAGATGAGCCAGCAGAGCGTGACCGGGTACGTCGGCCTGACGGGACGCGCCCTCAACGTCCACGACGCGTATCGCATCCCGTCCGAGCGGCCGTACCGTTTCGACCGGGCGTCCGACGAGCGCAACAACTACCGCACGGTCTCGATGTTCCTGGTCCCGATCCACGACCAGTCGAAGACCGTGCTCGGCGTGCTCGAGCTCATCAACGCGCTGGATTCGCAGGCCCGGCCGATCCCGTTCCGGCCGCCTTACGGCTACATCCAGCGCACCCTCGCCTCGTACGCCGCGATCGCCATCAGGAACTCCCGGGCCGAAACGGAGGGCGCCGCTCCCGGCACTGAGGAGATCCCGGCACCCTGGCTGCGGGACGGCGCCGACGCCTTGGCCGCAGGATCGGATGCTCATGCCCTGTCATCGCTCGGCCGGCGCCTCGGCGAGCTCCTCGTGGCGAAGGGGCTCGTCAGTCACGAGGCGCTCGGCAGGGCGCTGGCCGAACAGAACCGAACCAAGGAAAAGCTCGGCGCGATCCTCGTCGGCATGGGTCTCATCAGCGAGGACCAGCTGGTCGAGTTCCTCGCCCGCCAGTACAGGCTCCCGATCCTCGCGCCTCCGGAGACGGTCGACCCCGAATTGCTCCGCCTGATCCCCGCCGAGGTCGCCCGAAAGTACGAGTTGATCCCGGTCGAGCGCAACGGAAGCTCCCTGACCGTCGCGATGGGCGACCCGACCAATCTGGCCGCCGCCGACGACGTCAGCTTCCTCACCGGTCTCCGCATCGTGCCGGGGATCGCGCCGCTATCGGCCATCCGCAGCGCGATCGAGCGGTGGTATCGGATCTCCGCCGCCAAGCTCGCCGACGCGCTCACCCAGGCCGAGGACGAGCTGCCGGAGTTCGAGATCGTCGAAGCGGGCGAGAGCGAGCCGTCGCTCGACCTGGTCGAGCTGCGCTCGTCGAGCGATCAGGCCCCGGTGATGCGCATCGTCAACATGCTCCTGCTCGATGCGATCCGGCGCCGGGCTTCGGACATCCATCTGGAGCCGTTCCAGAACATCTTCAGGGTAAGATTCCGAGTCGACGGCGTCCTGCAGCAGGTGATGACGCCGCCCAGGCGCTTGGCGGCCGCGATCACCTCCCGCATCAAGATCATGGCCGATCTCGACATCTCCGAACGCCGTCGCCCTCAAGACGGGCACATCAGGCTGCGGAGCGCTGACCTGGAAGTGGACGTCCGCGTGGCGACACTCCCCACCGTCTTCGGCGAGGGGGTGATCCTTCGAATCCTCGACCGGAACACCTCGACGCTTGATCCGGTACGCCTCGGCTTCGACGCTGCGGGCCTCGAGCGCCTCCAGGCGACGCTCCGCGCGCAGCACGGCTTGGTGCTGGTGACCGGGCCGACCGGCTCCGGAAAGACCACGACCCTCTACGCGGCGCTCCAGAGCCTGAACTCGCTCGACGTCAAGATCGTCACGATCGAGGACCCGGTCGACGGCAGGAACTTCCCGACCGCGCTCCGATCGTTCCTGCGGTCCGATCCCGACGTCATCATGGTCGGCGAGATGCGGGACCTCGAGACGGTCCAGACCGCTGTGCGGGCGGCGCTCACGGGACATCTGGTCCTCTCGACGCTGCACACCAACGACAGCCCGTCGACGGTGGCGCGCCTCCTCGACATGGGGATTCCTCCTTTCCTCATCTCAGCCTCCCTGCGCCTGATCGTGGCCCAGCGCCTGGTGCGGATGATCTGCGCGGAGTGTCGCGAAGGCTACGAGGTGACGGAGGAAAGCCTCGTGCCCCACGGTTACGTCCCCGCGGGGTACGGTACCTACACGCTCTTCCGGGGCAAGGGCTGTCCCGCCTGCAACTTCACCGGGATGAGGGGCCGCGTCGCGCTCTACGAGATGATGTCGATGACGCAGCCGATGCGCGACCTGATCGCGAAGAACCCGTCCATCGACGAGATTCGACGGCTGGCCCGGGAAGAGGGGATGATGACCCTTCGCGAAGTCGGGCTCCGCCGGGTGATCGAGGGCGTCACCACGGTGGACGAGATGCTCCGGGTGACCTCCGACTAATGTCGCGTCTGCGAAAATCATGCTCACGAACGCGCGGCGGAGCCGACGGGCGTGTGTGACAGTGGGTCGCGGGACCACGCGGCACGCGTCCGCTTGCCCCGTTGCGGCTGGGCTCCATCCGGGCGCGCCCGGTCCGCTCCCACCGGGCGGGAACGGGTCCCCGCGACCCCTGTCGCACGCGCCCGTCGGCTCCGGGCCCGCGTGGCGGTGGTTCTTGACATGATTTCGCAGACACGACATTAGCGACGTCCCCGCACGCGCCAGTCACCGGCTGACCCGCGCCAGGAACGCGGTCAGCGCCCGGGTGAACGCGTCGGCCTGCTCGATGTTCGACAGGTGCGACGCCGACTTCAGCACGACGTAGTCGTCCGTGGAAGATCACGCGGCGGCCTGCGCGCGCCTGACGAGGTCGCAGAAGTACCGGTGGACGGCCGTGTCCTCCGTGAGCTCTGGATGGAACGTGGCGACCAGGACCGTGCCCTGACGGGCCAGCACCGGCTCTCCCCGGTGCTCGGCGAGCGGCTCGACGCCGGGGCCGACGCGGCGGATCCGGGGCGCGCGGATGAAGACCATCTCGAGCGGCGCGGGAGGGCCGTCGAGGCGCGCGGCGCCGGAGGCCTCGAAGGACTCCCGCTGCCGGCCGTAGGCGTTCCGCTCGACGGTGACGTCGATGAGGCCGAGCGAGAACTGCCGCGGGTTCTCGACCTCGCGCGCCAGCACGATCAGGCCGGCGCACGTGCCGAAGATCGGTTTGCCCTCCGCGTGGAACTTCTCGATGGCGGGCACGAACCCCCACTCGTCCATGAGCTTCAGCAGCGTCGTGGACTCGCCGCCGGGAATGACGAGGCCGTCGCACGTGGCGAGCTCGGCGGGCTTGCGCACCTCCACCGCTTCCGCGCCGCAGCGCACCAGCGCTTTCGCGTGCAGCGCGAAGTCGCCCTGGAGGGCGAGGACGCCGATCCTCACCTCATTTTCCGTCATCCGCTCGCCTCGGCCGGCGGGGCCCCAGCCCCGCGACGGCCTGCGGCTCGCACTACCATCCCCTCGTCTGGAGGAGCTCCTTCTCTGCGAGCTTGGAGGTCTCGAGCCCGACCATGGGCTCGCCCAGCTCTTCGCTCACGCGCGCGAGGACGTCCGGATCCTTGAAGTGCGTCGTCGCCTGGACGATCGCCTTCGCGCGCTTGGCCGGGTCGCTCGACTTGAAGATGCCCGAGCCGACGAAGACCGCCTCGGCGCCGAGCTGCATCATGAGTGCGGCGTCCGCCGGCGTGGCGATGCCGCCCGCCGAGAAGTTCGGGACCGGGAGCTTGCCGGCCTTCGCCACCCAGCGCACGAGCTCGTACGGGGCGCCGAGCGTCTTCGCCTCCGCCATCAGCTCCTCGGGGCCGAGCGTCGTCAGCCGCCGGATGCCCGAGACGACCGCGCGCATGTGGCGCACGGCCTCGACGATGTTGCCCGAGCCCGCCTCGCCCTTCGTCCGGATCATCGCCGCCCCCTCGCCGATGCGGCGGAGCGCCTCCCCGAGGTCGCGGCAGCCGCACACGAACGGCACGCGGAAGGCGAACTTGTCGATGTGGAAGTGCTCGTCGGCGGGCGTGAGCACCTCGGACTCGTCGATGAAGTCCACCCCGAGGGCTTCCAGGATCTGCGCCTCGACGAAGTGGCCGATGCGCGCCTTCGCCATGACCGGGATCGTGGCGACCTGCTGGATCTCCTTAATCTTCTTCACCGCCGCCATCCGCGCGACCCCGCCCTCCTTGCGGATGTCAGCAGGCACGCGCTCGAGCGCCATGACCGAGGCGGCGCCGGCGTCCTCGGCGATCTTCGCCTGCTCGGCGTTCGTCACGTCCATGATGACCCCGCCCTTGAGCATCTCGGCGAGGCCGATGTGCTTGCGATCCGCGATCCGCAGTCCGTTCACGTCCATACGTGTCTCCTTTGTCGTCAGACCACAGGCACTGTGGCGCGCTCGACCTGCGCCCGGCCCGGGGGCCGGGTGCGCGCCGTCTTGATGGTGTCCGCGAGCCGCCGTACGCCCTCGTCGATCCTCCCCGCGGCCACCGACGAAAACGACAGCCGCAGCGTGCGCTCCCCACCCCCGTCCACGAAGAACGCGGCCCCCGGCGTGTAGGCGACGCCGCGCTCGAGCGCCGCGGGGAGGAGCGCCGCGCCGTCGAGCGGGGGCGGCAGCGTCACGAGCAGGCAGAACCCGCCCTGGGGCTCCGTCCAGGTCACCCCCGGGGGCATCCGCCGCCGAAGCGCTCCGAGCAGCAGCGCGCGCCGCCGCGCGTACTCCTTCCTGACGCGCGTCACGTGGCGGTCGAGGAGCTTGCGCTCGCAGAACCGGTGGACCGCCGCCTGGAGGAGCGCGCTCGTGTGGAGGTCGGCGAGCTGCTTGGCCGCCTGCAGCCG
>JACPCG010000147.1:0-1376 GCA_016179925.1 Candidatus Rokuibacteriota bacterium | reverse complement strand
CGGCACGGCCGGGCGGGCGCCGTAGTAGAGGCTGCCGTCGAAGCCGTCCTCGACGATCGGCACCTGGTGGCGCGCCGCCAGCTCGAGCAGCCGCCGTCGCGTCTCCGCGGAGAGCGTGAGTCCGGTCGGGTTGTGGGCGCTCGGCTGGCAGTAGAAGAGCTTCGGGGCGTGGCGCTCGAGCAGGCGCTCGAGCACGTCCGCGCGGGGGCCCGCCGCGTCCCACGGCACCGCGAGCAGCTGGGCACCGAACGACCGGAACACCTGCATCGCGCGCGGGTAGGTCGGCTGCTCGATCGCGACGGAGTTGCCCGGGTCCACGAGCGTCCGGGCGATCAGATCGAAGCCCTGTTGCGAGCCGTTGACGATGAGGATCTCGTCGGGCCGCGCCTCGACGCCGAATCGGAGCAGATACGCCGAGAGGTACTCGCGCAGCGGCGGGTAGCCGCCCGCCGGGTAATACTGGAGGAGCGCCGCGCCGTCCTCCCGGATCACGTGGTTCAGCACGCGCCGGAAGGCGTCGGTCGGGAAGAGACCGCTGTCCGGCATCCCGCCCGCGAAGGAGACGACCGAGGGGTTGGTCGCGGCGGCGCCCACGAGGGCGCGCGCGCGCTCGTCATCGGCGCCGACGATCTGGGCGCTCCGCGAGAACAACCCCGGCCAGTTGATCGACGCGGGGGCTCCTGTCTCGGGGTCTGTTGTAGCGGGGTCCGCGGGGCCGGCTTCGACCGAGGGTGGCCTGAGAGAGGTGCCCGGGGCTCCGGAACGCCCGCTCTCACCCGTTGCGGTGACGCCGGGGCGCTCGGCGACGAACGTGCCCTGCCCCACCCGGGCGCGCGCCCAGCCCGCCGCCACCAGCTCCTCGTACGCCTGGGTCACCGTCGCGCGGTTGACGCCGAGGTCCCGGGCGAGCTCCCGCGTCGCCGGGAGCATCGTCCCCGGCCGGAGGAACCCGGCGCGGATCAGGCGCTCGAGATGCGCCTGGATCTGGCGCGGCAGCGCGATCGGCTTGTCGCGGTCGAGCGGGATGTTCAGGGCGGCCTCCTCACCCAGCCATTTTTACGCTGAATTGAACACTGTCAAGAGCCAATTGGCTTGCCGCCCGACGGGCCAATTGCCGTGGGGGCTATAATCGCTCCCGGCACCTCACCCCCGTTCCAAGGAGGAGGTCGATGGCGGAGATGAAGGAGTTCGCAGGCCTCTTCTACCGGGAAGGCGCGCTCGACCCCAACTCCTCTACACGTCCTTCCTCGTCCTGGCGCCGCTCCGCGAGGTCGCCGACCGCCCGTCCGCCGTGGCGCGGCTCCTGCTCCTCAACACCGTCGCCGCCGGCTACTTCCTCACGGCGTTCGGGCTCCGCTTCGTCTTCCCGAGCGTCT
>JACPCG010000146.1 GCA_016179925.1 Candidatus Rokuibacteriota bacterium | reverse complement strand
CGGCATCGCCTCGATCGCCGTCGGCGGGCCGCTGGCGTGGCTCACCGCGCGCACCGACGTCCCGGGCAAGGGGCTGGTCCGCAGCCTCGTCATGGCGTCCTTCGTCACGCCGCCCTTCCTCGGCGCCTTCGCGTGGGTGATGCTGGCCGGCCCCAACGCAGGAGCCCTCAACAAGCTCTGGCGGAGCCTCACCGGGGCCGAGGAGGCCCTCGTCAACATCTTCAGCATGCCGGGGCTCGTCTTCGTCGTCACCATCTACACGTTTCCGTACGTCTACATCATGATCGCCAACACGCTCGCGCTGATCGCCTTCGACCTCGAGGAGGCGGCGGCGATCCTCGGCGCAGGTCGGCTCACCGTCGCCCTCACGGTGACGCTCCCTATGGTGACGCCGGCCCTCGTGAGCGGCTTCATCCTGGCCGTCCTGCAAGCGCTCGCCCTCTTCGGCTCGCCGGCGATTCTTGCGCTCCCCGCCGGCTTTCACACGATCACCACGCAGATCTGGTCCTTCTTCCACTTCCCGCCGAAGACCGAGATGGCCGCGGCCTTCTCGATCCCGCTCTTGCTGGCCACGGCGCTGCTGCTGCTCGTGCAGAAGAAGCTCCTCGGGCGGCGCGGCTACGCCGCGGTCGGCGGCAAGGGCGGGCAACGGCTGACGATCCCGCTCGGCGCGTGGCGCTACCCCGCCCTGCTCGCGTGCCTCGCCGTCATGGCGTGCGCGATCTTCCTGCCCTACGGCATCCTGGCCAAGGCCGCCTTCGCGCGCGCCTGGGCCCAGCCGCTGACCTGGGACAACCTCACGCTGGGAAACTTCTCCTTCACCTTCTTCGAGTACAGCGCGACGCAGGCGGCGATCCTGAACACGCTCGAGCTGGGACTCATGACGGCGTGCGTGGGCGCCGGGCTCGTCGCCCTCCTCTCCTACATCGCGAACCGCCGGCTCGTCCTCGGCCACCAGGTGGTGGCGTTCCTGGCCCTGGCGCCGGTGGTCATCCCGGGCGTGGTGCTCGCCGTCGCGCTCTTCCTGGCCTACACGCGACCGCCCCTCGTCCTCTACGGCACGCTCTGGATCCTGTTCGTCGCTTACCTGACCAAGGAGATGCCCGTCGGCTACGCACAGTCCGACGCGACCTTCCGGTCCATCCCGGCGGAGCTCGAGGACGCGGGGCGGATCCTGGGCGCGGGCCGGCTCCGCGTCCTGCGCGAGATCACCGCGCCGCTGGCGAAGAGCGGCATCATCGCCGCGTGGTGCTTCATCTTCATCGGCGTGATCCGGGAGCTGTCGGCCTCGATCATCCTGTTCACGCCGTCGACCAAGGTCATGTCGGTCGTGATCTTCGACCTCAAGGAGGAGGGTCAGTTCGGCGCCATCGCCGTCCTCGGCCTCGTCATGCTGGTACTCACGTTCGCCACCGTGACCCTCGTGCAGGCCGCACTCGGCCGCGACGTCCTGGGGGCGCGCGAGTGACGCGCCTTTGCGGAGCGGGACCATGCCCGGCGTGAGCCTCAAGGCCCTGACCCGGCGCTACGGCGAGGTCGCCGCCGTCCAGGACCTCTCGCTCGACGTGAAGCCGGGCGAACTGGTCGCGCTCCTGGGTCCGTCGGGCTGCGGCAAGACGACCACGCTCCGGCTGATCGCCGGCTTCCTCACGCCGGAGGCGGGCGAGATTTGGGTCGGCGACCGGTGCCTCTCGTCGCCCGGCGCCGTCGTCCCGCCCGAGCGGCGCCGCATGGCGATGATCTTCCAGAGCTACGCCCTCTGGCCCCACATGACGGTCGCTCAGAACGTCACCTACGGCCTCCGCTTCAAGCGCGGGCTCTCCCGCGCCGAGCGCGAGCAGCGCGTGAGGGCGATGCTCCGCGTGGTGCAGCTCGCCGGCTACGAGGCGCGCTACCCCGGAGAGCTCAGCGGCGGCCAGCAGCAGCGGGTGGCCGTCGCTCGGGCCCTCGTCGTCGAACCCGAGATCCTCCTGCTCGATGAGCCGCTCTCAAACCTGGACGCGAACCTGCGCGAGGAGATGCGCTTCGAGATCCGGCGGCTGCACGAGGCGTTCGGCATCACGACCCTCTACGTCACGCACGACCAGGCCGAGGCGATGGTCATCTCCGATCGGATCGCCGTCCTCCAGCAGGGGCGGGTGCTCCAGGTGGGGACGGCGGACGAGCTCTTCCAGGAGCCACGCACCCGCTTCGTCGCCGAGTTCATCGGCAAGACCAACCTCGTCGACGGCGTCGCCGTCGCGCCCGACACCGTCGCGCGCGGTGACCTGCGGCTCCGCGTCGCCTCCGCCGGCCGCGAGCCCGGCGCGCGCGTGGCGGTCTCCATCCGCCCGCACCAGATCGAGCTGGTGGTACCGCCGGGCCAGGGCCCGGACGTTTCGGGAACGAACGCGCTGAGGGGAACGGTGAAGCGCGCCAGCTTCCTGGGCGACAGCGTGGACTACGAGGTCCAGGTCGCGGAGGGCGACGTCGTCCTGCGCGTGGCGGCGCCCACCTCGCAGCGCCTTCGCGCCGGCGAGAGCGTCGGCCTCAGGATCGACCCGGCCGCCTGCGTCCCGCTGGCCGACGCCGCCGCCTGAGCCAGCCCCAGTCCGCATTATCCGCGAACGGCGATGGCGCGACCGGGCGGGTGGCGCAGGGCGCCGTCCCCGCGGGGCCGCGCGAAGTGGGTCCCCCGAGTCCCGTCCGCAGCTCGAAGAGCTGCGATCGGGCGAGTGGGTGACGGAGCCGGACCCGCGGGGGCAACGCCCTGCGACAGACCCGCCCGCCGCACGCGACGACCGTTCACGGACAATGCGGGCTACGCGCCCGGCCCTCGCTCCATGGAGTACGGCTGCCAGCGCACCAACCCCGTCCGTTCCAGGACCGAAGGGTTCGCGCAGCTCCGGGGCCATCGGCCGCTCAGCACCAGCGCGATCTCCTGACCCACCCGACGCCGACGCGCGGGATCGAACCGGGCGGAGGCCGAGGCCACGTGCGCGGTGAGGATGACGTTGTCCATGCGCAGCAGCGGATTGGTCGGGGCCGGCGGCTCCTCCTCCAGGACGTCGAGCCCGGCGCCGGCGATCCAGCCCTCCTGCAGAGCCTTGATGAGCGCCGGCTCGTCCACCGTCGGGCCGCGGCCCGTGTTGACGAAGAGCGCGCTCGGCTTCATCAGCCGGAAGTGCTCTTCGCTGAGCATATGGTGGGCCTCCGGGGTCGACGGCGCGTGCATCGAGACGATGTCGGAGCGCTTGAGCAGCTCGGTCAGGCTCGCCGGCTCCACGCCGTACTGGGACATGACCAGCTCCTCGACGTAGGGGTCGTAGGCCAGCATCCGCACGCCGAAGGCCCTGGCCCGGACCGCCGTGGCCCTGGCCACGTGACCGAACGCGATGAAGCCGAGGGTCTGGCCCATCAGCCGGGGCAGTTGCAGCAGCATCGGCCGTCCCTCTTTCCACCGCCCCTCCCTGACGAGCCTGTCCTGGACGACCAGCCGGCGGAAGGTGGCCAGGATCAGCATCATGGCGTGGTCGGCGACTTCCTCGATGAACGTGTCCGGGACGTTGGTGACCGGGAGCCCGCGCGCCGTTGCGGCGGCGACGTCCACCGAGTCCACGCCGACGCTGCCGAGCGCGATCACCTTGCACTGCTCCAGGCCGTCGATGATCCGCTTGGTGATGCGCCGGCCTTTGGCGTAGAGCGCGTCGGCGTCCCGTGCCGCCTTGACGAACTCATCCTCGGGCCCGGCGGGGATCTCGACGATCTCCGCCCCGAGCGGGCCGAGGGCTTCCATCTCGAGCTCGTACCCGCCGCCTGCCACCGTGAAGCTCACGCCCGCTGGTGTGACGACCTTGAACTTTGCCACGCTGCTCCTCCTCGTCCGTTCGCCGGCTCCTCGAGTTCAACGCCCCGAAAACGGAGGATGAAAGTATACTCTCCCCGCGTGATGGAGTATCGAACGCTCGGACGGACGGGGCTGCGCGTCTCCGCGCTCGGCTTCGGCTGCGGGAACGTCGGCGGCCTGCTGATCCGCGGCGCCCCTGCGGACCGCGAGCGCGCTGTCGCCCGGGCCCTCGAGCTGGGCATCAACTACTTCGACACCGCGCCCCTGTACGGAGACGGCCAGTCGGAGCAGAACCTCGGGCAGGCGCTCCGGGCCCTCGAGGCCGACGTCTACGTCGGGACCAAGGTCCGCCTGCCCGCCGCATCGCTCGCGGAGATTCCCGCTGCGATCGCGCGTTCGCTCGAAGCGAGCCTCCGCCGGCTCGGCATGGACCGCGTCGACCTGCTGCAGCTCCACAACCCGATCACCGTCGAGCGGCGCGCGGGCACCGTCTCCGTCAAAGACGTCCTGGATGCGATCGTGCCGGCGCTCGGGAGGCTCGTCGAGCAGGGCAAGACGCGCTTCTACGGCATCACGGCCCTGGGCGACACCGCGGCGCTGCTCCCGGTGATCGACGCGGGCGTGCTCGACACCGCCCAGGTCTGCTACAACCTCCTCGAGCCGAGCGCCGGCCACGAGGTGGAGGCCGGCTTCCCGGCCCAGGACTTCGGCCGGCTCCTCGTGCACTGTCGCGAGCGCCGCGCCGGGGTGATCGTGATCCGCGTCCTGGCGGCGGGAGCCCTGAGCGGCGCCGACACCCGCCACCCGATCGCGGCGCCGGCGGTCGACCCCATCGCCTCAGGCCCCGACTACGCGACGGACGTCCGGCGGGCGCGCATGCTCGGCGCGCTCGTCGAGGAGGGCCACGTCGAGAGCCTCGTCGAGGCCTCGCTGCGCTTCGCCCTCGCCTCAGACGCCGTCTCCACCGTGCTCCTCGGCTACTCGAGCCTCGAGCAGCTCGAGTACGCCGCCGCGTGCGTCGCCAAGGGCCCGCTCCCGGCGCGGGCGCTCGCGCGCCTTCCCGCGCTCTGGGACCGACTCGCCGGCGCATAGGACCAACCAGACTTCGAGGAGAGGATCGACATGGACATCGGCTGCCATCTTCCCACGCAGGGCTCCGTCGCCACGCGCGAGGCGCTGCTCACGTTCGCGCGCGAGGCCGAGCAGCGCGACATCGCGTCGCTCTGGGTGAGCGACCACGTCATCTTCCCGCGGACGTCCACCGGCAGCTATCCCGGCGGCCGCTTCCCGCATCCCCCGGACAGGCCGTACCTCGAGCCCGTCGCCGTCCTCGCCGCGGCCGCCGTCTGCACGACGCGCGCGCGGATCGGCGCCTCGGTGTTCATCCTCGGCCATCGCCATCCCGTGGTCATGGCCAAGATGCTCACGACGATCGACGCGCTGTCGAACGGGCGCCTGATCTGCGGCGTCGGCGTGGGCTGGTGGAAGGAGGAGCTCGACATCCTCGGCGCACCCTTCCACGCGCGCGGCCGCCAGGCCGACGAGATCCTGCGCGTATTCAAGGAGCTGTGGACGAGCGACAAGCCCGCCTTCGAGGGCGAGTTCTTCCGCTTCCGTGACCTCGGCTTCGCGCCGAAGCCCGTGCAGAAGCCCCATCCCCCGATCTGGGTCGGGGGCGACAGCCCGGGCGCCTTCCGGCGCGTCGTCACGCTCGGCGACGGCTGGCACGCGACGAACAAGACCCCGGCCGAGCTCCGGGACGCGCTCACGCGTCTGCGTGCGGCGGCCGACGCGGCCCGCCGGCCGTTCGAGACGCTCGCGCTCTCCCTCCGCTTCGCCCTGCGCGACGAGCTCCTCGCCCAGGGTCTGCAGGCGGTCGTCGACCGCCTCTCGGAGTACAAGCGGCTCGGCCTGAGCCATCTGATGCTCGACTTCCGCCGTGACGACCTCGCGCAGATGCTGGAGCTCCTCGACCTCGTGGCGGGCACCGTCCGTCCCGCCGTCGACGCGGCCTGACGCGCCGCCGAGGATGAAGAGCGGCGCGAGTGCGCAGGGGCTGAAGCAACTCGGGTATTTCGACTGCCCCGGTGGTGGGCAGGTGGTCGTCGACGGGCACGTCGCCTACGTCGCCCACATGCGGGCGCCCCACGGCACGACGCTGGTCGACGTGAGCGACCCGGCCGCGCCCCGGCGGCTTGCGACCCTGGAGGTGCCGCCCGGCACGCACTCGCACAAGGTGCGCGCGGCCAACGGCCTCATGCTGGTGAACCGCGAGGCCCAACCGGCGAACCAGCCGCCGCCGGGCGCGGCCGGCGGCCTCGGGATCTACGACGTGTCGACACCGAGCCGGCCCCGCGAGATCACGTTCTGGCGCTGCGGTGGCGCCGGCGTCCACCGCTTCACCTTCGATGGCCGGTACGCCTACGTCTCCCCCGAAATGGACGGCTACGTCGGCAACATCGTCATGATCCTCGACCTGGCCGATCCGAGCCGACCGCACGAAGTCGGGCGCTGGTGGATGCCGGGACAGTGGGTGGCTGGCGGCGAGACGCCAGGATGGACGGGGCGAGCGCACCGCTGTCATCACCCGATCCGTCTGGGCGACCGTCTCTACGTGAGCTACTGGCACGGCGGTTTCGTGATCCTCGACATCGCGGACATGGCCCGGCCCCGGCTCGTGTCGGGGCTCGACTGGAGCCCGCCGTTCATCACGCCGACGCACACCGCGCTCCCGGTGCCGTTCCCGCTCCGGGGCCGGCGCGTCATGCTGGTGGCCGACGAGGACGTGGCGAAGCTCGAGCCCGGCCCTCCGTCCTTCCTGTGGCTGGTGGACATCACCGACGAGCGGCGGCCCGTGCCATTCGCGAGCTTCCAGGTGGCAGGCGTCGACGGCAGCCCGCAGCCCGAGTACACGGGCTGCCACCAGCCCTGCGAGCGGATCACCGGGACGGAAATTCCCGTGGCCTGGTTCGCGCACGGCCTCCGGATCGTGGACATCGCCGCGCCGCACGCCCCCCGCGAGGTCGCGCATTTCCTCCCGGCCGTTCCCGAGGGGCAGGCGCGCGTCCGCAGCAACGACGTGTGGGTGGACGACCGCGGGCTCCTCTACCTCATCGACCGCGGGCGCGGCCTCCAGATCCTCGAACGGGTGTGACGCCCCATCCAGAAGACGTCCTCGTCCTCGAGCAGCGCATCGAGCGCGCCGACCTCGCCCGCCTCCTCGGCCTCTTCGGCGACATCATCAAGTACGTTGCGGACGTGGAGCGCGGCGTGATCGCCATCGGCGGCGAACTGCACGCAGACGCCGAGCAGGTCCTCCTCGAGCAGGGCAGCCGCCCGGCCGACCTCTGGGGGGCCAACTACTATCCCGGTCGGGGGCGCGAGGGTTGCATCGAGTTCACGTCGCTGATCAACATCCGTCCGGCTCGGGGAAACCGGAGCATGGAGGTCGAGGATCCGGCGGTCCGAGAGCGCATCCGAGCCCTCACCTTCGCGCTCGTGGGTGCCGGGGAGCCGCTCTGAGATGGGTCAGCACGCCGGCCTCTCGCCCGAGCGGTGGGCGACGTTCTCGCTCGATCACCAGGTGTTGATGATCGCCAACGAGATGAATCGGGCGGCGAAGCTGATGCCTCCGGGCGACCGGGAGCGCCTCCGTAACGCCTACGAGCGGATCCTCCAGCTCACCGACCTCACCGTGGAGGTCAACGGTCGCCGGACGCTCCGGCGGGAGCTGCTCCGCTGGCGTGATCTCGTGGCCGCCCTCTACGTGGCGCCGGCGTCCGATCCGGCCGCCCACGCCGCGGCATTCCGCGCGCTGCTCCGCCTGACGCCGGAGGCGTCGAAGCAGTCGTAAGAGCCATCACCGCGCTGCCGCCGCCGCGTGCCGCGCGAACTTCGGCATGACCTCGCTCGCGAGCAGCCCCATCGAGCGGCGCCAGAGCTTGGGCTGGTCCCAGTCGTGGCCACCCATCAAGAGTGTCCCGAAGTGGCCGGTCTCGTCGCGGAGCGCCACGAGCTGGTCGAGCACGCGGCGCGGGCTCCCGGCGATGATCAGGGCCCGCTTGACCGTGTCCACGGTCACGTCCTCGTCGGGCATCAGGAGGTCCGGCTTGAGCATGAAGAGCGCTTTCCGGGCGCTGGAGAAGCTGTGGATGAAGAACCGGTAGTAGAACGAGAGCCCGTTGTCCGGGTCGGCGAGGTAGTCCTCGGCCTCGGCGTCAGTCTCGGTGACGAGCACGCTGCGCGAGACGCGCCAGACGTCGGGGTCGGGGCGCCGGCCGACCGCCTCGCACCCCTCGACGTACTTCTCCCAGTGGCCGCGGAGATAGCGTCGGTGGAAGAACTGGCCGGAGATGGGGATCCAGCCCCGCTCCCCGGCCGTCTTGGCGCTGGTCGAATTCGGCGTGAGGATGGACAGCGCGATGGGCGGGTGCGGCTGCTGGTACGGCCGCGGGACGTAGCCCACCTTGTACTCCGGCCAGATGTTGTTCTCGAGCGAGATCTTCCAGAACCGGCCGTCGATCGCGTAGGGCGGGTCGTGGGCCCAGAGCTCGAGGATCGCGTCGATGGACTCGAGCACCATCTGCGGCCGCAGCTCGGCCTGACCCACGTCGAACATCTCGAGGTCGCTGACCAGGCCGCCCGGGCCGATGCCCATGATGAAGCGCCCCCGGCACAGGTGGTCGAACATCGCCGCGTGCGCGGCCACCGTGGCCGGGTGGAGCTGCGGCAGGTTGATGACGCCGGTGCCGAAGCGGATGTGCTTCGTGCGGTTGATGAGGGTCGCGAGGAAGATCAGGGGCGAGGTGATGCGCTCGCTCCACGAGCTGAAGTGCTCGCCGACGAAGGCCTCGGTGAAGCCGAGACGGTCGGCCAGGAGGATCGCCTCCTGGTCCTCCTCCAGAATGGTCGCGTAGTCCCGGTCGGGGTGGTGGAACGGCATCGTGAACATGCCAAGCTTGACGGTCACGCAGGCCTCCTTTTGGTCCGCATCATGCGCGCCGAGCGCTGAAGGCGACCGTCACGCGCCTCATGCCGGCTGGGGCGGCCAGGGGATCTTCATCGCGTCGAAGCGACGCAGACGGTCCTGTCCGAGCGCGCGGTCCCACACATCGGCGAGGGCCTCCGCCGTCCACGGCTCGGCGCCCGTCAGCGTGCGGAGGGGCGCAGGGTGCGAGTAGACGCTCACGTCGGTGCCGCGCACGGCGATGACCTGACCGGTGATGTGGGCCGCCCGATCGCTCGCGAGGAAGGTGACCACCGGCGCGATCGCGTCGGGCGGCGTAGCCGTGGACTGCGCGCGGCGCTCGCCGGGGAGGCGCTGGGTCATGCGCGTGTCCGCCGTGGGCGCGATGGCGTTGCAGCGCACGCCGTACTTCGCCATGGCGAGCGCCGTCGAGCGCGTGAGACCCACGATGCCTTCCTTGGCCGCCGAGTAGTTGGGCTGGCCGGGACTGCCTTCCAGCCCCGCCGTCGAGGTGAACGTGACGATGCTGCCGGCCTTCTTCTCGCGCATGTGGGCGGTGGCCGGCCGCATCACCGCGAAGTGGCCCTTGAGGTGGACGGCGATGACCGCGTCCCACTCCTCCTCCGTCATGTTGAAGATCATCCGCTCGCGGAGGATGCCGGCGCAGCACACCAGCACGTGGAGGTCGCCGAACTCGCGGAGCGCCAGATCGACGACCGCCCGGCCCCCGGCCATCGTCGCGATACTCTCCGCGCTCGCGACGGCCGAGCCGCCACGCGCGCGGATCTCGGCCACGACCTGATTGGCCGGTTCGCTCGACGGGTCGCGCCCGTCGACGCTGACCCCGTAGTCGTTGACCACCACCTTCGCCCCGGCCGCGGCGAGCCCGAGCGCCACCGCCCGCCCGATCCCCGTGCCGCCTCCGGTCACCACCGCGACCTTGCGCTCGAGCAGTCCCATCGCGCCCCTCCCGCGCTGCGGCGCCATGCTGCGTGCAGGCCCATGACTTGTCAAGACGAGGAACACGACCTCGCGCGCCGCGCCGCCGCATGGTTGTCGCCGATCCGTCGTCGTGCCACACTTCCCGCACGCATGGCCGACAGCGACGCGCACCGGAAGGGCCAGGAGCTGCGGCGCCAGCTCATGGGCGAGGCGCATGCCGACCGCCTCGACCAGACGCTCCTCAGCGATCCGGTCATGAAGAAGTTCACCGACCTGGTCGCCGAGACGGTCTGGGGCACGCTGTGGACCCGACCGGGCCTCGACCTCAAGACCCGGGCCCTCGTCACCGTCGTCGCCGTCGCCACCACCGGCCGCACCGGGCCGCTGGCCGTCATGCTGCGCGTGGCGCGCGGCCAAGGCTGGACGGAGGACGAGCTGGTCGAGGCGCTCCTGCACCTCTCGGGCTACGTCGGCGTGCCCGTGGTCCGCGAGGCTCTGCTCACGGCGAAGGAGGTCTTCGCGGAGGTGCGCGCCGGGCGCTGACGGGAACGATCGCGCGAGGTCGAGAAGCGCAACATCGCGTCGTCATCGCGCCCGTGAGCACGGGCTACCCAGGCTACTTTTTGGCCGCGAGTCCCAGGCGCTGCTCCAGCACCAGCCGGACCTCCTGGGCGGCCGCGCGCCAGAGCGGACCGCCGGGAACGTCGTATTCGGCCTGGATCTGCTTCCGATACTCGGCCATCGCCGCGTCCTGCTTGTCCTTCGGCGCGACGTCGACCGTGTTCGCGCGGATCCCGATGACCTTGGCGGTCGCGGCGTGGGCGCGCTCGATCCAGCGCCCGATCTCGTTCCAGTCCTGGTCGAAGAAGACCACGACCGGAATCGACTGATAGCCGTTGTTCAGGAAACAGTCCCGCAGGTCGGCGTTCTGGTCCCGCAAGAACACCCGCAGCTCGCAGCCCGGCATCGCCTCGGCGATGCGCGCGATCAGCGGCGAGTTGCGGTGGACGTCGCCGCACCAGTTCTCGGCCAGCATGAGCACGTACCGCACCTGGCGGATCCCGCTGAAGAACTTCCGCTCCCCGTCCGTGAGCGTCGCTTTCTGATAGTAGTCCTCGGTGCGCGCCCGGGTGTCACCCATCTGGGCCATGTACTCCTTCCACGTCAGGCCTTTGGCGAACCGAGACGCGTCCAGCGGGATCCGTAGCTGAGCCATGTCGTCCTCTCCTCTACCGCGGGGTTGAGTTTCCTCGGGCGTGTCTATCGCACGGGCAGCTCGGCGAGGGCGCGCCTGAAGCGGCGGGCGTGGCCCACGACGTCACGGTCGAGGCGGCCCTCCGCGCGGCCGGCGGCCACCTTGACGTTCGACCAGCTCAGATCCGCCATGCCGGGAAGCATAACCCGATGTGGACTGCGGCGCGAGGTCGTGGTAACTGTCGGGGCCTGAGACCCGACCGTCGGGCACCGGACCCTGGAAGGCGCCCCGACGGCAAAACAAAGGAGCCGACCATGATCTACGAGATCCGCACTTATCGCCTCACCCCTGGCAGCCTGGCCGAGGTCGAGAAGCGCTTCGGCGAGGGCTACGAGCACCGGAAGAAGTACTCCGAGCTGACCGCCTTCTGGCACACGGAGATCGGGCCGCTCAACGAGATCGTCCACGTCTGGGGGTACCGGGACCTCGCCGAGCGGGCGCGCGTCCGGGGCGAGGCGGCGAAGGATCCGAACTGGCCGCCCAAGATCCGCGAGTTCATCCGCGCGATGCGCTCGGAGATCGTCACGCCGTTCTCGTTCGTGCCCGAGGTCCGTCCCGGAA
>JACPCG010000145.1 GCA_016179925.1 Candidatus Rokuibacteriota bacterium | reverse complement strand
ACTAGGAGTAAGATGCCACACGACGTGGTGAGCCGGACCGATCGGCCCGCGCGGCCGCTCGCGATCCACCCCGATCCCGGGCGCTGAGCTGACCGAGGAGAACGCCGATGCCGTCTGCAGCCTTCGTCGCGGCCGATTTCAGGGTGTTCGACGTGAAGGGCTTCAAGCCGCGCATGAGCGAGATCCGGAGCCGCGTCCGGCCCAAGCTCGCGGCGCTCGGCCACAGTCTGGCGCCGGCCGTCGGCCGCTCCCTGGGCTCCGAGGTCTTCGCCCACGTCGCCAAGCACGCGCGGCGCACGGTGAACCCGCCGGAGGACACGTGGGTCGCGTTCGGGCCCGACGCGCGAGGCTACAAGAAGCACTGCCATTTCAAGGTGGCGGTCTCGCGCCGCTCCGTGCGCTTCCTCTTCGAGGTCGGTCCCGAGCACGCCGACAAGAAACGCTGGGGCGCCGCATGGAAGAAGAACGCGCCGAAGCTGGCGCCCGTCCTGCGCCGCGTGAAGAATCTGGCGTGGTTCAAGGACGAGCACGACGAGCGACCCGCGGCGCCGCTCGCCGATCTCGCGCCGGACGCGCTCGGCGAGCTCGGCGACGAGCTCACGCGGACGCGCGACGGGCAGCTCGTCATCGGCCGCGCCGTCCACGCCGAGGAGGCCGCGCGCTGGAGCGAGGCGCAGTACCGCGCCGCCGCGCTCGAGACCTTCCGCGCTCTCGCCCCGCTCTACCGCCTCAGGTGACCCGGAAGGCGCGCGGCGTCATCTTCGACATGGACGGCGTGCTGATCGACTCCGGCGCGCATCACCGCGAGGCGTGGCGCGTGCTGCTCGAGGAGCTGGGGGTCGCTCCCGCGCAGCCCGACTACTGGCGGCTCACGATCGGCCGGCTGGGGAACGAGGCCGTGCCGCTCCTCCTCGGCCGCGCGCTCCCATGGTTCGAGGCCCGGCGCCTCGCGGACAAGAAGCGCGACCACTATCTCCGGCTCGCGCGTCAGGGGCTGCCCGCCGTCCGCGGCGTCGCGGCCTTCATCGAGACGCTCGAGGCGCGCGAGATCCCGCGGGCCGTGGCGACCTCCGCCTCGCGCTTCGACGTGGACCGCCTGCTCGGCCGCCTCGGGCTCCGCGAGCGGTTCCACGTGGTCGTCGCCGCCGAGGACGTGAGGCTCGGCAAGCCCGACCCGGAGGTGTACCTGCGCGCCGCCGAGGGCATCGCGGTGCGGCCCGCCGAGTGCCTCGTGTTCGAGGACTCGGTGGTCGGCGTCCAGGCGGCGCGGAGCGCCGGGATGCGCGTGATCGGCGTGACGACCGCCCACACCGAGGAGGAGCTGCGCGCCGCGGGCGCCGCGCGCGTCATCGACGATTTCGAGGGGCTCGCATGGCCGGTGTGAGCGCGCCCGAGTTCTGGACCGATCTCTACGCGCGCGGCGGCGACGGCTGGGAGCTGCGTCAGCCGGCTCCGCCGCTCGTCGAGTTCATCGAGCGGACACCGGCGCCGCCGGGACGCGTCGCCGTCCCCGGCTGCGGCCGGGGTCACGACGTGCGCTATCTCTGCCGGCGCGGGTACGAGGCCCTCGGCTTCGACTTCTCCCCGACGGCAATCGCCGAGGCGCGCGCCCTGGGGCGCGCCGAGAAGAGTGCGGCGGAGTTC
Source organism: Candidatus Rokuibacteriota bacterium (assembly GCA_016179925.1). GTDB lineage: Bacteria > Methylomirabilota > Methylomirabilia > Rokubacteriales > CSP1-6 > JACPCG01. Next base: position 9,928 of record JACPCG010000145.1, on the reverse strand, counting down.
GTCCAGCGCGACATCTTCGGCCTCGACCGCGACTACGCGCACGCGTTCGACGGCATCTGGGAGTACACGTGCTTCTGCGCCATCGACCCCGCCCGCCGCGTCGAGTACGTCCGGACGATGGCCGCGATCCTCCGACCCGGGGGCTGGCTACTCGCGTGCTTCTTTCCGATGCGCCGCCGCGCCGCGGGCCCGCCGTTCCCCGTCTCGCAGCGGGAAGTGCGGCGGCTCTTCCTGCCTCGGTTCCGCATCGAGCGCGCGTACGCGCCCCGCTCGGTCCGCGTGCGGGTCGGCCAGGAATGGATGGTCCTCTTCCGAAAGACGTGCTGACGAATCAAATCAGGACACTCCCGCGCGCCGAGGCCCGTTGACGGCCTCGGAGGGGCATGGTAGGTTCGCGGGCACCTGCCACGCGAGGCGGCCCGAACAAGACGGAGGGCACAGCATGAACCGACGACACGCGATCTTGAGTCTCTCTCTGGCGTGCCTGGCCCTGGTGGTTCTCGCCGCGGGGGCGTGGATGGCGGCCCCTGCCGGCGCCCAAGCCCTCAAGGGACCCATCAAGATCGGGGTGCTCTACGACCTGACTGGGCCCTTCGCGGCGGCCGGCGCCTACCCGGGCAGCATCGGTACCAGGATCGCCATCGACATGGTGAACGAGAAGGGGGGCGTGCTCGGCAAGTACAACCTCCAGGCGATCGCCGGCGACTCGCAGTCCAAGGCCGATGTGGCCATCAACGAGGCCGAGCGCCTGCTGAACGTCGAGAAGGTCGACATCCTCCTCGGCATCTACTCGAGCGCCATCGCCGTGCCGCTGGCCGAGAAGGTGGACAAGCAGAACCGCGTCCTCTGGATCACCATCGCCATCAGCGACGCGGTGTTCAAGGGCCGCGACCTGAAGTACACGTTCCGGGCGCAGGTCCCGGGCAGCCAGTTCGGTCAGATCTCGACCCGCTTCATCGCCGACTACGCCGGGGAGCGCTTCAAGATGAAGCCCCAGGACGTGCGGGGCGCCATCATCTACGAAGACGGCCCCTACGGGACCGGGGTCGCCGCCTCGGGCGAGGCGGAGATGAAGAAGATCGGCATGCGGCTGGTCCTGAAGGAGGGCTACTCGGCTGCGGCCCCGGACCTGGCCTCGCTGGTGACGAAACTCAAGGCCGCCCGTCCCGACGTCCTCTTCCACACCGGGTACAACCCCGACATCACCCTGTTCCTCCGCCAGGCCAAGGAGCTCGGCTTGCGCATGAAGGCCATCGTCGGCCATGGCGCCGGCTACGGGCAGTACGACAAGCTTCGGGAGGCCTTTCGGGAGGACGTGGACCACATCTTCAACGTGGACCCGGTGGCCTCCCAGCTCCTGGACCCCAAGAAGTACACGAATGCGGAGCTCGGCCGCATCCGCGACGAGTTCCTGGCTCGCTACAAGAAGGAGACGGGCGTCGCCGAGATCCCGCCCCACGCCAGCATGGGGTTCAACAACACGTGGATCCTGCTGACCGACGTGCTCCCCCGGGCCATCCAGAAGTACGGCGGGTGGAGCGCCGACGCCATCCAGAAGGCGGCGCTGGAGACCGACATCCCCGAGGGCGGTACCATCCAGGGGTACGGCGTGAAGTTCGCCGGCCCCGGGCACGAGGTTCGGGGGCAGAACCTGCGCGCCTCGCTGGTGGTGATGCAGTACATCGGCGGGAAGACCCACGTCGTCTACCCGAAGGCCATCGCCACCGCCAGCCCGGTGTTGCCGCTGCCGCCGACCTCGCCGTACGCGGCCCGCTGAGGCGAGGTGCTCTCGCTCCAGAACGTCTCCAAGACGTTCGGCGGGTTCCGGGCGCTGCTGCGGGTTTCCCTGGAGGTCCGGGAAGGGGAGTTCCTGGGCCTGATCGGCCCCAACGGGTCGGGGAAGACGACCCTGTTCAACTGCGTCTCGGGCGTCTTCCCCCCCTCGGAGGGGTCCGTTCGCCTCCGGGGTGAGGCGATCGACGGTCTCACGCCGGACGTGATCTGTCACCGGGGAATCGCCCGCACCTTCCAGATCCCGCGCCCGTTCCGGAAGCTCTCGATTCTGGAAAATGTGGCGCTGGCCGCTCACTTCGGCCATCCGACGAGAGAGTCCGACGCCCAGGCGCGAGCGCGCGCCCGGGACGTCCTGCGGCTCATCGGGCTTCCCGCCGATCCCGAGGCCCGCCCGGGGCTCCTGGGCGCCGCCGGGCTCAAGAAGCTGGAACTGGCGCGGGCGCTCGCCACCGGCCCGGCCCTCCTCCTGGCCGACGAGCCACTGGGCGGCCTCGACCCGGAGGAGATGCGCCAGACGGCCGACACTCTTCGCCGCATCCGCGACGAGATGGGGGTCACCGTGGTCTGGGTCGAGCACATCATGGCGACGCTCATGCGGCTCGTGGACCGGGTCGTCGTGCTCGACCACGGTGAGAAGATCGCCGAGGGGAGCCCGCGGGCGGTGGCCGAAGACCTTCGGGTGATCGAGGCCTACCTGGGCGAGAAGATCGCGCTCGAGTAGACATGCTGGAAGTCGACCGGGTGACGGCAGGTTACGGGGAGTTCACCGCCCTCTGGGACGTCACGCTCCGCGTGAGCGCTGGCGAGGCCGTCGCCGTCGTGGGCCCCAACGGGGCGGGGAAGACGACGCTGATGCGGATCGTCTCCGGCCTCGTCCCCATCCGCGCCGGCGACCTCCGGCTCGACGGCGACTCCCTGAAGGGGCGCCGGGCCCACGAGATCGTGTCCCGCGGCATCGCCCACGTCCCCGAGGGGCGCCGGATATTCCCCCGGCTGACCGTGGAGGAGAACCTCAAGATGGGGGCGTTCCTTCCGGCCGCCCGCCGCCACTACGCCGAGACCGCCCGGCGCGTCTGGGATCTCTTCCCCGTCCTCGCCGAACGGCGGCGCCAGCGGGCCGGTACCCTGTCAGGGGGGGAGCAGCAGATGCTGGCCGTCGGCCGCGCCCTGATGTCCCGGCCCCGGCTCATCCTGCTGGACGAGCCCTCCCTGGGGCTGGCGCCGGTGATGGTGCTCCGCCTCTTCGACCTGATCCGCCGCGTTCGCGAGGAGGGCTACACCATCCTCATCGTCGAGCAGAACGTCCGGCAGGTCCTGAGCCTGGTGGACCGCGCCTACCTCCTGGAGGTGGGCCGCATCCAGGTGGAGGGGCGGGCCGCCGACCTGGCCGACCAGGACTTCGTCCGCAAGGCCTACGTGGGGATCTAGATGGACGCGGTCCTGATCGCCGAGGCCGCGGTCAACGGGATCCTGCTGGGCGGCGTCCTGGCGCTCCTCGCTCTCGGGCTCAACCTGATCTTCGGCGTGGTGGACATCGTCTGGATCGCCTACGTGGACCTCGTGATGGTGGGCATGTACGCCGTCTACTGGCTGGTGACCGCCTACGGATGGCCCCTCCCGCTCGCCGCGGTGGCCGCGGTGGCCCTGGTGGCCGTGCTGGGGCTCCTGGTGCATCTCCTGATCATCTCCCCGATCCTGGCGAGCCCGCCGGTGAACCAGCTCCTGGCCACCGGCGGCCTCCTCTTCTTCCTCCAGGCTTTCGCCACCTTCCTCTGGACCACTGACCACCGCTCCCTCCGCCTGGCCCTGCCGGTGGTGGAGGTCTTCGGGATGTACCTCTCGTTCGCGCGGCTGCTGGCCTTCACGTTCGCCATCCTGGGCATGCTCGGCCTCTACTTCTTCCTCACGCGCACCTACATCGGCACCGCCATCCGGGCCGTCTCCCAGGACCGAGAGGCCATCGCCCTCATGGGCGCCGACATGCGGCGGGTCTACCTCGTGACGTCCGCCATCGGCGGGGGCATGGCGGGGCTCGCAGGGGTGCTGCTGATCATCCAGTACTCCGTCCACCCGCACTTCGGCGCCACCTTCGGCCCCATCACCTTCATCATCGTCGTCATGGGCGGCCTGGGGAACATGTTCGGCGCCGTGGTGGCGAGTCTCGTCATGAGCGAGGTCATCTCAATCGGGGGCATCCTCGCCTCGACTGAGATGGCTTACGTGGTGGCCTTCGTGATCTTCATCGTATCCATCTTCGTCCGGCCCGAGGGCATCCTGGGGAGGCGGGAATGAAGCGGGCGCTCCCCCTGGTGGGCCTCCACGTGCTGGTGGCCCTGCCCTGGCTCCCCCTGGGGCCGGCGCGCCTGTACATCCTCCACGTCGTCATCCTCATCCTCATCTGGTCCGTCGTCGGCACGGCCTGGTCTCTCATGGGCCGTTTCGGCCTGGTTTCCCTGGGCCACGGCGCCTTCCTGGGGGTGGGCGCCTACACGACGGTCCTTCTCTGGAACTTCTGGGGCGTGCCGCCCTGGATCGGCACGCCGCTGGCGGTGGCGGCGGCCTGCTTCCTGGCGCTGGTGCTGGGCTATCCGTGCTTCCGCTTCCGGGTGGTGGGCCACTACTTCGCCCTGGTCACCCTGGCGCTGGGGGAGGTCATCCGCCTCCTGATCATCGCCGAGCGCGACTGGACCGGCGGCTCGCTGGGGGTGACGCTGAAGGACGCTGGGGCGGGCGCCGTCAACCTCGTCGCCCTGCAGTTCGCGGACCGGCGGGTCTTCTACTTCATCGCGCTGGGCGTGTGGCTGGCGGGGCTGCTCGTCTGGCGGTGGGTGGACCGGAGCATGACCCGCTCGGCGCTGGAGGCGATCGGGGAGGACGAGACAGCGGCCGCCTCCGTGGGGATCCCGGTGACGCGCTTCAAGCTCAAGATCACGCTGCTCTCGGCCACCCTCACCGCAGTGGGGGGCGTCCTCTACGGCCAGTACGTGACGTACCTCGACCCCGGCACCCTGGCCGGCATCGGCGTCTCGCTGCGGATCGTGTTCGCGGTGGTGCTGGGGGGGATGTACACCCTGCTGGGCCCCACGGTGGGGACGGCGCTGACCATCGCGCTCGCCGAGTACCTCCGGGTGGCCTTCGGGGTGAGGTTCCTGGGGATGGCGGAGACCATCTACGGCCTGGCCCTGATCCTGATCATCATCTTCCTGCCGGCCGGCCTGTACGGCGGCCTCCGCGAGCTCTGGCGCGCGCGGCCCCGTCCCCTCGCTGCCGCCACCCCTCCGGTCAGGCCGGCCTAGTTCCTGATGCAGTGGTCGCGTGGCCTGTCGCGGCCGGCCGTGCGTCCGGCTGACACCGGACGCCGCGCAACGTGCCGAGCTGCCGCGCCGAGTTCGGGCGGCGATCAGTTCTGGCCGGCTCGAGCACCGCTGCGTTCACGCGCGCTGCGAACAGTGCGCTTGCGGAGCGCGCCCGCCCGAGCGACCGTAAAGGCGTGACGCAGAAAGACAAGGAGCCGTCGCGGGAGGCGCAGGCGCTCGCGGCCCAGGTCGAGCGCGACGGCGGCCGGGTGCTCGCCGTCTACCAGGAGCCCGTCGGCGGCCACTGGCAGATCTTCTGCCTCCTGCCGCGCGAGCGGTGCGAGGCGAGCCCCTACCAGCGCGACCTCTCGCCCGCGCACGTCAAGCGCCTCACCGAGGCGATCAAGCGGCTCGACCGCTTCGTGGACCCGATCGTGGCGATCTCGCCCCGGCCCGGCGTCTACTGGACGCCCAACGGCAACCACCGGCGCGCCGTGCTCGACAAGCTGAAGGCGGACGCGGTCCCCGCGATCCTCGTCGTCGAGAAGGAAGTGGTCTTCGACGTCCTGCCGCTCAACGTCGAGAAGGCCCACAACCTCAAGGAGAAGTCGCTCGAGGTCATCCGCATGTACCGGGCGCTCGCCCGGGAGGAGCCGTCGAGCACCGAGGAGGCGTGGGCGTTCCAGCTCGAGTCGGCGCACTTCATCACGCTCGGCCTGCTCTACGAGGAAAACAGGAGATTCGCCGGCGGCGCTTTCGCGCCGATCCTCCGCCGCGTGGACAAGTTCTTGAAGCTCACCCTCCCGAAGGGACTCGATGAGCGGAAGGAGCGCGCGGACCTCGTCCGCGAGGCCGACGCAGCGCTCGGGGAGGTGGTCGCGAAGATCAAGAAGCGCGGCATCACCCACCCGTACGTGAAGAACTACGTCCTCGCGCGCACGACGCCGCTCACCCGGGCGCGGAAGACGCTCCCGCCCTTCGACCAGACGTTCCGGAAGCTCCGCGAGAATCTGAAAGCGTTCGACGTGTCGAAAGTCCGCTACGACGAGATCCAGCGCTCTGCGATCATGGGCGCGCCCGCCGCCGAGTGACCATGAAGTGTGCGCTGGAGGGACGGAGCCACGCCGCGCCTGTCTCAGGCCACCCTCGAACACACGCGGCCCCGGCGACCCCGCTACAATAATGCTCGAGGGACACGTCGCGGTCGTCACCGGAGGCACGGGCGCCCTCGGCCAGGCGGTGACGCTGCGGCTCCTCGCCGAGGGCGCGGTGGTCGCTATTCCCTATGCCGACGAGCACGAGCGCGACAGGCTCCGCGCGCGCGTCGCCCTCGCCGACCGCCAGCGCCTCGTCACCGAGCCCGTGGACGTGACGCACCTCACCGCCATGACTGCCTTCGCCGAGAGCGCCGTCGCCGCGTGCGGGAAGATCGACGTCCTGGTCGCCGGCGTGGGCGGCTTCGCCGCCGGCGCGCTCCTCGAGACCGACGCGGCCACGTGGACGCGAATGCTCGACCTCAACCTCGGCAGCGCGTTCGCCGCTGCCCGCGCCGTGGTGCCGCACATGACGCGCGCAGGGTACGGCCGCGTCGTGCTCGTCGCCTCGCGCGCGGTCGTGCCCCCGGCAGCCGGTTTCATCGCCTACACGGTGGCGAAAGCCGGCGTGATCGCCTTCGCCCAGGCGCTCGCCCAGGAGATGCGCGGGCGCGGCGTCACCGTGAACGCCGTGCTCCCGAGCACCATGGACACGCCCGCGAACCGCGCGGCGATGCCCGACGCGGACCGGAGCGGATGGGTGCCCGTCGAGGCCGTCGCCAGCGCGATCGCCATGCTCGCGCGCCCCGAGTCCGGCCACATCACCGGCACGCTCGTCATGGTCTGAGGCGCCGTGTCGACGTCAGCCCGTAACTGCTCACGCCCCGGGGAAGCTCAAGCGCTCGAGAGTGTCGAGCAGCCGGGCGCGGAAGTCGCGTAGCTCGTGTGAGGACGTTACGGAATGAGTCCACGACGACGCCAGGCTTGGAGGAGGTAATCCCAGAACGCCCTGCGTCGTCCGAGGCGCGGGGCGATGTCCTGGTAGCGGGCGACGGCGCAAGAGAGCGGGAGGAACAGCCACACCTGGTCGTCGCGCGCCTCGCGCATGACCTTCGCGGCGAGCTCGATCCACCGCGGGTGGCTCTCGGTGGCGAGGATCGCCCGCAGCTCTCGGACAGAGAGATCCTCGTCCCACAGAAACCACGGCCGCGTCTCGGGGTCTTGCAGATCCGTCCCGAGTCGTCGCTGAACTCTGCTCATCGCGTCTTAGGATACCCTGTCGGCTGCCACTGCCGAGGCCTCGTAAATGGCACTTTTCCGGAACTCCCCGCGCAACTATCCGGAATCCCGGGCTTTTCCGTTCCACCTGTAAACGATCCGATACACGCCGCCGTCGAACCCACCAAGCAGGACAAATTCGAATCAAGGGGGAACGGCGATGAAGACGCTGACGATGGTGGCGGTGGGCGGGATGGTCGTGGCGCTCAGCTTCGGCGGGGCGCAGGCGCAGGAGATCAAGAAGGACGTCCAGGACATCCGGCAGGACCGGCAGGAGATCCGCGACGACACGCGCGAGATCCGCCAGGACCGGCGCGAGCTCCGCCAGGACCTGAAGGACCGCCGCGACGACGTGCGCGACCTGAAAAACGCCAAGGACGAGAAGGCCGACAAGAACAAGGCCCACGCGAAGCACGAGAAGAAGGCGAAGGACGGCGCCGACAAGGACGCACAAGCGAACGAGCGCGGCAACGAGGGCGGCAAGCTGCGGGGGCTCGACCGTGCCGATCAGGTCGCGGGGGAGCACGGCGCGCGAGGCCGCGACAACGCGCGCGCCAGGCAGGGCCGCTGATCGGGTCTACAGGGAGAGGCTGCGCCCCTCGGCGCTGCCCGGGCGCAAGGGGCGGGGGACGCCTGACCCCCCCGCCCCTTGCGACCGGCGAGTCAGGAGTGGGAATGTGGGGGCGAGGACATTTGGGGCGTGGAGCCAACCGATGAGGTGCTGTGCGAGCGCGTGGCGGGCCGGGACGAGGCGGCGTTCGATCTCCTCGTCGCGCGCTATCAGGAGCGCGCCTACCGCTTGGCGTGGTCAATCCTCCGGAACGCCGAGGACGCGCGCGACCTCTCGCAGGAAGCCTTCGTCCGGCTCTACGAGGCGGCGGGGAGCTTCGGCGGGCGCGCGAAGTTCTCGACCTGGTTCTACCGGATCCTCGTCAACCTCTGCCTGGATCACCGCCGGAAGAACCGCTGGTGGCAGCGCTGGGCGCGGGACGAGCGCGACGACCCGTCGGGCGAATCCCTCCTCGATCGCCAGCCGGCCCCCGGCGCCGATCCGGCGGACGCGCTCGGCCGGGAGCGCGCGTCGAGCTCGCTCTGGGCCGCGGTGGACCGGCTCGCGCCGCGGCAGCGCGCGGCGGTGATCCTCCGGGTGCGGGAGGAGCTGCCGACCGCGGAGATCGCGACGGTGCTCCGGTGCTCGGAGGCGACGGTGAGGGTCCACCTGCACCGCGCGCTCGCGGCGCTCAGAAAAACGATGGAGAAGAGCTGACATGGCGCCCGACGACCGCGACATCCTCGACACGCTCGCGCAGACGGCCCCCGCGCCGCCCGACGTCCACTGGGGCCGCTATCGCGCCGAGCTCAGCGAGAAGCTCGAGGCCCGGCGGGCACGGCGCGCGTGGTGGCGGCGCCCTGTCCCGGTGGCGCTCTCGGCGAGCCTGGCAGGCGCGCTGCTCTTTTTCGCGGTGTGGGGTGGGTACCGGAACGGGACGGGCACGGACTTCACGGCGCTCGAAGAGACGGTCCTCGGCGGCCGGCTCGGCCTCCTGCAGCAGTACGCAGTCGTCGAACGACTCGATCTCCTCGAAGAGCTCGACGTGATCCGCAACCTCGACCGGCTCGCGGCGGGGCGCCAGGGCTAGGGATGGCGCGGACCCCGCTCTGGCTCGTCGCCGCGCTGCTCTCGCTCCTCGGGCTCGTGACGACGCGTTCCGCCCGCGCGGCGGACCCGCCGGGCCAGCAGCCCGACGCGCAGATGCTGCTCGACCTCGAGCTCCTGAAGGAGACCGACCTCGCCCGCGACCGGAGCTTCCTGACGCGCATGCGGATCGTCGAGCGGCTGCGCCTCCTCGAGGCCCTGCCGGCGCTCGAATCGCAAACGCAGACGCCGCTTCCTCCCAAGGAGGTGAAGTAACCATGAAGGCCCGTTGGTTGCCGGGACTTCTCGTGCTGATCGCCATCCTCGTGCTCGGAGCCCTCGAGGTCGCGTGGGGCCAGCCCGCGCCGATCCCGGGGCTGGAGAAGCTCGCGCCGGAGGAGCGCGCGATCGCCGAGAAGAACCTCGAGCGGTGGCAGAGGCTCACGCCCGAAGAACGGGCCCGCGCGCTCGAGAACTACCGTCACTGGAAGTCCATGACGCCGGAGGAGCGGCAGGCCGCGCGTGAGAACTACAAGCGGTTCCGCCAGCTCTCCCCCGAGGACAAGGGGCGCATCCTGAAGGACTTCCGGCGCTGGAACGAGCTGCCCGAGGCACGGCGTCAGGAGCTGCAGAAGGCGTACGAGCGCTTCCAGCACCTGCCGGCCGAGCGCCGTGAGCGTATCCTGCAGCGGGCGCGGCAGTGGGAGGCGATGCCGCCCGAGGAGCGCCAGCGCGTGCTCGAGAACCAGGAGCGCTGGCGGAAGATGAGCCCGGAGGAGCGCGAGAAGATCCGCGAGCGCTGGCGCCAGATGCCGCCCGAGGAGCGGGAGCGGCTGCGCGAGCGGCGGCAGCAGCAGCGCGGCCAGCAGCGGGAGCCCCGGCCGGCTCCG
>JACPCG010000144.1 GCA_016179925.1 Candidatus Rokuibacteriota bacterium | reverse complement strand
GGCACACCCAGTGGCCGTGGGGCCCCGGCTACCAGCACGCGGGCCCGCCCGCGGCCCTGCTCGCGCGCGCGATCCAGCGGGTCATCGCAGACGACCCCGCGCTCCGGATCACGCGCCTCACCATGGAGCTGCTGGCGCCGGCCCCGATCACCGTCCTCGACGTCGCCACCGGCGTCCTGCGCGCCGGCAAGAAGGTGCGCCGCGTGGAGGCGACGCTGTCCGCGGACGGCAAGGCGTTCTGTCGGGCCACCGCACTCTGCGTCCGCACGGGGTCGGTCGTGCTGACCGCCCCGCCCGAGGATCGGCGCGAGCGGATGCCGCCGCCGGAGGCGGGAGAGCCGTACGTGTTCGGCGTCGTGACCGGCGAGGTCGTGGGCTACGCCGCCGCCGTCGAGGCCCGGCGCGTCAAGGGCGGCTTCGGCGTGAACCCAACCGCCGTCTGGATCAGGCCGCGCGTGCCGCTGGTCCTGGGCGAGCCGCTCTCGCCGCTCGCGCGCGTGCTGATCGCGGCCGACTCCGGCAACGGCAGCGCGGTCGTCCTCGACCCGCGGCAGTTCACCTTCGTCAACGCGGATCTCACGGTCGCGCTCCACCGCGAGCTCGAGGGCGAGTGGGTGTGCCTGGAGGCCTCGACGTGGCCCGAGCCCACCGGCCTCGGGCTCACCGAGAGCCGCCTCCACGACGCGCGCGGCCCGATCGGCTGGGCGCTTCAGAGCCTGATCGTCGAGCCGCGCGCCGGGTAGTCCCCTGGGGACGCGGCTCAGCGTGCCTTCTTCGGTCGCTCGTGCCCTTGGACGACCTGCGACCGGATCAGCCGGGGCAGCAGCATCTGGTGCTGCGGGCAGATGGACCGGGGATTCTGGTAGGCGGCGCCGGCGAAGGCGACCATGTAGCGACGCAGCTCCTCGAAGCGCACCACCTCGTCCACGAAGCCGCGTCTCGCGCAGTAGATCGGCCGGGACTGCTCGCGGTACTGCCGGGCCAGCGTGTTCATCTGATCGATCACCGGCTTCAACGGGCGCCCGGCCTCCTTCTCCTTGACGAGCCGGCGCGAGAACGAGGCGACCGCGGCCGTCTCCCCGTGCATCACGTAGATCTCGGTGGTGGGCGTGCCGAGCGTGAAGGCATTGTGGTTGTTGGCGGTGGGGCCGCCCATGATGTAGTGCGCCGCGGCCGAGCCCTTGCGGAGCACCACGAGCATCATGGGCAGATCGGTCTGCTCGATGGAGTAGATGAGCGACTGGCCGAGTGCGAGCAGCTCGGCCTTCTCGGCGGTGTCCCCCACGTCGATCCCGGTGGTGTCCTGGAACCAGATGATCGGCACCCGATCCCGGCTGCACTGGGTCACGAACTCGCTCATCTTGATCAGGCCCTGGCGGTAGAGCTTGCCGCCGATGGCGATGTAGTCGGTGGTGTACTCCGGGTAGTTGGTCCCGAGGAGGCCCTGCCGGTTCCCGATCACGCCGAGCAGGAGCCCGTCGACCTTGACCAGGCCCGTGTACACCTCCGGGCCATAGCCCGGCCGGAACTCGAGGTGCTCGCTGCCATCGACGAGGCGGGCCAGCACGTCCTCGAAGCTGTAGACGGCCTTCGGGTTCAGCGGGACGATCGAGAGGAGGTCCGAGAGCGGATAGCTGGGCTCGGCGGGCGCCGCGACCCGGAAGAACTTCGGGTCATACGCCGGCATCTGGGCCACGCACTCGCGGAGCGCGTCGAGGACCTCGGTCTCCTTCTCGAACACGGCTCGGAAGAAGCCGGTGGCGTCGTGGTGGATGCGGGCGCCTCCCGGCGGGACCTCCTTGAAGCGGCGCGTGGCCTCGATGATCTGCTCGGCCCCGGGCTCGTCGAAGGAGCCCTTGGGACTCATGCCGCTGACGATCCCGCCGCCCCCGACGGCCATGTTGGCGTTCTTGTGGGCGAACAGGATCGTCGGGCTGATGCTCTGATAGCCCCCGCCGGCCGGGTTCGTCCCGTAGATGCCGGCCACCACGGGGACGCCGAGCTTCTCCAGCTCGGCGTGCCGGAAGAACATGGTGCCGCCGCCTCTGCGGTCGGGATAGACCTCGTCCTGTTGAGTCAGCTTCACGCCCGAGCAATTGACCAGCCACACCAGGGGCAGCCGGAGCCGCTTGGCCAGGTCGGCGACACGCAGCTGGTTTTCGGCCTGCCCGGGCACCCACGCTCCGGCCATGACCTTATTGTCGAACCCGATGAGGACGCACCACTTGCCGCCGATCCGGGCCAGCCCGTCGACCACGCCGGTCACGCCTTCCTCGGTCTGGCGGGGGTTGTAGAGCGTATGCAGGGGACAGAACGTTCCGCGATCCACGAGGTACTCGATCCGGTCCCAGACCGTCATCTCGCCTCGCTCGTGAATCTTCTCGGCGGGCAGCCCCGCGCTTTTCGCGCGGCCCACCTCGGCGTCCAGTTCCTTGAGCACGGCCGCGATCTGCTCGCGGTTCTCGGCCATCTCCTCGACCTCGGCCTGCTTGAGCGGCCGGCCGAGCGCATCCATCTTCTCGAAGTACGGGCGCATACGCCGTCCCTCCTCCGCCTACCTCGCGGTGTATCGAGGAGCGCCACGGCGCAGCATGGGCGCTCCGAGCGTTGGGGGTTTGGGGGCCGCCCCAATCTATCGATTGGCCTTGCGATAGCCGAGCTGATCGAGCGCGATGATCATCTTGCAGATGTTGGCCGAGCCCTCGACCATGAAGTACGTCGGCGCGTCCCGGTAATAGCGCTCGACCGGGTACTCCGTCGAGTAGCCGTACGCGCCGAGGATGCGCAAGGCGTAGTTGGCCGCCCTGTTCACGACCTCGCCGGCCAGGTACTTGGCCTGGGCGACCTCGAGCGCGTTCCCCAGGTGACCCTGGTCCTTCTGCCAGGCGGCCTTGTACACCAGCAGCCGCGCGGCCTCGATCTCGGTGACCATCTGCGCCACCATGTCCTGGTTCATCTGGAACTGGCCGATCGGCTGTCCGAACTGCTCCCGCTCGTTGCAGTACTTGGTCACCTGGTCCAGGCACGCCTGGGCGAGGCCGACCGCCCCCGCCGCCGCCTGCAGGCGGGTCTGGTTGAGGGAGCCGAAGACGATGCCGGCGCCGTCACCCGGCTTGCCGAGGATGTTCTCCTTGGGGACCCGCACGTTGTCCAGCGTGATCCCGCCGGTGGGCGAGAGATGTGTTCCCATCTTGTTCCAATCCTCCGTGATGACCCCGTCGACGTTCTTCAGCTCGACGACGAACGCGGAGAGCCCTCGGCCCCGCGCACCCCGGTCCGCGTGGGCGTAGTAGATCATCACGTCGGCGAGGCTCGCGTTGGAGATCCACGCCTTCATTCCGTTCAGGAGCCAGTGGTCTCCCTTGTCCTCGGCCCGGGACTTCATGCTGATGACGTCCGAACCCGCGGTGGGCTCGGTGATGGCGAACCCTCCGAGATACTCGGCGGTGACGAGCTTCGGGATGTACTTTCGCTTGAGCGCCTCGGACCCGTACCGGAGGATCGGAAAGGCGCACCCCACCGTCTCCATGTTGATCTGGACCCGGAGGGAGCTGCAGGCTCGGGCGATCTCTTCGGTCACGATCATCGTCGCGACCCAGCCCATGTCGTTGCCTCCGTACTCCTCGGGGATCACCGTGCCGAGAAAGCCGAGCTCTGCCATGGGCTTGATGACCTCGCGGTACGGGAAGTAGTGCTCCTTGTCCCACTGCTCGACGAACGGCGTGATCTTCTCGGCGGCGAACTCCCGCGCCACTTGCACTAGTGCTTTCAGCTCGTCGGATAGTTCGAAGTGCATCTCGTCGCCTCCTCTGAGGAGCGCGGCACCGGGACCCGCCTCGCCTCCGGACACGAAACATTACCATGCCGGCCGGGGCGAAGCCCGCGCCCCGCGCCCGCGGACGGACGAGCGGGATCTCGCGAGAAGGTCGAGCGCGTCGAGTTGTCGAGAGCGTCGAGTTTGACGCTCCGGGCCGCGCGTGATAGCGTGCCGTGGCCGAGGCCTCCGTTCGTAGCTGCGTGGCAAAGAACGCCCCAAAGAGGAGCGACGAAGAGTGGCTGAACAGATCGTGGAGGCGCCTGCGCCAGGGAAGATCCTTCGGGTTTACGTCGAAGCGGGGACGCCCGTCGCCGAGGGAGACCGCATCTGCATCGTGGAGGCTCTGAAGATGGAGCTTCCGATCGTGGCCCCGGTGGGCGGCACGGTCAAGGCACTCAACATCTCTCCCGGCAAGACTGTCGAAGCCGGAGATCCGCTGGCCGTCATCATCGAGGGGTAGCCCTAGCCCGAACTCTTCATGAACGCCGAACGCGCGAGACGAGCGGGTCCTGGCGCAGGGTGTGGCTCCCGCGGGGCGGGCTCCATCACCCGTCGACCGCACCCGCCGTTCTCCGAACGGCGAGCGGTCGAGGGGTCCCACTCCACCCGCTCCGCGGGAGCCACACGCTGCCCCACCCGCTCGGTCGCCGCCGGCCCGTTCACGAAGAGTTCGGGCTAGGACCCTTCGTGCTCAAAGCTACCTGGTTCGTCCTGGCCGGCATGGGCATCGTCTTCACGACGTTGGGCGTCCTCGTCCTTGTGATGGCCGCTCTCAACCGCTGGCTCAGGGATGCCTGAGGGCGAGCTTCTGGGCATTCTCGCCCTGACCTGGCAGGCTTCCGTCATGCTCGGGCTCGGCGGCCTCCTCATCTATCTGGGTATCGCTGAGGAAGTGGAGCCGGTCCTCCTCGTTCCCATCGGAACCGGAATCATCCTGGCGAACATTCCCCTCGGCGGGCTCACCGAAACCGGTGGCCTCCTCGCCGTGCTGAGGAGAGCCGGCATCGACACGGAGCTGTTCCCGCTCCTGATCTTCATCGGGGTGGGAGCCATGATCGACTTCGGCTCCCTGCTGGAGCGTCCATACACGGTCTTCCTGGGCGCCGCCGCTCAGTTCGGGATCTTCGGCACCTTCTTCCTCGCCTACTTCCTGGGCGACGGCGGCCTCCGGCTCTTCGCCTTCAGCTTCAAGGATGCCGTCTCGATCGGCATCATCGGCTCGGCCGATGGCCCCACGTCCATCTACGTTGCCACCGTCCTGGGCTCCAAGTACGCGGCCTCGATCGTCGTGGCGGCGTACTCCTACATGGCCCTGGTGCCCATCATCCAGCCGCCCATCATGCGGGCGCTCACGACAGCGGCGGAGCGGCGGCTCGCGATGCCCGCTCGGGCGCAGAAAGTGTCCCGGCGCACCCGCGTCCTCTTCCCGGTCGTGACCATCATCGTCGTGGGCCTCATCGCTCCCAAGGCCACGCCCCTGATCGGCACCCTCATGTTCGGCAACCTCTTGAGGGAGGCGGGAGTGCTCGAGCGGCTCTCGCAGGCAGCGCAGAACGAGATGGCCAACATCGTCACGATCCTCCTCGGGCTCACCGTGGGAGGCATGATGGCGGCCGAGGACTTCCTGCGGCCGGAAACGATCATGATCTACGTCATGGGGGTCGTGGCCTTCGCCGCGGGCACCGCCGCCGGACTGATCCTCGGCAAGCTGATGTATGTCGTCTCCGGCAAGAAGATCAATCCGCTGATCGGGGCGGCCGGGATCTCCGCGTTCCCGATGTGCGCGCGCGTCGTCCAGCGGGTGGGACTCGAGGCCAACCCGCACAACCATCTGCTCATGCACGCGGCGGGCGCCAACACGGCCGGCCAGATCGCCTCGGTGGTGGCGGGGGGCGCCGCGCTGGCGCTGGTGCCGTTCTTCGTGTGAGGACGACGCTGAGAGCACGTCTGCTCCGCGCCGGCGGACCCCGACCGTGTCATTGACACCATGGAGACAGCGTGTCACCCTGCGCGCTGAACGCCATGGCGAGGCCGATCGAAGCAACGACCAACCGACCGCGGATCAGCATCGACGTGGAACCGGAGCTGCGCCAGCGGCTGCGACTGGCGGCGGCGAAGTGGAACGTGACCGTTCGGCGCTACATCCTCGAGGCGATCGAGGAGCAGCTCAGAGAGGATCTCGGTGACGAGGGAGAGGGCGCGCTGGCCCTGACGGCGAAGGCCGACCCGGTGCTCGCCGAGTTGTGGGACAACCGCAAGGACGCGGAGTATGACCGCCTCTAGGCGGGGGATGTCGTCCTCGTCGGCTTCGTGTTCGCAGACGAGTCGGGCCGGAAGCTGCGGCCGGCGGTCATCATCAGCTCGCCGGGCTACCATCGCGCGCGGCACGAGGTGATCGTGGCGGCGATCACGAGCAACATACGATGGCGTCTGGTCGGGGATCACCTCCCCGCGCTCGACGGGCATGAATGGTCCTCCTCGGGGTCGGCGATGCGGTACACTCACGCTCGACGAGGAAATCTCCCGCCTGGGGGTAGGTCCATGCGTGCCGCCACCCGCGTTCCCTGGCTCATGCTCGTGCTGGTCCTGCTGGTGGCCCAGAGCGCTGCGCTGGCTGCGGAGCCGTGCGCTGACCGGGGCAAGCTGGACGTCCTGTACTGCGACGAGGATCGGGACTTGGTCGCCGACCCGCCGAAGGACCCCAAGCGGCTCGTCAACCCCGACACGCTCATCTTCGCGTACGTCCCCGTGGAGGACCCGGCGGTGTACGCCACGCCGTTCTCGGACCTCCTGCGGCACGTCGAGAAGGTGACGGGGAAGAAGACCCAGTACTTCGGCCCCCAGAACTACGCGGCCCAGATCGAAGCCATGCGCTCCGGGCGGCTGCACATCTCCGGGTTCTCCACCGGGTCGGTGCCCTTCGCGGTGAACCTGGCCGGGGCCGTCCCCTTCGCCGTGATGGGGGACGACAAGGGCGGGGCCGGTTACCACGTGATCGTGATCGCCCAGGCCAAGAACGACAGGATCAACTCGGTGGCGGACCTCAAGGGCAAGCGCGTGGCCCACGTCTCGCAGACCTCCAACTCGGGCCACCAGGCGCCGGTCTACTTCTTCTCCAGGCTGGGGGTGGTCCCGGGGAGGGACTACGAGATCGCCTTCACGGGCAAGCACGACAACAGCATCTTCGGCGTGGTCAACGGCGACTACGACGCCGCTGCGGTGGCCAACACGGTCCTGGAGCGCATGGTGAACCGCGGCGTGGTGAAGAAGACCGACACCAAGGTCATCTATACCTCGGCGCTGTTTCCGGTGGCCGGCTACTCCTACGCCCACAGCCTGGACCCGAAGCTCGCCGAGAAGATCAAGGAGGCCTTCTTCACCTTCCAGATCCAGGGCTCGAGCCTCGCCAAGGAGTGGAAGACCTACACGCGCTTCGTCCCGATCAGCTACCGGAAGGAGTGGGAGGCCGTCGTCGGGATCCAGGAGGCCAACGGGGTCGCCTACACCAAGGAGTCGCCCGAGTACAAGGCGTTCCAGAAGCCACCGAAGAAGGGGGAGTAGGCCGGGCGCGCATGCTGGAGGTCGCGGGGCTCGTCAAGACGTATCCCTCCGGCGACCGGGCCCTGCGCGGTGTCTCGCTGAGCGTGAAGGCGACCGAGGTCGTCTTCGTCATCGGCCCGTCGGGGGCCGGCAAGTCCACGCTCATCCGCTGCATCAACCGGCTCGTGGAGCCCGACGCGGGCTCGGTGCGGCTCGACGGCCTCGAGATCACGCACCTCGCCGGCGCCGACCTCCGGCGCGCCCGTCGCCACATGGCGATGATCTTCCAAGAGTTCAACCTGGTCGAGCGCCTCAGCGTGATGGAGAACGTTCTCTCGGGCCGCCTCGGCTACGTGGGGCTCTGGCCGGCCTGGCGCCGGAGGTTCCCTCCCGAGGACGTCGAGCTGGCCTTTGAAACGCTCCAGCGGGTGGGGCTCGCAGGGTTCGAGAACAAGCGCGCTGACCAGCTCTCGGGGGGGCAGCGCCAGCGCGTCGGGATCGCCCGCGCCCTCGTGCAGCGCCCCAAGATCCTGCTGGTCGACGAGCCCACCTCGAGCCTCGACCCCAAGACCTCCGACGCGGTGATGGCGCTCATCACGCGGCTCGCCGGCGAGGAGGAGATCCCCGCCCTGATCAACATCCACGACGTGCCGCTGGCGCGGCAGTTCGCCCAGCGGATCCTGGGCCTCAACGGGGGCCAGTTTGTCTTCGAGGGGAGGCCGGAGGATCTGACGCGGGAGGCGCTCGACCTGATCTACCGGGGGGCCGGGGAAGAATTGACCTCCGCTCTGGGCTAGCTAGTCCGAACTATTCATGAACGCCGAACGCGCGAGCCGAGCGGGTCCTGGCGCAGGGTGTGGCTCCCGCGGGGCGGGCTCCGTCACCCGTCGACCGCACCCGCCGTTCTCCGAACGGCGAGCGGTCGAGGGGTCCCACTTCGCCCGTCCCGCGGGAGCCACACCCTGCGCCACCCGCTCGGTCGCCGCCGGCCCGTTCATGAACAGTCCGGGCTAGCGCAGGAGGCGCACGAGCCGCGTGGCACCCTCACCCCCGCCCTCTCCGTCCCCGGCGGAGGCGGCATCCGTCGCCCTCCGGTGGCGGGCGCCCTCCACCTTCCCGGCGCGCTGGATGGGGCCGACGCTCTGGCTGGCCCTCCTGGGGTTCCTCCTCTGGAACGCGCTGAGCCTCCACGTGGACCCAGCCCGGGTCGCGCGCGGTCTCGCCAGGGCCGGGATCGTCTTCGGCCGGGCCGTCCCGCCGAACTTCGAGCGCTGGGAGCTTCTCGTCGAGGGAGTCGTGGAGAGCCTTCAGATGGCCACCCTCTCGACGGTCTTCGGTGTCCTGCTCGGCATTCCCGTCGCGGTGACGGCGGCGCGCAACTTCGCGCCGCTGCCCGTCTATACGGCAGGGCGCGGGATCATCTCCGTCGCCCGAACCTTCCACGAGATCATCGTGGCCATCCTCTTCGTCAAGGCGGTGGGGTTCGGGCCCTTCGCCGGGATGCTCACCCTCACCTGGGGCTCCATCGGCTTTTTCGCGAAGCTCCTGGCCGAGCAGATCGAGAACATCGACCGCGGCCAGGTGGAGGCGATCCGGGCCACGGGGGCGACCCGCGGGGGCGTGCTCGTCTTCGGGGTGCTCCCGCAGGTGCTCCCCCGCATCATCGGCCTCACGGTCTACCAGTGGGACGTCCACCTCCGCCAGTCCACGATCATCGGGATCGTGGGGGCGGGCGGGATCGGGACCACGCTCTACAACTCCTTCGCTCGCTACGACTACGATTTCTCGCTGGCGATCCTGATGGTCATCGTTGGCATCGTGCTCCTGGGCGAGGCGGTCAGCGCCGTCGCGCGGAAGCGTGTCCAATGAAAGCCTGGCAGCGCTTCACCCCGTTTCAGACGGGCCTGCGACTCCTGGGGCGGCTCGCCGCGGTGGCCGCGGTGGTCTGGGCCCTGACAGGCATGGGGATCCGCTGGGAGTTCGTCCTGGACTCGCCGGCCCAGGTGGGCGATCTCTTCGGCCGGATGTTCCCGCCCGACTGGGGCTTCGCCGGCGCCATCGTGGACCCGCTGATCCAGACGATCAACATCGCCACGCTGGGGACGGCGCTGGCCGTCCTTCTTTCGATCCCCATCGCGTTCCTCGCGGCCCGGAACACGACCTTTCACTGGTCCACCTTCGCCCTGGGGCGGTTCGTGATGACGGTGAGCCGGTCGGTCGACTCGCTCATCTGGGCCCTGATCTTCATCATGGTCGTGGGGCCGGGCTCGCTGGCGGGAGCGCTCGCGATCGCCGTGCGCTCGATCGGCTTCGTCTCGAAGCTCTTCGCCGAGGGGATCGAGGAGATCGATCGGGGCCAGGTGGAGGCGATCGTCGCCACCGGGGCGGGGCGGTTCACGGTGCTTGTCTACGGGATCGTCCCCCAGATCCGCCCGGTGTTCGCCGGGGTGACGATCTACCGGTGGGACATCAACATCCGGGAGTCGACGGTGCTGGGGATCGTGGGGGCCGGCGGGATCGGCTTCGTCCTGAACACGGCGATTCTCGGCCTCGAGTGGAGCCGCGTCGGCCTCATCCTGGTCGTCGTGCTCGCGGTCGTGATCGTCTCGGAGGCGTCCTCCGCGTACTTGAGGAAGCGCGTCACCTGAGCCCAGCCGGCCGCTCCCTGGCCGTCGCCGCCGTCACGCTCGCAGTCCAAAACGGCATTGTGATGGCGTTCGCCGTCCTCTACCTGCCGCTGATCGACGAGTTCGGCGGCTCGCGCGGCGAGGTGGCGGCCGTACAGTCGGCGCTGTTTCTGGTGAGCGGGTTCACCGGCCCGCTCGTCGGCTGGGCGTTCGATCGCCTGGGCCCGCGGCGGCTCTTCCAGTGGAGCGGCGTCCTCGCCGCGGCAGCGCTCGTCGCGGCGAGTCGCGCCACCTCGCTGCCGCTGCTCGTCCTGACGTACGGGCTCCTCGCCGGCCTCGGGCTCGCGGCGCTCGGCAGCCAGACGAATATGACCCTCGCCGCGCTCTGGTACCCCGAGGCGCGCGGCCGCGCGATCGCCGTCGTGGACCTCGGCACGGGCTTCGGCGCCTTCTGCTTCATCCCGCTCGCCCAGGCGCTCGTCGCGACGCTCGGCTGGCGCGCGACACTCCTCGTCTGGGCGGCGCTGCTGCTCGTCGTCGTGCCGCTCAACGCGCTCCAGCGGCTGCCCGAGGGCGCGGGCGCCGCGCGGGGCGCTTCCGGGGAGGCGCGCGGAGGCTGGACGGTCGCCGGCGCCGTGAGGTCGGCGCCGTTCTGGTGGCTTGCGGCGACGCGCTTCTTCGGCGCCTGCGCGTTCCCGCTCATGAACGTCCACATGGTGGCGTTCGCGGTCGGCCAGGGGATCGCTGCCGCGACGGCGGCCACCGCCCTGGGCGCGGTGAGCCTCGTGAGCCTCGCTGGGCGCCTCACGACGGGCATCCTGTGCGACCGCCTCGGCCGGGCCCCGGCGCTGACGCTCACCTACGCGAGCGCGGCCGTGGGCATCGGCTGCCTGGTGCTGCTGTCGGCGACGGGCACCCCCTGGTGGCTCGTGCTCTACGTCGCCTTCTACGGCATGGCGCAGGGCTCGAGCGGGATCGTCGCGTCCGCCCGCGCCGCGGACCTCTTCGCGGGCGCGTCGTTCGGCGCGATCTGGGGCTGGCTCTCGCTCGCCGTCGGGCCGGGCGAGGCGCTCGGCGCCTGGCTCGGCGGGGAGATGTTCGACGTGTCGGGGAGCTATCTCCCCGCGTTCGGCTTCGTCGTCCTGGCGCTCGCCGCGGGCGTTCTCGCGATCTGGCGCATCCAGCCTGCGGCGCCCCCTGGCGCCTTGCGAAGGTAGGAGGCCGTCTGATCCTAGCCTGGACTAGGCCGAACGCGCGAGGCGAGCGGGTCCACCCGCTCGGTCGCCGCCTGTCCGTTCATGAATAGTCCGGACTGGGACGGCGAGCCGAGGACCTCGAAGCGCGGAAGCCCCTCAGGCAGATCCGGTCGCGAGCGCGCTCGGTTCTGCCGGGCAGCGGGTCACGCGCCGGCGCCGACGTAGAGCTCGATCTGGTTGCCGTCGGGGTCCCGCACGCTGAACGAGCTCGCCGTCTCGCCGAACGGCTTCAACCCGCACGCCTCGACCCAGCGGCGCGCCGCCTCGAGGTCGGCGAGCGAGGATCCCACGTCGAAGGCGATGTGGTAGAGGCCGGGCACGCCCTTCGGCTGCGGCCCCGGTCCTTCGGCGCGCGCCAGCTCGCACGAGAGGTCGTGGTGGTGGACGCCCGCGGAGAAGAAGACGATGCGCCCGGCCTTGGCGGTGCCGGTCTCGGCGAGGC
>JACPCG010000200.1 GCA_016179925.1 Candidatus Rokuibacteriota bacterium | reverse complement strand
AACGACGTCAACCTCAACGGCACCGGCACCGGGGCGATCAACGGCGCCGTGATCTCCACGAACCGGGTGGATACCACATCGACCACGGTCGCCGATACCGTGCAGATCGGGAACGCGCCGCTCACCTACGACTGCCTGAAGGCCCGCGACGGCGGCGGCACCCTCGACAACTGGTGGCTGAAGCCCGGAACCTATCAAGAGAAATCGGGGTCGTGAGGGGTTCGCTCGCCCTGGCGGCGATCGGCCTCCTGCTGGCGGTCGCGGGCTGCCAGCGCGCCCCCGAGGCCCCCGCGCCCGCGCCCGCCGTCGATCACGTGGCCGAAGCCCGCAAGGCGCTCGCGGTCCAGGGCTGGGCCGTCGCGGCCCCGCATCTTCGCGCCGCGCTCCAGAAGGATCCGGAGAGCCTCTTCCTCCACTACAACCTCGGGATCTGCGCCAGCTGGCTCGACTTGCCGGAGGAAGCCGTCCGCGAGTTCGAGTGGGTCGTGGCGCACGCTCCCGGCGACTCGGACGAGGCGAAGGCGGCCCGGCAGTGGCTCGCGGACAGGCGTCCAGCGCGCAGCCCGACCGCGGCTGAGCCGGCCGCCGACGATCCGGCGCTCGGCGACAGCGGGCTTCGTGGCACGGTCATGTGGGCGGAGCCGGGGCAGGCCCCGGCGCCGCAGGGCCGCCAGCAGCTCGCTCTGGCCGGGCTTCCCGACACTCCGACGGCCGAGCGGATCTACATCGTGCGAGCCGACCGCCAGGGCCGGTACGAGTTCAAGCGCATCGTCCCCGGCCCCTACAGGCTGAAAGGCGAGGGGGCCGGCGGCCGTACCAGGTGGCGCCTGAAGGTCGTCCTGGAGGCCGGACAGGACCTCGAGCTCGATCTCTCGCCCGAGAACGGTGTGCCGGCCCGCGACGACTTCCCCGAGAGCCGATAGCGTCGCTTCGTCAGTCCTTCGCGCACCGTCGCCGGGACTGTGTCCCACGGCGGGGCCGTCGAGATCGCCGAACCGGGTGGGGGCGTGGTGCCCGCGGCGCCGTTGATGACGCTGGATGCCGTCTTCACGCGGGCCGTATTCGGTGCATTAGGGCTAGGTCAACAACCCCCCTGGCCCAGGTCGGCCCCACCGTCTTCCCGAACCGCCTTTCGCGGGTCACCGTGACGGTGACCTGGCAGACGGGGGCGGGCCCCGGCCAGCAGGTCATCGTCGAGACGATGCGCGCCGAATAACGCTTCCGGAAATCCTGATCGTCGTCGCGGCAATCGTCGAGACGAGGCGCCCCGAGCGGGTCTATAATCATTGCCCCGGGGTCTCTCACGGTCGGGGCCCCGAGCCGCATCCGGCGGCCGTGACGTCCGGCACCTCCGAAGGACAAGGCCTATGAAGCGCCTTCGCGCTGCCCACGTCGCCGCCCGCTCCGAGCGCGGCGCCGCGCTGGTGATGGCCCTGCTGGTCCTCGTCGTCCTCACCGCGTTCGGCCTCACGCTCATCGGCCTCGGCCTGACCGAGGTCGCGACCTCGACGAACTGGCGCGACTACACGAAGGACTTCTACGCGGCGGAAGCCGCGCTCGAGAACGGCGTCGTCGGGCTCCGGAACCTCCTCGCCTCGACGCCGAACCCGACCCAGGACCAGCTCAACCTCATCACGGCCGGCCTCACGACGCCGACCCTGAGGGATCCGGGGCTCACCTTCGGGACCTACTCGATCACCTCCTTGGCGCCGTCCTACCCGTCCACGTTCGCGAGCGGGCCGTACGCGGGCCTGTTGGGGACCGTGTTCGCGTACCAGATCCGGGCGCAGGTGAACGGGCAGAGCGGGACGCGGGCGGACCTGACGCAGGTCTTCCAGTACACGCAGGTGCCGCTGTTCCAGTTCGGCGTGTTCTACGGCAAGGGCGTGGACCTCGAGATCGCGCCGGGCCCGGCCATGACCTTCAACGGGCGGGTGCACGCGAACAGCAGTATCTACGTGGGGGCGGGCAATACGCTCTCGTTCGACTCCTACATCACGACGGCCGGGTCGATCTACCGGCGGCTCAAGCGCGACTCGGCGATCCCCTGGGGCGCCAACCCGAGAATCAAGGATGCGTCGGGGACCTACCGGACCCTGAACTTCGACTCGCAGTACCAGCCGGGGTTCAGCAGCACGTGGGCGAACCCCCGAGCGTGGGCGGCGCAGGCGGACTCGCTCTTCAGGGGGACGGTGAAGGACAGCGCGATGGGGGTGGGGGACATCACGCCGCCGATTCCGGAGCTGTTCCAGAACCCGACGAACCCCGATACGGTCGCCCGCCAGCTGATCGAGCGGCCGCAGGCCGGAGACTCCCCCGCGCTCGCCGCCGCGAAGATGTACTCGCAGGCGGGGCTCAGGATCATCGACGGCGTGGCCACGGAACAGAACGGGAACACCGTGACGCTGCCGGCGGGCGGGCTCACGACGAAAACCTTCTTCGACACCCGCGAGAACAAGACGATGACGGTGACGGAGCTGGACATCAACATCCTCCGTACCAACGGCGCGTTCCCGACCAACGGCGTCGTGTACGTGGCGGGGACGAACTTGGCGTCGAACCCGGCGGTACGGTTGGTGAACGGCGCGCAGCTGCCGCAGCCGCCGAACAAGGGCTTGACGGTGGTGTCGGAGAACCCGGTGTACGTGCAGGGGGACTACAACACGGTGGGCAAGCGGCCGGCGGCGATCATGGCGGACGCCATCACGGTCCTGTCGAACAACTGGGGCCCGAATAACTCCGATATCAAGGGCAATCAGAGCCAGATCAATCCCGCCACCAACCCGCCCCGTAACTATACCAAGGGCGACCGGCCGGCAACGCCGACGACGGTGAACGCGGCGTTCGCGCTGGGGCCGAGCGCGGAATCGAGGATGGGCACGGGCAACGGCCAGCTCGAGAACGTGATCCGCTTCCTCGAGGACTGGGGCGGCAAGACGTTCACCTACTCGGGCTCGATCATCGCGCTCTGGCACAGCCTGCAGGCGACCGGGCAATGGGCGTGTTGCACTTACCACGGCCCGCCCACCCGGAACTGGAGCTACGACACCCTGTTCAACACGAGCCCGCCACCGGGGACCCCGCAGGGCGTCATCATGTCGAAGGGGCGCTGGTCGCAGTCGTAGACGATCCCGCTCCGCTCACCCCTCGGGAGGCGGCCGCGCTCTTGCGCGGCGCCGTCGCCTCGATCCGCGCCGAGCTCGCGGCGCTGCCCGAGTCCGTCCGCGCGTTCCATCCCGCCGCCGGGGAGTGGTGCGCCAAGCAGGTCGTCGGCCACCTCATCGAGGCCGCGCCCGGCGCGACTGCGACTGGCGGGCCCTCGTCGACGAGCTCGCGACGCTCCGCGAGGAGAGCGCCCTCCTCGTGACGCGGCTGACCGACGCCGACCTCGCGCGCGGCGGCCACCACCCGAACGTCGGGTTCCTCCGCGTCGGCGAGCTCCTGCACGAGTGGGTGCACCACGACCGGAACCACCTGCGCCAGATCCTGGCGAATGTGCAGGCCTGCCTCTGGCCGCACATGGGGAACGCCCAGCGCTTCTCCCGGCCCTGATGCCTCCCCCTCCGGCCGTGCCGGCTGACGCCTGCGGCGCGCCCCGCGGCGTCGAGGCCGTGGCCTCCGCCTTTCCACGTGGGGCGCTCCCGGCCGCCTGTCGTCGTCATCCTCCCGGCGTGACGAGCGCGGGCCGCCCCGACCACTCCCACGCGAGCGTCGTGCGGGAGACGCCGAGCAGAAGGCCGTGGAGCGCGCTCGGGTGGATCCAGAGCCCGTCGCGCTCGGTCGTCGGATCGGCCCCGCGCGGCGTCCAGCGCGCGCCGCGCGCCTCGAGCCGCCGGACGATGGCGGGCACGTCGTCGGTCTCGAGATAGCCCATATAGAGCGAGTCGCCACGCTTGGCCACCCAGCGCCCCATGGCGCTCGCCGGGTTCACGACCTGCGAGAGCTCGATCCTGTCGAGCCGCGCCGGCGGATCGAAGAGGGCGAGCGTGCCGACGTAGCCGAAGCGCTCGCTCGTGATCGGCGAGAAGCGCGCGGCGTCGAGGTCGAAGAGCCGCGTGTAGAGCGCGGCCGCCGCCGTCCAGTCGGAGACGAGCGTGTTCGTGACCTCGTAGAGGCGCGCGCCGGCGCGCGCGACCGGCCGCGCGGGCGTGAGGACGATCGGCATGCCCGCCGTCTGGGACGGCGCGAGGTACGTCTGGTCGCCGTCCTCCGCGAACTCGGCGCCCTCCTCCGCGAGCCGCGCGTGCAGGTCGGTCATGTCGCGGACGGCGAGTCCGGCGGTCAGGAGCCCCTCGCCCCAGCGCTCGAGGTGCTCCCGGACCAGGCCCGCGCCGGCCGGCTCGCACAGCTCGATCTCGCTCTCGCCGAGGGCCAGCACGGTGCGGCGCGCGCCGAGGTGGAGGGACTCGGACTCGCGCGCGGGGCGGGCGCCCAGGAGATCCGCGAAGGCCTTCGCCGCTGCGTGACGGTCGCCGACGGCGAGCTGCACCCGGTCCACGCGTTCGAGCATGGGGCCCTCCCGCGCCGATGGTACCATCGCGGCACACCCGCACACCGGAGGGATCGCCATGAGCCAGGACCTGCTCGAATCCGTCAACGATGGCGTCGCCGTGCTCACGCTGAACCGCCCCGACCGGCTGAACGCGATGTCGGTGCCGATGCTGGACGCGCTGCTCGCGGCGCTGCCGAGGCTCGCCGAAGACCCCGACGTGGGCGCCGTCGTGCTCACGGGCGCCGGCCGCGGCTTCTGCGCCGGGGGCGACGTGAAGGCGATGGCCGAGGGACGCGAGTTCGGCGGTACCGGCCTCGAGGACAAGGCGCAGGGGCTCCGGGCGCGCATGGAGGTCTCGCGCTGGCTCCACGAGATGCCCAAGCCCACGCTCGCGATGGTGCGGGGCGCGGCGGCGGGCGCCGGCCTGTCGCTCGCACTCGCGTGCGACCTGCGCATCGCGAGCGACACGGCCCGTTTCGCCACGGCGTTCGCGCGCGTCGGCTACTCCGGGGACTTCGGCGGGAGCTGGTTTCTCACCCAGCTCGTCGGCACCGCCAAGGCGCGCGAGCTCTACTACACGGCGGACATCGTGGACGCCCAGCAGGCGCTGGCCCTCGGGATCGTCAACCGCGTCGTGCCCGACGCGCGGCTCGAGGAGGAGACGCTCGGGCTGGCGGCCCGGCTCGCCCGGGGCCCGCGGGTCGCGTACCGCTACATGAAGCGGAACTTCAACGCCGCCGAGAGCGGCCCGCTCAAGGACGCGCTCGACCTGGAGGCGTGGCACCACACGCGCTGCGGGATGACGGAGGACCACCGGGAGGCGGCGAAGGCGTTCGTCGAGAAGCGCGAGCCCGTCTTCCGAGGCCGCTAGTCGGCAGGCACGGGGACCCCGGCCGCGGGGTGAGGGCTGCCTCGACCACGCGGCACGCGTGCGCACGACCCGTCGCGGCTGGGCTCCATCCGGGCGCATCGCGTCCGCGTTGGGCGCGGCGGGAACAAGTCTC
The DNA here is from genome assembly GCA_016179925.1 of Candidatus Rokuibacteriota bacterium. GTDB lineage: Bacteria > Methylomirabilota > Methylomirabilia > Rokubacteriales > CSP1-6 > JACPCG01. The sequence goes on along the minus strand of JACPCG010000200.1, from coordinate 6,348 downwards.
GGCGGCCCTCCCCCCGCGACCCGGGTCCCCGCCCTGCCGGCTAGGGTGCGGAAGCGCTCCCGCTCTCCCCGACCGGGTCCGCCGCCTGTGGGCTGGCGGGCGGCGGTAGAATCGGGCATGGCGTTCACCAGCGAGCTGTGGCAGGCGATCGCGCCGATCTACGCCGCCATCCTGCGCCATCCGTTCGTGCGCGGGCTGACCGACGGCACGCTCCCGCGGGAGAGCTTCCAGTTCTACGCCGTCCAGGACGCCCTCTACCTGCGCGACTTCGCCCGCGCGCTGTCGCTCGCCGCCGCGAGGGCGCCCGAGGACGAGTGGATCATCATGTTCAACGAGCATGCGGCCGGCGCGCTCCGCGTCGAGCGCGCGCTGCACGAGGGCTTCTTCAAGGAGTTCGGCCTCGGGCCCGATGCCGTCGCCGCGACGCCGCTCGCCCCGACGAACCTCGCCTACACGAGCTATCTCCTGGCCGTCGCCTACGGGGCGCCCTACCACGAGGCGATGGCCGCGGTGCTGCCGTGCTACTGGATCTACTGGGAGGTCGGGAAGGCGCTCGAGCGCGCGGGTTCGCCCGATCCGCTCTACGCGCGCTGGATCGGCACGTACGCGTCCGAGGAGTTCGGCGCCGTCGTGCGCGCCGTCATCACCGCCACCGACCTGACGGCGGCGCGCGTGGGGGACCAGGAACGCGAGGGGATGCGGCGGCACTTCGTCATGACCAGCCGCTACGAGTGGATGTTCTGGGACATGGGATACCGCCGCGAGGCGTGGCCGGTCTGAGATGGTCGAGCGGGGCGAGGAGGTCCGGCTCGCCGCGCGCGCCCTGCTCGCGCGGGTGCAGCCGCGCGCGCGCGAGCGCGCCGAAACGCCGGCGACCGGCGATGCGCTCGCCGAGGCCAACGCTCTGCTCGCGAGCGCGCGCGTGGCCGTGCCCGAGTCGCCGCTCATCGCCGCCATGCGCCCGCTCGAGGCCGGGAGCACGCTCGCCGAGCTGACCACCCGGCTCGCCGCGCTCGAGCGCGCGATCACCTTCGTGTGAGGCGGCGGCGATGAACTCCGAGCAGTTCCGACGCGCCACGGATCTCTGGCAGGAGGCGTACCGCCACCAGATGGAGGGCGACCTCGAGCGCGCCATCGAGCTCTACCGGCGCTCGATCGACGTGTTCCCGACGGCGGAGGCGCACACCTACCTCGGCTGGACCCTGAGCTTCCAGGGGCGGCTCGACGAGGCCACGCGCGAGTGCGTGCGCGCGATCGAGATCGACCCCGACTTCGGCAACCCCTACAACGACATCGGCTGCTATCTCATGCAGCAGGGCAAGCTCGACGAGGCGATTGCCTGGCTCGAGAAGGCCAAGCAGGCCAGGCGCTACGAGCCGCGGCAGTTCCCTTATATGAACCTCGCCCGGATCTATGTAAAGCAGGGCCGCTGGTGGGAGGCGCTCCGCGAGTTCGAAGAAGCCGTGCGCTTGGCGCCGGGCGACGCCGGGCTCCGGCGGGCGCTCCACTCCCTGCGCGCCCGCCTGAACTGACACGCGCGTCAGCCTCCTGACTGCCGGCGTTCGGGAGCGTGACGCTCGCGCGGGGCAGCGCCGGCGTCCCCGACGCGGTTTTCCCGACAAATCGAGTGGATCGGCGTCTGGCGGGCGGGTTGCATGACTTCCGGGTCGAACGCAGCGCTATGGGTCTATCCGAAAGGAGGCTGACATGCGACCGAGGGTGAGACTCGCAATCCTGTTGCCGGCGGCGCTCTTCGCCGTCGCCGGCTGCGCGACGAAGGACTGGGTGAAGGAGCTCGTCGGCAAGAAAGAGGTCGAGGTCGACCAGCGCTTCGCGGGCGTCGAGAAGCGGACGGCCGACGACGCCCAGCGGATCGAGGGCATGGGCTTCCGGCTCAAGACCGTGGAGACCGGGCTCGACGAGACGGGAGGCCTCGCGCGCAGCGCGCGGGACCGCGCCGACACCGCGTACACGAAGGCGGATAGCGCCTCCACGAAGGCGGACGAGGTGGGGAGCCGGCTGACCCGCCTCTGGAACAACCGGCACAGGCGCGACCCGGTCGAGACCCTCGAGGTGCGCTTCGCCTTCGATAAGTGGCACCTGAACGACGCCGCGCAGACGGCGCTCACCTCGCTCGTGAAAGAGCTGCGCGAGAACCCGCGGCTCACCGTGGATCTCGAGGGCTACGCGGACCCAGTCGGTACCTACGACTACAACGTCGCGCTCAGCCAGCGCCGCGTCGAGGCCGTCCGTCGCTTCCTCGTCGAGCGGGGGATCGAGCTGCCGCGGATCCACTCGGTCGGCCTCGGCCCGATCACGGCCGGCGGCCTGCCCGATGAGAAGAAGCGCCGGGTGACCCTCCGGCTCATGGTCCAGCCCGATTAATCACGTGGGGGGCCCCGAGATGGCCCCCCACACCCCCCGACGCTCGGCAGCGCCCCGGGACACCCGGGGCGCTCCTCGTTTTCGGCGACTCCGAGGAGGCCTCGGAATCACGTGGGGGGCCCCGAGATGGCCCCCCCCGACGCTCGGCAGCGCCCCGGGACACCCCGGGACACCCGGGGCGCTCCTCGTTCTCGGTGATTGCGAAGCGCGCCCTTCGGGTCAGGCGCGGTAGCGCTCCAGGACGCGCCGGTCCAGTTCGAGGCCGAGGCCGGGCCCTGCCGGCACCTCGAGCATGTCGCCGGCGCGCTTCGGGGGGTTCTGCGCGAGCAGCTCGCGCAGCGGGTTCGGCGTGCGGTCGAGCTCGAAGAGCGGCTCGTTCGGGAGCATCGCGGGCGGGTTGGGGGGCAGCGCCGCCGTCAGATGCAGGCTCGCGAAGAAACCGACGGCCGTCGCCCAGACGTGGGGGTCGCGGATCTTCATGGCGATCTCCCCCGTTTACACTGACGGATGGTGTCGAGAAGCGCTCCGCTCGCCGCGACCTTCCTCGCCATGCTGCTCACGGCGGCGCCGGCTGCCGCCCAGGGCAGCGCCGCCGCGCAGCCCGACTGGCGCGGCACCGGCGTCGTCGTCGCGCTGCTCTCCCCGCCGTCGAGCCTTCACGCGACCCGCCCGGTGATCATCATCCACCACGATCCGATCCACGGGCTCATGGAGGAGACGATGAGCATGCCGTTCATCGCCGCCTCGACCGAGCTCTTCCAGAACCTGCGCCCGGGCGACCGCATCGCCTTCGGCCTCAAGGACGTCCCGGGCGCGCTCCTCGTCGTCGCCATCGAGCGGCTCGGCGCGCGCCGGTAGCTCAGCCGAGGCGGCGGACGAAGTCGGCGACGGCGCGGCCGATCTCGTCAGGCGAGTCCTCCTGCACGAAGTGCGAGCCCTTGACCGTGACCTCGCGCTGGTTCGGCCACGTCCGGCAGAACTCGCGCTGGGCACCGACGAGAATCGTGCCCGGATCGGCGTTGACGAAGAGCTTCGGCAGGGGGCTCGTGGCGAGCCAGGCCGCGTACGCCTGGACGACCTCAACGACGTCGGCCGGCTCACCCTCCACGGGGATCTGCCGCGGCCAGGTGAGCGTCGGCCGCCGCGACTCGCCGGGCTCGCGGTACGGCGCGCGGTAGCGCTCCATCTCCTCGGGCGTGAGTCGGCGGAGCACGCTCGCCGGCAGGATCCGCTCCACGAAGACGTTCTTCTGGAGCACCATCTCCTCGCCGGCGGGCGAGCGCATCGCCTGGAAGATCTGCCGCGCCGCCTCGGGCCACTCCGGCCACGTCACGGGGCGGACGATCGCCTCCATGTACGCGACACCCTGCACGCGTTCCGGGTGCCGGTGCGCCCAGTGGAAGCCGAGCGCCGAGCCCCAGTCGTGGACGACGAGGACCACGTTCCGCTGGAGCCCGAGGGCGTCGAACCAGGCGTCGAGGTAGCGCGCGTGGTCCACGAAGCGGTACGAGCCGCCCGGGGCCCGGCCGGAATCGCCCATGCCCACGAGGTCGGGCGCCAGACATCGCGCGACGTCCGCCACGTGAGGGATGACGTTGCGCCAGAGGCACGAAGAGGTCGGATTGCCGTGGAGGAAGACGACGGGATCGCCCGCGCCCGTGTCGACGTACGCCAGCTCGGTATCCAGGACCTTGATACGACGCCGGGGATGCGGGTCGGCCGCTGAGATCGGCATCGGCGTTTGTCCTTTCTCGCGGGGGGCGTTAGTGTCCCGTCGCTGAGATCATGTTCAGAACGGCCCCGCGGGAGCCCGGAACCGACGGGCGCGGGCAACAGGGGTCGCGGGAGCCCGTTCCCGCCCCGGGTCGCGCGGACCGGACGCGCCCGGCTGGAGCCCAGCCGCACCGGGGCAACGGACGCGTGCCGCGTGGTCCCGCGACCCCTGTTGCCCGCGCCCGTCGGCTCCGGGCCCGCCGCGCGATCGTGAACACGATTTCGTAGACGCCACCCTAGTCGAACACGACGCCGCCGTCCACGACGACGACCTGCCCCGTGACGAAGTTCGACATGGACGACGCCAGGTAGACGACCGCCTGCGCGACGTCGTCGGGGTGCCCCATGCGGGAGATCGGCTGGGCCACCACGTCGTAGTCGAAGCCGCGCGTCATCTCCGTCTGCACCGGTCCCGGCGCCACCGCGTTGACGCGGATCCCGTAGCGTCCGGCGTCCTTCGCGAGCCAGCGGGTGAAGGCGATGACGCCGCCCTTCGCCGCGGCGTAGGCCGGGCCGCTCCGGCCCCCGCGCTCCCCCGGCGTGTCCGCCGGGCGCGAGAGCGCGCCGCCCGCCATGCCCGAGACCGACGCAATGTTGACGATCGCGCCGCCCTGCGCCTTGAGGTGCGGGTACGCCGCCTGGCTGACCAGCACCGTGCCCTTGAGGATCACGTCGAGCACGCGCTGGAGCGTGGGCTCGTCGAGGTCCTCGAGGGCGAGCCGCTCGCCGATCCCGGCGTTGTTCACCACGACGTCGAGCCGCCCCAGCTCCTCGAGCGTGCGCGCGACGGCCGCCTCCACCGCGCTCCGGTCGGCGACGTCGGCGCGGAGAGCGAGACAGCGGCGCCCGAGGGCCTCGACGCGGCCGCGCGTCTCGAGCGGCGGCTCGCGGTCGAGCGCCGCGACGTCGGCGCCGACGGCGGCCACGGCGAGCGCGATCGCTTGACCGATCCCCCGGCCGGCGCCGGTCACGAGGACGACCTGACCCTGGAGGTTCGCGGGCGTGCTCGGACGGGTCGTCATCGGGGCGAGGATACGACATAATGCAATGAATGGTCGCTCCCCGATTCAGCCCCGGCGTCCGGCGCGCCGTCACGGTCGACGTCTCGGCCGCGCTGCTCTTCACGCTCTTCGCGGGGCTCACCGGGCCGTTCACCGGCCTGATCCTTCGCCGCGAGCTCGGCGCGACGCCCTTCCAGCTCTCGGTGATGTCGGCGGCGGCCGGCGCTTGCCTGCTCCTCTCGCTCGCGTGGGCCCGCGTGCTCCACGGGCGCGCCCCGCTGCCGTACCTCGTCTGGCCATCGTTCCTGGCCCGGGGTGTGTTCCTCCTGGTGCCGTTCGCCGCCTCGGCGTGGTCGTTCGTGAGCCTGGTCGTCGCCGCCAACTTCTTCGGCGCCGCCGCCGGCCCCGCGCAGGCGGCCGTCGTCGAGCGCGTCTACCCGCGCGCCGAGCGCGGGCGCGCGCTGGGCGCCGTCCGGATGGCCGGAGCGGTCCTGGGGATCGGGTTGGCGCTCGGCGCGGGTCAGCTCTTCGAGCGCGTGGACTACCGCTGGATCTTCCCCGCCGCAGCGGCGGTGGGCATGGCCGGGTGCCTCGCTCAGCGGAAGCTCGAGGTCCCCGAGCGGGCTTCGGACCCCGCCGCCGCCGGCGCCGGGCTCGGCGCCGCGTGGGCCGCCGTGCGGGAGGACCACGCGTTCCGCCGGCTCCTCGTCGCGTCATTCCTCTTCGGCGCGGGCTGCTGGATCCAGACGCCCGCCCACCCGCTGCTGCTCGTGGACGTGCTGAACGCGAGCGCGGGGCAGGTGGGCGTGTTCGCCGCCGCGGCGGCGGTCGCGACGCTCGCCGGGAGCGCCTGGTGGGGATGGCTGGTGGACCGCCGCCCGAGCCTCGAAGCGCTCCGCGGGATGTACCTCGTCGGCGCCGCGACGCCGCTCATCTGCTGGGTGGCGTGGAGCCCGTGGGTGCTCGTCGCCAGCTCGGTCACCGACGCGCTGCTCGGCATCGGCCTCGAGCTCGTCTGGATGATCGTCGTCATCGACGTGGCGGGCCCGAGCCGGGCCCCGCAGTACGTGGCGATCAGCGCGACGCTGGCGGGCGTCCGCGGCGTGCTCGGTCCGCTCGCCGGCGGCCTCGTGATCCACGGAGCGGGGGTCCACGCGGTGTACCTCATCGCCGCGGGGCTCATGCTCGC
>JACPCG010000199.1 GCA_016179925.1 Candidatus Rokuibacteriota bacterium | reverse complement strand
GCGCGCCGAGGCGATCACGCCCGTGCCGGGCGGCGTGGGACCGATGACGATCGCGATGCTCTTGAAGAACACGCTGCGCGCCGCTCAGCGCCAGCTCGCGGCGCGATGAGCCGGATGCCGAGGCCGGCGGGTGGCGGGGGGTGGCGCGACCACGCCGTGGGCGCGCGCATGACCCGTGGGGGCTGGGCTCCACCGGGGCGCGTTGCCCCCGCATCCAGCGCGGCGGGGACGGGTCTCGCCCCCCCCTGCCACCCGCCGGCCTCGGCAGGCCCCTCATGACGCGCGCGGGCCTCCGATGAGCGGCGCGCGCGCGGTCCTGACGGTCTCGGAGCTGACCGCGCAGCTCCGCGCGGTGCTGGAGGAGCGCTTCCCCGCCGTGTGGGTCGAGGGCGAGATCTCGAACTACCGGCTCTACGGCTCGGGCCACGCCTACTTTACGCTGAAGGACGCGGACAGCCAGCTCCGCTGCGTGCTCTTCCGGAACCGCGGGCGGCGGATCAGGTTCGAGCCGGCCGACGGCCTCCACGTGATGGCGTTCGGGAGCGTCGAGGTGTACGCCCAGCGCGGCGAATACCAGCTGGTGGTCGAGCTGCTCGAGCCCAAGGGACTCGGCGCGCTCCAGCTCGCGTTCGAGCAGCTCAAGGCCCGGCTCCAGGCGGACGTCGCCCAGCGGCGCGGCCATCCGTGACATGCTCCGCGTGATCGGCCGGCGCTTCGGCGAGCTCCATATCGTGATCGCCGGCTGCCGCGTGCAGGGCGAGGGGGCGGCCGCGGAGATCGCGCAGGCCATCCGCGACCTGAACGCGCTCGGCGACGTGGACGTGATCATCGTCGGGCGCGGCGGGGGCTCGCTCGAGGACCTCTGGGCGTTCAACGAGGAGGTGGTCGCGCGCGCGATCGTCGCCTCCAAGGCTCCCGTCATCTCCGCCGTCGGCCACGAGGTGGACTTCACGATCGCCGATTTCGTCGCCGACCTCCGCGCGCCGACGCCGTCGGCCGCGGCGGAGCTGGTCGTGCGCGAGAAGCAGGCGGTGGTGGACGCGCTCGCCGAGTTGCGCTCGCGGCTCGAGCACGCCGCGGCGCGCCCGCTCCGGGATCGCGACCGCCGCGTGGACGAGCTGACGACGCGCCTGCGCCGCGGGATGCACGCCGAATGGCGCCACGCCGCCCACCGGGTCGAGCTGGCGGCGGCGGCGCTCCGTTCGGCGAGCCCGATGGCGCGCGCGGCCGACGGCCGCCACCGCCTGGAGCGGCTGGAGGCGCGGATGCGGAGCGAGACCCGCCACGCGCTCGCCCAGGCGCAGCATCGCCTGCGCTCGGCGGTGGGAAGGCTCGACTCGCTCTCGCCCCTCGCCGTGCTGGGCCGGGGCTACAGCCTCACGCGGACGCCTGCGGGCGAGATCGTGAGGAGCGCGCGCCAGGTGCGCGTGGGGGACGACGTGCGCGTGCTGCTCCACCAGGGAACGCTCGAATGCCGGGTAGCCGGGACGAAGGAGCAGGATGACCGACCTCAAGTTTGAAGACTCGCTGGTCCGGCTCGAGCAGATCGTGAGTCAGCTCGAGGCGGGGAATCTCCCGCTGGAAGAGTCGCTCAAGGTGTTCGAGGAGGGGATCGCGCTGGCACGCCACTGCGCCCGGTACCTCGAGGAGGCTGAGAAGCGCATCGAGATCCTCACCAGGGACGACCAGGGCGCGCTCGGCGCCACGCCCTTCACGTGGGAGCCGGAAGGCGAGGCGTGAGCGCCTTCGACCTCCCGGCCTATCTCACGGAGCGCCGCGGCCTCGTCGACGCGGCGCTGGAGCGCTTCCTCCCACCCGACGACACGCCGCCGCCCACGGTGCACCGCGCGATGCGCTACAGCGTGATGGCGGGCGGCAAGCGCCTCCGCCCGATCCTCGTGATCGCCGGCGCCGAGGCGGTCGGCGGCACGCCCGGGACGGTCCTGCCGGCGGCGTGCGCGCTCGAGCTGATCCACACGTACTCGCTGATCCACGACGACCTCCCCGCGATGGACGACGACGACTACCGCCGCGGTCGGCTGACCAATCACAAGGTGTTCGGCGAGGCGATCGCCATCCTCGCCGGCGACGCGCTCCTGACGCTCGCGTTCCGGCTCGTCACCGACACCACCGCCCGGGTGAACGACGCGCGCGTGCTCCGCGACGTCGTCGTCGAGCTGGCCGACGCCGCCGGCACCTTCGGCATGGTCGGGGGCCAGGTGGTGGACATCGAGTCGGAGGGCAAGGCGATCACGGCCGAGACGCTGGAATACATCCACCGCCACAAGACCGCGGCGCTCATCCGCGCCTCGCTCCGGGTGGGCGCGCTCCTGGCGGGGGGCGACGCGAAGGCCGTGGCGGCGATCGGCGAGGCGGGGAGCGATCTCGGTCTCGCCTTCCAGATCGTGGATGATATCCTCGACGTCGAGGGGAGCCTGGAAGAGCTCGGCAAGACGGCGGGGAGCGACGCGCGCAAGCAGAAGGCGACTTATCCCGCGCTCCACGGCCTCGAGGCCTCCCGGCGCCAGGCGAGGATGCTGATCGAGCGGGTCAAGCAACGAGTCGACGTGTTCGGGGCGCGGGCCGTGCCGCTCCGGGCGCTCGCCGACTACGTGCTCGAGAGGAAGAGCTAGCGTGTCCGCCATCTCCCACGTCTACGCGCGCGAGATCCTCGATTCGCGCGGCTACCCCACGGTGGAAGTCGAAGTGCAGCTGGAATCGGGCGCGTGGGGGCGCGCCGCCGTCCCCTCGGGCGCCTCGACGGGCAAGCGCGAGGCCGTCGAGCTGCGCGACGGCGACGCCCAGCGCTACCGCGGCAAGGGCGTGCGCCAGGCGGTGCGGAACGTCGAGGAGACGATCGCCCCGGAGATCGAGAGCCTGGAGGCCTCCGAGCAGGCCGCCGTGGACCAGGCCCTGCTCGAACTGGACGGCACGCCCAACAAGAGCGGGCTCGGCGCCAACGCGATCCTCGCCGTTTCGCTCGCCGTGGCTCGCGCGGCGGCGGACGATGCCGGGTTGCCGCTCTACGCCTATCTCGGCGGCGTCGGCGGCCGGCTCATGCCGGTGCCGATGATCAACGTGCTGAACGGCGGCGCCCACGCCGACAACGGCCTCGACTTCCAGGAGTTCATGCTCGTCCCCGCGGGCGCCGAGAACTTCTCGGGCGCCCTCCGCATGGGCGTCGAGATCTTCCACACGCTGAAGGAGCTGCTGAGGGAGAAGGGCCTCGCCACGGGCGTCGGCGACGAGGGGGGCTTCGCCCCGAACCTCCAGAACAACACGGTGGCGCTCGACCTTCTGATGCAGGCGATCGCGCGCGCCGGGTTCCGGGCGGGCGAGGACGTCACGCTCGCCCTCGATCCGGCCGCGAGCGAGTTCGCGGAAGGCCCCGGCCGCTATCGCCTCCGCCGCGAGGGCGTGACGCTCTCGAGCGAGGAGATGATCGCGCGCTACGAGTCGCTGATCGAGCGGTACCCGATCGTGTCGATCGAGGACGGCCTGGGCGAAGACGACGTCGCGGGCTGGGGCACGCTCACGCGCCGGCTCGGCGGGCGGGTCCAGCTCGTGGGCGACGACCTCTTCGTCACGAACCCGGCGATCATCCAGCAGGGGATCAAGCACGGCCTCGCCAACGCGGTGCTCGTCAAGGTGAACCAGGTGGGCACGCTCACCGAGACGCTGGAGGCGGTCGAGCTCGCCAAGCGCGCCGGCTACGGCACGGTCATCTCCCACCGCTCGGGCGAGACCGAGGACACCTTCGTCGCCGACCTCGCCGTCGCCGTCAACGCGGGCCAGATCAAGACGGGCTCGGTCGCGCGCGGCGAGCGGACCGCCAAGTACAACCAGCTCTTGCGGATCGAGGAAGAGCTGAGCCACGCCGCCTCCTGGCCCGGGCGCTCCCTCTACCGGCGCGCGGCGCGATGACCCCGCCCACCGGCCCGGTGACGCGCCGTCCCCTCGTCCGCCGACGTCTCGCCGTCGCCGCCGTCGCCGTGCTCGCCCTCGGGCTCGCCGTCTTCGCCGGCCGGAACACGATCGCGCTCTGGCAGATGCAGCGCGAGATCGCGGCGGCCGAGCGGGACGTCGCCCGCCTCAGCGCGCAGCAGAAGAAGCTCGAGGAGCTCGCCGAGCGGCTCCGGAGCGACCCCGCGTCCATCGAGAAGGTCGCGCGCGAGGAGATGGGGATGGTCCGCGAGGGCGAGACGGTCCTGAAATTCCCGTCGCAGCCGCCCCCGCCCAACCGCTGAGGCGGCCGTGGACGCCTTCTGGCAGTGGCTCTGGGGCACGGGCTGGTTCTGGGTCGTCATGTTCTGGGCGGCGCTCCTCGTCAACGGCCGCGCCGCGTTCAAGCTCCTCCTCGACTGGAAGGGCATGCTCACCACGTGCCGCGTCGTGGACGAGGCCTACGCTCGCGTCGCGACGTTGCCCGACGAGGCCACCCTCGAGCGCGAGCCCGCGGCGCCCGTGTTCGTCCATCTGGTGCCCGCGTACCAGGAGCCCGGGATCGCGACCACGCTGCGCGCCCTGCTCGCCTCGCGCTACCCGCACGGCAAGCTCCACGTCGTCGTCGTCACCAGGGAAGAGGAGGAGCGCGCGCCCCATCCCATGATGGCGGCGTCGACCGCCGAGCTGGTCCGCCGCTTCCGCACCGAGCTGCCGCCCTGGCAGCAGAAGATGCTCACGGTGATCGCGATGCCCGGCGAGGGGAGGAAGGCCCGCCAGCTCAACCACGCGCTGCGCCCCGAATTTCTGACGACGCTGCTCGACGGCCAGCACGACCCGGCGCGCGTCTTCGTGGGCGTGAGCGACGCCGACTCGATCCCCGACCCGAACACCTACCGCTGGATCGCCGCCGACGTCCTGGCGGCGCCGGCCGCGGGCGCGCCCCCGAACGTCGCCTACCAGGGCGTGACGCTCTCGCTCGCCAACTTCGACCGCCTGGACGTGCGCGGCCGCGTCTGCGCCGTCCAGCAATCGTCCATCTTCATCCGCGTCTCGATCGCGCGGCTCATCAACGAGCGCCGGCGCGTCGCCTGGTTCCGGCGCGTCGCGGCGTGGGCGCCCGGGCTCGCGCGGGTCGTGCGCCCCGTCTTCGAGCTCGGCTTCCGCCGCTCGCAGATCTGCCTCGGCCACCACGAGTTCGTGCGCCTGGACACGCTCCAGTCCCTCGGCCTCTTCCCGACGGCCGGCGCCACGGAAGACTCCACGCTCGGCTACGCGCTGGGCGCCCGCGGGATCCTGATCCAGGCGCTCCCGCTCCTCGAGCTGGTGGACATGCCGGAGACGACCGAGAAGATGGTCCGCCAGAACGCGCGCTGGTACAAAGGCGTGCTGGACGACGCGCGCTTCCTGCGCGCGACGTGGCGCGCGCGCTCGAGCGCCTTCAACCTCGCCCAGCTCTGCCGCCACGTCGGCAACAAGGTGATCGAGTGGCCCATCGCCGCCGCCGTCTATCCCGTGCTCGGCTTCCTCGGCTGGCACCTCGCGTACCGGTTTGCCCATCACCCCGTGTGGTTCGTGCTGGGCGTCGCCTTCCCGTCCATCGCGCTCGGCCTCACCATCTGGGTCGGCGGCATCGTCACGCAGGATCTGATCGAGAGCCTGACGCCCCACTTCCCGCGCCCCGTCACCATCGCGCGCACGACGCTCCGCGCGAAGTTCTGGGGGACGTTCCGGTGCCAGACCTACTGGCTCCTCGCCACGCGCGGCGCCTGGCGCGTGCTGTGGGCGCTCGCGCGCACGGGCGGCTTCGAGCCCGCGAAGACCGACCGCGTCGCCCGCCACGGTTAGACCGTAGGCGCTTCGCATCGCGCCGTATCCGATCGCCTTCTCGCTTACCGACCTGCCGAAGTCCGAGTGATCCGGAGACCCTGGCGTGTTACTTTTTCACGGAGGCAGGAGACACGGGATGGGTACGATGAAGGTAATCCGGCGGATCCGCATATCGCCGTGGAGGCGGCTGGAGCCCATGGATGCCCGATAGCATCTGGCAGACCGCGCTCGACCAGATGGTGAAGCGCGTGGACGCCACGGGCCCCCAGCTCAAGGGTGCCTTCCCCCACTATGCCGACGCGAAGGGCGAGTGGACGACGACGCCCGACGGCGACTGGACGGGCGGCTTCTGGCCCGGCATGTGCTGGCTCGCCGCCAAGTCCACGGGCGGGGCGCGCTACCGGCGCTGGGCCGGCGAGTGGGCCGAGCGGCTGTGCCCGCGCGTCACGTCCGACACCGTCTTCCGCGGCTTCCTCTTCTACTACGGCGCCGTCCTGGGCGATGTGCTCTTCCGCGACCCGAAGGCGCGCGCGCTCGCGCTCGAGGCCGCGCGCCAGTGGGTGAAGACCTACAACCCCAACGCCGGGTGCTTTCCGCTCGGCGACGCGGCGGAAGAGGCCTCCGACGTCGGCCACGGTGAGGCGTCCGTCGACACCGTGCCGTGTGCGGCGCTCCTCGTCTGGGCCGCGGCCGCCGCCAACGAGCCCGCGTGGCGGAACCTCGCCGTCTTCCACGCGCGCCGGCACATCGAGTTCTGTATCCGCGCCGACGGCAGCGTTTGCCAGTCCGCCTCGTTCGACCCGGCGACGGGCGCCCTCAAGCGCCGCTACACCCACAAGGGCTTCACCAACGAGAGCACCTGGGCGCGCGCCCAGGCGTGGGCCGTGCTCGGCTACGCGCTCATGCACCAGTGGACGGGCGAGGCGGACTTCCTGGAGGTGGCCCAGCGCACGGCCGACTGGTGGATCGCGCACGTGCCCGTGAGCCGCGTCGCCTACTGGGACTTCGACGCGCCCGTCACGGCCGACACCGAGCACGACACCTCCGCGACGGCTATCACCGCCGCCGCGCTCCTGAAGCTCGCCGCCGCCGTCAAGGACGAGCAGAAGCGGAAAGAGTACCGCGCGGCCGCCGAGGCCACCGCGCGCGCCCTCGTCGAGGGTTACCTCGCCGCCCGCGGCATCCTCGACCGCGGCTGCTACAGCAAGCGCAGCAACCTCGCCACGCGCAACGAGTTGATCTGGGGGTCATACTACCTCTTCGAGGCGCTCGACGTGCTGGCGGGCAAGCTCGAGCCGGCGAAGATCTGAGCCCTCGGCCCGCGGCCGGTTGACTTGTGTGCGGCGCTACGGTATCGTGACGAGGTCACCGCGGGGTGGAGCAGCCCGGTAGCTCGTTGGGCTCATAACCCAAAGGTCGTCGGTTCAAATCCGACCCCCGCAACCACGGAAGACAAGGGGTTAGGGAGAACCGCTCCCTAACCCCTTCGCTCTTCTGTCCGTGTCTTGTCCGTGTTCTCGCAGGAGGCGCCGATGAAGCGCAAGCGCGGCAAGCCGAAGCCCATCCCGCTGAGCGACGAGATGGCGGAGTTGTTGAAGGCGCAGCAGGCCCGCTTCCGCGAGAAGTTCGGCCGCTATCCGGGTCCCGACGATCCGCTCTTGTTTGACCCCGAGGCGGACGAGCCCCGCCCGATGGACCCGGCCAAGGTCGAGGGGATGATGGTGCAGGCGATGGAGCAGGCCGGGATTGACCCGGCGAAGATTTACGCCTTCCGACGCACAGGCCGCCTCATCAGCGAGGAGAACGCCCGCTTCCTCTCCAAACGAGACTTGGCGGAGTGGCAGGCTGCAATTGAGGAGTACGAGCGGCGGGCGCCGCGCAACTAACCCCTCTCCGCTGGCAGCGGCCGAGCTCGCTGTCCGGCACGATCGACACCCCGTTCGCCTTCGCGCGTCGCTCGACCTCGTCGACGAAGGCGCGGAGTCGCTGGCTCTTGGTCCACGACTCTGCCTGACGTGCCGGATTTCGTGCCGAGCGAAGCGCGGCCAGAGGAATGCTCGCCGGTTATCGAGGGGCCGCCTCCGCGGCTGGTCGCCGCGCCGACGGACGCAGTCGAGGTTCTGCCGCGCGATCCTGTAACGGGACGCGCCGTCCGTCAGTTCGACCTCGAAGTGTGAAGACTCAGGGAGTACGGGGGTTCAGCGGGCCACCGAGGTCACCGTTGACACTGCGTCGTGGCGGCAACACGATCTCGCGGTGGGAGGCTGGCCGGAACATCCAGACGGCCGCAATGGATATGCTGCTTCGAATGATTCGCGATTTGCCGGGGAGTCTCGACTACTTGAGGAAGCCCGCCGCGTAGTTGAAACGAAGGCGAGAGAGAGGCTCTCGGGTCGTCGAAGTCCGTCATCGAATCGGGCGGGGCGAACGAGCGGAGCCAGCGAGCAGGCCCACGGACCTCGAGGATGTCACGAAGACGAGCGACGTCCGCCCAGGACCGCCATGTAATAGCGGAAGAAGTGCTCGTCGAGCTGCCGGAGCGCCCGACGCTGGCGGACCAGCTCGTCGGTGAGGCCACCCTGTTCGAGCGGGAGGAGCGCCACGAGATGCCGGAACACACGCGTGGCGGCTCCAGCATCGGGGACGTCGTCGGCGTGGAAGAGGCGCGACAGGCCGCGGTGCCGCAGGAGGAGCCAGGCGGGGAACCAGGCGGCCATGGAAGCCCTGTCAGCGAGCGACTCCTCGAAGGGGAAGGCTTGTTCGAAGGCAGTCCAGGCTGCGCGAATGGTCGGGTTCGGAACTGTCGGCGCGCGCGTCTCAAAGAAAAGAGGGTCCATCCAGCACAGCGGCACCCACAGGCGAATCGCGACCTCGGGCGCGTCGAGATGGTGCTGCGCCAGCCCCATCCAATAGCGTAAGAGGGGCGAGTCCGCCCAGCCGGGTTCGCTCTCGACGGCGGCACGCACGGCCGTCCACTCGCCGTACTGCTGGCAAAGCCAGGCCCGGTGCGCCCGGGGATGAGCGGATTCGAAGGCGAGATCGGCCGCTGTCTCGGCCAGCGCCTGCCACATCGGGCGGAGAAAGGTGTCGGCGTCCGCTCCGAGGAAGCGCCGCGCCGCCGGAACGAGCTTGCGCTCGGCCAGCTCGATGCGCTCAGTCAGCGCTACGTGGGTGGCAGCAGCAGGGGCGGGTGCGGTCAGCGCCTCGACCAGCGCGGTGAGCGCCACCAGGTCGGGGTGGCGCGGGTGCTCCTGACCGAGGCGATGCAGGCCCACCTCGGCGCGCTTGACATCGCGGCTCATGAGTCCGGCCATGATCTCGTGGACCAGGAGGGCGTCACGGCCGTCCATGAAGAGATCGAGCTGTCGTCGGTCGGCGGCCTGGTCCGCGGGCACTCGCGCCGGCCGCGCCGAGATCGAAACCTGCTCGCTCACGAGGCGGAGTCCTCCCAGCGCCTGCCATCGCGCACCGCAGGGAGGAGAAACCGGATGCCCTGGTTGTCCGCCGGGTTCATCCAGAGCATACGATCGAAGACGCGCGCGGCCTCGTCTCTTCGGCCGAGCCGCCAGAGGCAGAGCCCGTACCCCTTCATGCAGCGCAGGAACGGCCGGTTGTCGACGAGCCCCCACGAGAGGACCCCGGTGAAGTTCTCGGCGAGCGACAGCTCACCGATGCGCACGCCGACCTCGTAGTGCCGGAGCGCCTCCCCGGGCGTGTGATCGAACACGAGGTTGCCGAGATGCGCGTGAGCGTCGAGACAGCGAAGGTCGGCCTCGAGCAGCGCCATCAGGATCCGGCGGGCGCCCGCGCGGTCCCCCGCGTCCTTCAGCTCGTTCGACTCGATGATGGGATCGATGTCGGGGTCCTCCGGGTCGCTGCCGGGCAATACCTGCTCCATCTCGAACTCGGGCCTCGGGCCCTGCGCGATGATGCGCTGCGCCCAGTCGTCGATCGCGTCGTCCTCCTCGCCCCAGTACTCTTCGGCGGGATCCCACGTCCCGCACGGCTCCAGGCGGAGGGGAGCGAGCCCGAGCGCGGCGATATCCAGGCGGATGCCCGCGACGTCACCCGACAGGTACGGATGGCCGGCATAGCGCCAGTGCTTGCGCGGACGGACGGTGACGATCTCGCCAGGCACCGCTTCCCACAACCCGCTGCTCCGCAAGGTGATCGTGCCGCCGGTGCCGAGGAGGCGGCAGCGGGCGGCCCGCTCCTTGACGGACAGGACGACCAGTTCGACGGGACGCGACAGGTCGATGTCACCGTCCGCGCCCGCAGGCCTTGCCCGCCCATGCAACAGGGGGGTTGGAGCACCCGGGGCGGTTTCGAGGCCGAGCCACGCGCGGTAGCGGGCGACGTGGCGCGCGGCCTCGCTGCCCTCGGGGAAACGCACGTCGGCGAGCGCGACCACGTGCTCGCTCCCGTGGCCCGTCCGGCATCGCGCGGTGAGCCCCCGACGCGTATTGCCGTCGTAGGCGACCTGGACCACCGTGACGGGCTCATCGATCACGAAGGCGCCGGTGGGAAGCTCGACGTGGTCCGCGAACGCCTGCCGGAAGGCGCGCAGCCGCTCGTCATCGGCACCGGCATCGATCGACGTGGGCGGCATCGACTCCTGCCTCTTGTCGCGGTCCATCACTTCACCGGGCGGCGCCGGACCCGGACCCGCCGTCTTCCACCGAGCGGAGGACCCTGACCGACCTGGACGCGACGTGCGTGTCGACCAGGATGCTCACGAGAGGTGGACCCTAAAGTCCCGGGGCGTGGAGGGCGTCTTTGAGAAGCGTCTCCCGAAGCCGTGGCTTGATCGCCTCCCGGAGGACGAGGTCCACCGGGCACCCGAACAACCGCTCGAGAAAGGCCTTCAAGTCCATGAAGGCGTCGAAGGACTTGGTCTCGAACTCGACCACGAAATCGAGATCGCTATCCTCCCGCGCCGCGCCCCGGGCTCCGGAGCCGAAGAGACCAAGGCTCCGAACGCCGTATCGCCGGATGACCGGGGCGTTCTGCTCGAGGCGACGGAGGATCTCGTGTGTGCTCAGGGCCACTGAGCGCTCCCTCGGTATGATACCGCGCCGGCCCGCCCCAGGGGCATTCCAGCCGGAGCCAGGTCGGCTGTGCCCAAACTGTGCCCGGACCCACCGCGAAGGAGAGCAAACAGGAGGAAACCACGGGTGCGTATCCCCGCAATTTCGCTGCGCACCGTGACGGCGGTTTGCGGCGGGTGATGGCCAGGGCCTGGCTCATAACCCAAAGATCGCCGGTTCAAATCCGGCCCCCGCAACCAGTTGAAGTCCCGCAAATCAAGGGCTTACGGCCGCGCGCCGTAGGCCCTTGAAGCGTTTTGCGGCCCGACTGTTCCCAAACTGTGCGAGAGGGACTTCGTGCGCGACACCGAGCGGTAGCGTCTGGCGGCGCTCGACTGAGCGTCGGAGCAAACGGCTACCGGGGACGTTGGGGTCGCCGGAGCCTGCTGGACTGCAGCTTGAGACGGCCGGGCTCGAAAAGGTCACCGGGCTTGCAGTTCAGCGCCCGGCACAGCTCGCTCAGCGTTTTCAGCGTCATGTTCTGGGCAGCGTTCTCGAGCCGGTTCAACGTGGCGCGGCTGATCCGCAGCGCCCGCGCCATCTCCACCTGACTCAGGCCCGCCTCTTCGCGCACTCGTCGGAGGGCGTCCGCAAGCTGTCGAGCAAGGTCCATGAACAAAAGGCTTGCGGAAGAGCCTGCTCACTTGTGAGCATCTTGACCCGGTCGGAGCCGGTGCGCTCGGTCGGATGGCTCATCGTTCGGCTGTCGCGGCAGTCGAAGCCCTCTCGGGACTCGAAGCCGCCCGCAGCGCCGGCGTGAGAGTCGCAGACCGCGGGAGGCGTCGCATGAAGGGCGCCGAGTCACGTGGCGGCGAAGCGGAAGGAGGCGCCGACGGAGCGGCTGGCATGACGAGTCCGCCTTCGCCCTCGCTCGGTGGCATTCGGATCGTCGTTGTAGACGACGAGGATGACGTGCGCGAGCTCCTCGTCGATATCCTGCGAAGCCACGGCGCCCACGTCGAGTCCGCCGCCTCGGCCCGGGCGGCCCTCTTGCTCCTTCGCACGAGTAGACCCGACGTTCTGGTGACCGACATCGCGATGCCGAAGGAGGATGGGTTCTGGTTGATTCGAGAGGTCAGAGCGCTGTCGCCGGCGGAGGGAGGACGGGTTTCGGTGCTTGCCGTTTCTGGACACATGTCCGCTGGCGACCGGCACCGACTAACGGCGGCAGGATTTGACGAGTTGATGGAGAAACCCGTAGACCTCCAGAAGTTCTGCGAGACCGTGTCGCGGTTGGGAGCATCGGCGCGGATCACGAGCCGTTGGAGTTTGGAGTGAGGTGGTCGCGAGACGATCGGTAGGTGAGATGTCTTGATTTTAGGACTTATCTCTTGAAAGTAATTATGTCTGGAAGAACGGACATCGGCGACTGATCATCGTCGAGCGCTACGACCGGATCGTACGCTCGGACGGGAGGGTTGAACGCATCCACCAGGAGGATTTCTGCCAGGCGACGGCGATTCCTCCGGAAAAGAAGTACGAGGAGGACGGCGGGCCGACGCTTCGCCGGATCGCGGGAATCCTCCAGGAGGTCGCCGGGCCCGATTCGTTGGAAACACTGCTGCGGGCCGTGACCATCAACGTCCTGATCGGAAACGGCGACGCCCACGGCAAGAACTTCTCGCTCCTCCACGACGCTTCGGGCTCGCTCAGGCTCGCCCCGCTCTACGACCTGCTGTCTACTCTGGCGTACGGGGACGACAG
>JACPCG010000198.1 GCA_016179925.1 Candidatus Rokuibacteriota bacterium | reverse complement strand
CAGTAGAAGGGAAACTCCCCCGTCCGGTCGGCCGTGAACTCGACCACCTTCGTCGTCCCGGTCTTGACGGCGCCCGCGTCCACCCCGAAGTGCAGGAGCTGGAAGCCGTGGGTCACGTCCTCGGCGAGGATCCTGATCTTGACCCGCTGTCCCCGCTTGACGACGATCCGCGCCGGATCGAAGCCGCCGCCCTCCACGGTCCGCACCCGGAGGAAGATCGCGTCGGTCCTCGCCGCCGGGCCGTAGAGCCGCTGGTAGGAGAAGACCGCGGCGGGCAGGCCGATGACGATCGCCAGGACGACGGCCAGCGCGAGGCGCTCGGTTCGCTTCATGGTCTTGAGAACATGGGGGCCTCGAAGGGCCCCCCAAGCCCCCCACGCTCGCACGCGCCCCGGGGAACCCGGGGCGCGACTCGATGACGCGATTGGTTCATGGTCTTCAGCCGAAATAGAGGGCGACGAAGCCCCAGGTGATGGCCACGAGCAGGGCGGCGAGCGGGACCAGCCCGCGTCGGGCGGCCGCGCCGTCTCCCAGCGTCTGCGCGACGATGCGGCGAGCCGCGCGCACCGAGCCCCAGAGGCCGACGCAGAGCAGCGCGAGCTGCGCCCAGGGGAGGGCCCCCAGCGGCATCCACGTCCACGTCGTCGCCCGCGTCCCGAAAAGATCCCACCCCCAGCCGAAGGGATCGGAGACGACGCGCGGGATGTACGAGAGGTTGGGAAGGACCACGGCCAGGGTGAACGCCATCCACGCCCCGAGGCTCAGCGGGATCACCGCGTAGGCGTGCTCGACGAAGAGCCGGCCCAGGGGCACGCGCGGCGCGCCGGCGAGCGTGCGCGAGAGCCACGCCCCGAGCAGGTGGAGCGCGGGCAGCCCGGCCAGCACCGCGCCTGAGAACAGGGCCGTGTAAAGGACGAACTCGACGCCGCCCTCGAAATTCGCCCAGGACTTGATCCACCCCCACGGGCCGAGCTTGATCAGCGAGTGCGCGAGCGCGGTGCCGAGCAGGAGCAGGGCGACCCACGCCTCGTCCGCGCGCCGCCCACGCGTCACGTGGAGGTCCGCGCCGAAGGGCCGGAGCCGGAGGGCGAGGTTGTCGTAGGGGCACGCCTTCAGGCACTCGGTGCAGAGCAGACAGTAGGTGTTCCGTGAGAGCCCGCCGCCCGGGAACTGGAACGTCGGGCACGGGTACGCCGCGCCGCCGCGGAAGCACGCCTTGCCGCGGCACCGGCGGCACACCTCGAGGTCGCCGGCCCGCAGTTCGAGGGGCGCCGCCATCGAGTAGACCCCGATGAGCCCGCCCACCGGGCAGAGGTAGCGGCAGAACACCCGGCGCTCGAACACGAGATGGGCGACGAGGGCGACGGCCGCGAAGCCGGCGAGGAGGAGCGCCGTGACGAGCGGGCGGGTCGTGATGACCAGGCCGAAGAGGACCAGCAGGAAGAGGCCGCCGAACGCGGGCCAGAGATTCTGGAGCGGCTTGGGCCACGGGAGGCCGAGGCCGACCGAGCGTTCGCGGTGCTCCACGAGCGTGCCTCTCGCCAGCCACTCGCCCGGCGCCGGAATCGGGCACATCGCGCACCAGAGCCGCCCGCCGAGAGGGATCAGGAGAAGGATCAGGAGCCCCCACCAGGCCAGCCACACGAAGATCGTGGCGAAGTTGGCGGCGCCGGTCGCCGTCCCGACGACCCCCGCGAGCACGATGAGCGTGAACGCGAAGAGGTTCGGCGCGATCAGCGCGAACTGAAACGGACGGCGCGTCAGCAGCGAGCGGAGCGGACGCCAGCCGAGGAGATCGGCGCGCGCCGCCGAGTGCGTGACCCCGGCCGAGGCGACGAGGCCCATGCCGAGGGTGAGCGCCCCCGCCCAGAGGGGCCAGAGGTTGGGCCGGACGACGATCTCGCCGACCATGAACGGATGGAGCGGCCCGCAGATGACCGAGCAGCGGTAGCGGATCTTTCCCGCGCGCTCCGCCGGCACGGTGACGCGCACCTCCCGTCCGGGCAGCACCGTCGCCTCGATGGCCGTCCCCTCCACGGCGAAGCCGTGGGTGACGTCGCGCGAACGGATCCTGAACGTGACCCGGTCGCCGGCCGCCACGCTGATCCGTGGCGGCGAGAAGGCGAACTTCCCGACCAGCAGTGGGACCTCCACCTCCCGCCCCACCGCCGGTTCGGCGGCGAGGCCCGTCAGCAGGGGGAGGGCGCCGGCCAGCGCAAGCGCCGCGCCGACAATGACGGTGAGCCGTCGCATGTCACGGCCCCAGCACGGCGATCGAGGACGGCGCCTTGCCGACGGGGATCGTCGCCACGACCGCCCGCTTCGCCGTCGAGATCACCGAGACCGTGTTGTCGTCCATGTTCGCCGTGTAGGCGAGGGCGCCATCGCGCGAGAGGACGACGGTGTGGGGCATGCGCCCCACGGCGATGCGCGCGATGACGCGCGCCCGCGGAATATCCACGACCAGCACCTTGTTGCCGACCTCGCTCGCGACCCAGAGCGTTCGCCCGTCGGGCGCCATCGCCATCCCGTGGGAGTTGAGGCCCAGGTCGACCTTCCCCACGACGCTCCGGCTGGCCGTGTCGATGACCGACAGCTCGTTGGAGCCGGTGCTGCTCGCCCAGGCGCGGCGACCGTCCGGAGTGAAGACCGCCAGGTGCGGCAGGAAGCCGACGCGGACCCGATCGATCAGCCGGCGCGCGGCCGCGTCGATGACGAAGATCTGATGGGACTCGGCGCCGCCGACGAGGACCGTCCGCCCGTCGGGCGAGACGGAGGTGATGTGCGGCTCGGGCCCGGTCGGAACCTTCGCCTCGACGCGGTTCGTGGTCGTGTTGATCACCCCCAGCTCCTGCGACGTCTCGAGGCTCGCGTAGACGAGCTCGCCGTCGGGCGCCATGGCCAGGTGGGTGGGCCGGAGCCCGAGCGGGATCTTCCCCACGACCTGCTCGGTGGTCGTGTCGAGGACCCAGACCTGGTCGGCGCCGGCCATGGTCACGTAGAGGCGCTTGCCGTCGGGCGTTGGAACCGCGAAGTGCGGGTCCTGAGCGGCCGGCAGCGTGCGGACGACCTTGAGGGCGCGGGCGTCGATGACCGAGAGCGTGTTCCCGCCCAGGTTCGTCACATAGAGCCGCGCCGGCTCGGCGTCGGCCCGCGGGGCGAAGGCGAGCAGGAGGACCAGGAGCGTCGCCGCCGCTTTCATCACTCACCCCCTGGCGGGCGTGGGTTCACCGCCCGCGCGGCGCACGACCGCCGTGAGGCCCTCGACGTCGACGATGCGCACGCGGTCGCCGGCGGCGAGGGGCTCGGCCGCCCGGCAGTTCCAGATCTCGCCCTCCCAGCGGACGGCCGCGGAGCCTCCCTCCGCCGCCAGCACGATCCCTTCCGTCCCGCGCATCGCCTCGACGCCCGTCGTCACCGGCCGGTACATCGCCCGCACCGCCGGAATGCCGATGGCCAGCGCCAGCAGCGCCACGGGCGCGTAGATGGCCAGCGCCGTCCCAAACGGCAGCACGGCGAAGAGGATGAGGCCGGCGACGGGGACGATGAACGGCAGGTGACAGAGCATCGGTCACTCCTTGAGCTTCCGGTAGATGGTCCGGCTCGCGATGCCGAGGAGCTTGGCAGCCAGCTCCTTGTTCCCCTTCGTGAGCTTGAGGGTCTCCACGATCAGCCGCTGCTCGACCTCCTCGAGCGGCATCCCGATCGGGATCGGGATGACGCGCGCCGACGGCTCCGCCTGCGCCACCGCCTCCGGCAGGTCCGTCACATCGACGAACGGCCCGCGGGCCAGGATCGCCGCCCGCTCGACGGCGTGCTCGAGCTCGCGCACGTTCCCGGGCCAGGGGTACTCCAGGAGCCGGGCGAGCGCCGCCTCGGTGAACCCCTCGAGCGTCCGCTGGTTCTTGGCCGTATAGCGACGGAGGAAGTGCTGGGCGAGCAGCCCGATGTCCTCCCGGCGCTCCCTCAGCGGCGGCACGGTCAGCGTGATGACCTGCATCCGGTAGAAGAGATCTTCCCGGAACCGCTTGGTGGCGACGAGGCCCGCCAGGTCCTGGTTCGTCGCCGCGACGAGCCGCACGTCCACCTTCACCGTCCGCGAGGTTCCGAGGGGCTCGAACTCGCCCTCCTGGAGCACGCGGAGGACCTTGGCCTGGGCCAGCGGGGAGAGATCGCCGACCTCGTCGAGGAGCAGCGTGCCCCCGTCCGCCAGCTCGAACCGCCCCGCCCGCCGGCCGACGGCGCCGGTGAAGGCGCCCTTCTCGTGACCGAACAGCTCGGACTCCAGCAGCGTCTCCGGCAGCGCCGCGCAGTTCACGGTGACGAAGGGCTTCTCGCGTCTCGGCGAGAGCCGATGGAGCGCGCGCGCCACCAGCTCCTTGCCGGTCCCGCTCTCGCCCTGGACCAGCACCGTCGCGGAGGTGGGCGCGACCTGCTTGACGAGCCTGAGGACCTCGAGGATCGCGGGGCCGGCGCCGACGATCTCGCCCGCGCCCGCCAGGTCGTCGAGGCGCCGCTGGAGGCGCCGGTTCTCGAGGACCAGCGCGCGGCGATCGAGCGCCTGGCGGACCACGTGGACGAGCGGCGCGCGATCGAACGGCTTGGTGAGGAAATCGTACGCGCCCTCCTTCATCGCCTCGACCGCCTCTTCCACCGTGCCGTGCCCCGAGAGCACGATCACCTCGGTCTCCGGCGCGAGGAGCCTGACGGCCCGGAGCAGCTCGAGACCGTCGAGGCCCGGCATCCGGAGGTCGGCGATCAGCAGATCGACGGCCGACTTGCGGAGCGTGTCCAGCGCGGCGGCGCCATCCTCGGCGCTGATGACGTGAAAACCCTCGCGCCGCAGCGCTCGCGCGACGCTCTCCCGCATCCCGGGCTCGTCGTCGGCGACGAGGATGGTGGCGAGCGCCTCAGAACCTGTGAACGAATCGCCTTGTCGAAGGGCGCCACGGCTGTGCCGGGGCGTCGTGAGCGCCGGGGGGCTTGGGGGGCGCTCGGAGCCCCCCATGTACTCAGTCATCGGAGCCTCCTCGCAGCGGCAGCCGGATCGTGAACTCGGCCCCGCCGCCCGGCCGGTTCGCCCAGGTGACCTCGCCGCCGTGCTGCCGCGCGATCTGCTGCACGATGGGGAGCCCGAGCCCCGTCCCCCGCGCCTTCGTCGTGAAGAACGGCTCGAACAGATGCGCCGCCGCTTCGGGCGGGACGCCCGGGCCGCTGTCGGCCACCGTGATGACGGCCTGATCGCCGGCGCACCGCGTGCTCACGACGATCCGCCCGCCGTGCGGCAGGATCTCGAGGCTGTTCTTGAGCAGGTTGCGGACCGCCTGCCGGAGCATGGCCCCGTCGGACGCCAGCGCCGGGAGCACGTCGTCGAGATCCAGCTCGATGGCCACGCCCTGGCGGGCCGCGACCGGGCGCAGAAGACCGACGGCCTCGATGACGAGGTCGTTGAGGGGCTCCTTCTCCAGCCGCAGGCGGGACAGCCGGGCGGCGACGAGGTACTCATCGGTCAGCTCGGCGAGGGCGCGGATCTCGGTGTGGATATCGCTGATGAGATCGTGCGCCTCGCTCATCGCCGGTCCGGGACACTGCCGGACGATGTCGCCGAGCATGTCCACGTTGAGGTTGATCGCGCCGAGGGGGTTGCGTACCTCGTGCGCCATCTTCGCCGACAGCCGCCCCACCGCCGCGAGCTGCTCCGCCCGGGCCAGACGCGCCATGGCCGCTTCCATCTCCCGGTTCAGCTGCTCGACCCTGGCCCGCGCCCGGCGCTCCCGCACGGCGACGTGGCCGAGGGCGAGCGCGAGGAGTCCCAGGATCGCCGCGCGGGCGGCGACGTGGGCCCACGGGGCGGCAGGGACGACGAGCCAGTTGGCCGCGGCCAGGAGGCCGGAGGCGGCCGCGGCCGCGAACACCCCGATGCCCGGGCCGAAGTAGTACGCGTTCAGCGCGACGAGGGGATAGAAGAGCAGGTAGAAATGGCTTTCCCCCCCGCCCGTGAACCAGACCAGGAGGAAGACGACGGCCAGGTCGGCGGCCAGGGTGGCGAAGAAGATTTCGCGCGACCGCTCCGCCCACTTCAGCAGCAGCGCGAGCAGCGCCGCCTTGTAGAGGACGAATCCCGCCAGCAAGGGCAGGAAATGAAGCTCGTGCTCGGCGCGCAGCGGGACGACGAAGAGGGCGGCGACGCCGCCGACGAGCGTCAGCGCGCGCAAGACGGCGAAGACGAGCGCCTCGCGGCCCAGGCGCTCGATCGCTCCCGCGAGCATGTTCACGGCTCCGCCGTCAGCGTCCGGCCGGAAGATTCCAGACGAAGCTGCGCTCGGCCACGCCGCCGACGTTCTTGACGACGACGCGAAGCGGCCCGGCCTGCGCCGGAAAGACCAGGACCGCCTGGCGATGATGGCCGCCGCCGCTCGCCTCCTCGACGGCGGTCGGCGCGACGTCCCGGCCATCCGCCGCGCGCACCGCGACCGCCTGGTCGAACGCGATCCCGTCGAGGCCCACCGAGTGGGTGTCGAGGACCACCTTCACTCTGACCGGTGTATCCGCTGACGGCGGCGCCACCAGCGTGACCACGACCGTCACCGGCCCCTGCTGGTCGCGCCTGGTGAGCCCCTCCTGAGCCTCGGAGACGGCGACCAGAGCCATCGCGAGCGCTGCCACCACGATTGCCGCACGAAGATATACGCGCATCGTCAGACTCCTTCCCTTCCCGTGTGGTCGAGGCCCGCCGGCTGGCGGCGGGCGGGGACATCGACGAGGCGTTCAGCCTCTCGGGGGAGGAGCCGCGGGAACCGGGCAGAAGCTCCGGTAGGCCGCGAGCCGTGACGAGCGGAGGCGGGCCTCAGGGACGAGCGGAATCGACAGCGCGACACCGGCGCCGATCACGACGAAGGCGTGGAGGAGACGGCTGACGCAGTTGTCCGTCTCGGACGGGCACAGGGTGCCGCCGGCGACCAGCATGATCATGAGCAGGCCCACCAGCAACCCGGCGATCTTCATCGCCGCGCTAGCGTCGCAATTGTCCTGCCAACTTTCCCGGGAGCCGTAGAAGCCGATGAAAACATTGGTTTCGCGTGTGGGAGGACGCGGTGGCCCGCCCCGGCACGACAAGCGCACCCTGCGGCGGAACCGAACCAGTTGGGGCGCCGATGCCTCACGCTGACGGCCCTCGGCGATTCCGGCGTCAGCACCGGCTCGCGACATACTCGGCAACGGAGTCCGACTCGACGGCGGTGAACGTGATGCCCGCGTCGTTGCCGCGCCGCCAGGCGATCGTGCCCTCCGCCATGAGCGGCCGCGGCAGCTCGCCGCCCTCGAGGCGGATCTCGACCTTGGCCCCGATCGTCCACTCGGGCGGCACGTCCGCCAGCGCGAGACCGCCCTCGCTGATGTCGCGCGTGCGGACCTGGCAGACCTGCCCGGTGCTCGCGTCGGTGAGGATCGCGCCCGCATCGAGCACCGCGCGCAGGTACTTGCGGATGTCCGGCGGCAGCACGGCGTAGATCTTCACCGGCACGGTCTTGCCCTTGACGGTGACCTCCCCGAGCTGGCGCGTCGGGAACAGGCGCTTCACGTGCTCGTAGGTGGACTCGCTGATGATGATGGACGCGCCGTAGTCCTTCGTGATGGATTCCAGGCGCGCGGCGAGGTTCACCGTGTCGCCGATCGCCGTGTACTCGAGGCGCTGCAGCGAGCCGAGCGTGCCGACGACCGCTTCGCCCGTGTTGATCGCGACGCCGTTCCGGATCTTGACGCCGTACTTCGCCTCCCAGCGCTCGGCCGCCGCCAGCGTGCGTTCCTGGAACTCGAGCCCGGTCCGCACGGCCTTCACCGCGTGCTCGGGGTCCTCGAACGGCACGTTGTAGAGCGCCATCACGCAGTCGCCGATGTACTTGTCCACGGTGCCGCCGTGCTTGAACACGATCTCCGTCATCTCCGTCAGGTACTCGCGCAGCATCTCGGCGACCTGCTCCGGCTGGAGCTTCTCGGAGATGGACGTGAACCCGCGGAGGTCGGAGAAGAGCACGGTCACGACGCGGCGGGTCGACCCGAGGCTCGCCTCCTCCTGGCCCCGCACGACGGCGCGGAGCACGTCTGGCGAGAAGAAGCTCGAGAGGCGGCGCTTCTCACGCTGCTCGCGCACGAAGTTCTCGACGACGGTCGAGCCGTACCCGACGCCGCAGAGCTTTTTACTCATGGCTTCCTACTCCCAAGGTTTTCCCACAAGCATAATGACCGAGAGGTGCTGGCACCTCGGTGACCGAGAGGTTGTGGCACTCGGCCGCTTAGCCCCATTCGCCCACGGCCTGTGTCCTGTGGCTGACAGTCCTCGGTCGGTCGGGGAATTACACGATCCGGACCAAGAAGACGGACTCGAGGCCCCGGGCCAGCTTCAGCTCTTGCTCTGGAACGGGTGCTACCGCGAGGATCCGGGCGGCGGAGGCGGCGGGGGGCCCGCAGGCGGAAGGGGAACGCCCGGGGGAAGCGGACTGGCAGCCGGCGGCGGTGGCGGAGGGGGCGGCGGAGACGTGTACGTCGGCTGCGCGCGCGATCCCCTGGCCATCGGGATCTGGTTGCCCTTGGCGTACATGCACTGCATGTATGTCATGTCGTAGCGACGTTGCACGGAGACGCTGGCGCCCTCGGCCTGGCTCGCGCCGATCGCGGTGCCGCCGAGCAGGCCTGCGCCGGCGCCCACGGCCGCACCGGTCGCCGGGCTGCCGGCGGCGGCGCCGATCGCAGCGCCGGCCGCGGCCCCAACGACCGTCCCGATCGCCGCCCCGCTCACCGTGCTATCGGTCGACGCGCGCTGCGTCGTCGTCCCCGTCTGCTGGGCCGCCCACTGGCGGCACACTGCGTCATCGGACTGGAAGTGCTCGAAGCTCTTCCCGCTACCCGGCAACACCATGACGCTCGGCCCGGTAGGCACCGTCGCGCAAGCCGTGAGAAGCACGGCGGCCGCGAGGGGAAGGAGGGGGACGTTGCGGATCATTGGGGCCTCGGCGGAACCTTCACCCAGTCCTCGGAGCACGTCTGGACGCTCGGGTAATACGCCTTGGCGCTCGTGCAGTAATACCAGTAGGCCGGGGGTGCCGGCGGAGCCGGAGGCGGCGCCGCGGGCTGCTCGACATACACAGGCGGCTGCTCGATGACTACCGTCGGCGGCGGGTAGGCGTAGTAATACGGCGGGGGAAACCACCAGTAGGGATACGGGCCCCACCACGGCCCGACGCCGACGAATACACCGCCATGCCAGCGATGATGACGAGCCCAGGCGTCACTCGGCGTTGCGGTGACGGCAAGCAACCCGACCACCAGCAGCCATACCAGCGCTGACTTTTTCATTGCTGCCTCGTTTGACGAGCCATGACCTGACTTTGCTTACCATACCGCTAATGTCACCCGGCTGCCACTGGCTGGTAAATGCTTCGAAGCGGGGTCCGTCTGATAGGATGAAGGCCACATGAGCGCACGACGGATCCTCGCGGGATTTCTGGCGCTGATCCTGATGGTGAGCGGCCCGGGCTTCGGGTGGGCGCAGGCCCCGCCGCCCGCCCCGGCGGCCCCGCCCGCCCCGGCGGCGCCCCCGGCTCCGGGCGAAGGGCCGGCCGCGGCAGAAGGCGCCGAGGCTACGCCGCCCCGCGTCAGCTATATCCATGGAGAGGTGTCCTTCTGGCGCCCCGGGGCGCAGGACTGGACGCCCGCCACGCTCAACATGCCCTTGGCCCCGGGCGATCTCCTCTACGCCGGGGCGGCCGGCAATGTCGAGATCCAGGTCGGGCCGCGCGCCTTTGTGCGCGCCGCCTACGGCACCCAGATCGGCCTCGACAACCAGGAGCCCGACTTCGTCCAGCTCAGGGTGACGGCCGGCCACGCCGCGCTCGACGTGCGCAAGCTGACGGCGGGGCATACCGTGGAGCTCGACACACCGAATGCAGCGTTCACCATCGAGCGTACGGGCTACTACCACGTGGACGTGGCGCAGGACTCCACTACGTTCAGGGTCCACCGGGGCGGCCGCGCCATGATGACCCCGGCGGGCGGCGCCGCCGCGTCCGTCGCGGCCAACCAGCAGGTCGTGGTCACAGGGACGGACTCGCCGCGCATCGAGGCAGGCACCGCGTCCGCCCTTACTGCGTGGGACCGCTGGAACTACCAGCGCAGCGACTATCTGACCCAGCCGGCGAGCGCGCGGTACGTCTCGCCCGACGTGTATGGCGCGGAGGCGCTCGACCAGCATGGGAGCTGGCGCACGGTGGAGACGTATGGGGCCGTCTGGGTGCCGGCGGCCGTACCGGTAGGCTGGGTGCCCTACAGCACGGGGCGCTGGATCTGGGATCCGCGTTTCGGCTGGACCTGGCTCGACGACCTGCCCTGGGGCTGGGCGCCCTATCATTACGGGCGCTGGGTATTCGTCGGCAGCTACTGGGCCTGGGCGCCGGGGCCCATCATCGTCAGGGCCGTCTACGCGCCCGCCCTCGTCGTCTTCCTCGGCGGCGGCGTGACGGTGAGCTTCGGCCATCCGTTCTACTGGGCACCGCTAGGCTGGGGCGAGCCGGTGATCCGGTGGTGGGGCCACCCCCGCTTCGTCGGGGTGGCGTGGTGGGGCGGCTGGGGCGGGCCGCGCGTCGTCAACAACGTCGTCATCAAACGCACCACGACTGTCAACGTGACCAATATCACCGTCTACAAGAACGTGCACGTGACCAACGCCGTGGTGGGCGTGCCCGCCGACCGCTTCGGTCAGGGCGTGGCCAGGCCCGCACGGCTCAGGCAGGCGGACGTGCGGCAGCTGGCGCCGGTGCGCGGCGCGCCCGACGTGAAGCCCGTCGCCGCCAGCGTAATGCCTGCGGCCGGCCCCGCCGCGAAGCCGCCGGAGGCCATCCGCAGGCGCGCCGTCGTGGCAACGCGGGCGCCGCATGACTCCGCGTCGGCGCTTCGTGAGCACGGGCTCTCGACGACACCGGCAGCCACGCCCGCGCCCGCGCCGCGGCTGGTCACGCCGCCCAAGCGTGTGGCGCCTCCGGCGGCGGCCACCGGTGCGCCGGGAGCTGGCCCGGGCCGGGGTCCGAGCGCGACTCCCGGCCCGGCCGGTCCCGCCGCTCCGCCAGGCCAGGGGAAGGACGACCGGCCAGCTCCGAAGGTCGAGCGTGGCCAGCAGAGGCAGGCCACGCCGCCCGTGCCCGTGCGGCCGGCCGAGGAGGGCACGCCTTCACGCCGTACGCCCCCGCCGGCTCCGCCGTCGGCGGCCACGCACAATGACCCGAGCCCGCATGGGCGACAGGACGTGCGGTCCGAGCCGCGCGGCGGCCGGGCGGCACCCCAGGCGCTAGCGACTCCCTTCAGTGCTTGCGGTAGCCCACCAGCCCGGCGGCGAGCGAGCGCCCGTCCACCCGCGACAGGCTCCGCGTCATCGCCGGCGTGAGGAGCCCCGCTCGGTCGTCATCCAGCCCGGGTGGGTCCGGTCGAAGCGCCTGAGGTTGACCGGGCGCGAGTAGGCGCGCAGCGTTCGCTCGCCGCGCAGGTTCACGTAGCCGTCGAAGTAGCTCATGACCAGCTCGCGCACGCTCCGGTAGACGGGCTCGCGGTAGCGGAGCCCCGAGAAGTTGGACTTCGCGATCGCTCCCCAGTGCCCGCGCACTTTGAACACGGCGACGACGTGGTCGGTATCCTGGACGGCCTCGAGGTCGAGCAGGAGCGGCGGGAAGCCGAGCACGCGCAGCGCCGCGGCCGCGAAGATCGCGCCTTCGAGACAGTGGGCGGTGCGCTCGCGCAGCACGCGGCGCGGCGACCACGCCGTCGAGCCGATGTGGTACGGCATCGCCTCGACCACCCGCTGGACGCCGACGGGGGTCCCGAGCGCGCGGAGCGCGCGCACTTCGCGCGGCGTGAAGCCAAAGGCCGTTCGCATCTGGATCGGGGAGGGTAGCACGGTTGCGCGCTCGACGACAATTTCAGGCGCGACGAGTTTCGGGCGCGACGAGGGGCGGTCGATGTCGTGTCCGGCGACGCCACGGTTGACACCCCCGCCACCTCCCGCGTACGCTCACGTTGACCAGATTTTTGGTCGAGGAGGATGAACGGTGGCGAGGGTTCTGCCCATCTCCGAGGTGAAGGCCCGCCTGCCCGAGCTGGTGACGGGGGTCGAGGATCGCGAGGAGGAGATCGTGGTGACCCGGAAGGGCAAGCCGGTGGCGATCCTCGTCAACCATGCCGAGTACGAGCGGCTCAAGGAGACGATCGACGTTCTGAGCGATCCCGACCTTACGAAGCAGATCCGGCTGAGCCGCCGCTTCTACGCCGCCGCCCGACGGGGTCTGTCGTTTGAGGACGTGTTCGGGGAGCGACTGGTACCGCCGAGGCGCCGGACCCGATAGTGCCCGTCTGTCGGATCGAAGTCCCGCCCCACGTGGCCGGGGTCATTCGTCACCTGCCCCCAGAGGTCAAACGCGGGGTCAAAGCGGCCCTTCGCGCAGTCGCGGAGGATCCCTCCATCGGCGAACCGCTTCGGCGGGATCTCGAAGGGCTCTGGAAGTTCCGCGTGAGACGGTATCGGCTCGTCTACGCCGTCGACCGGCGCGAACGCGTGGTCCGGATCTTCGCGGTGGGCCACCGGCGTGGAATCTATGAGGAGATCGCCGCGCAAGTCCGGCGGCGACCCCGATCGGACTGACGACGCTGAGGGAGGGACGCGAATCACGTCTGCTCGTCAGTTCCCCCGCATCGTGTTCGGGAGCCACACCGCAAGCTGTGGGAAGGCGATCACGAGCACGATGCCGAGCATCATGAGCACGAAGAACGGGGTCACGCCCAGGTACACGTCCATGATCGTCCCCCGGCGGCCGTCCCCCCCGGGCTTGCGGAAGGCCTGGATCACGTAGAGGTTCAGGCCCTCGGGCGGCGAGATGAGCGCCGCCTCGGTCAGCATCACCGCGATCACTCCGAACCACACCAGGTCGATGTTCTGCGCCTTCAGCACGGGCAGGATCACCGGGATGGTGGTGACCATCATCGCGAACCCGTCCATGAAGGTGCCGAGCACCAGGTAGAGGGCGACGAGCACCCCGATGGTGGCGAGCGGCGTGAGCTTCATGGCGGCCACCGCCTGGGAGATCGCGTGGGGGATGCCCAGGAGGGCGAAGGTCGAGTTGAGGACGAAGGCGCCGGTGAGGATCAGCATCACGACGGCGGTGCTGCGGGCCGTCGAGAGGAAGACGCCCCGCAGCATGGCCGGGTTGACGCGGTGGGCGAACAGGGCCAGCACGAAGGCGCCGCTCACGCCGAAGGCCGCGGACTCGGTCGGGGTGGCGACGCCGAGGTAGATGGTGCCGAGGACAAGGAACATCAGGACGAACGTCGGCAGGAGGTCGACGAGGCCGTGCACCATGACCCGCCAGGAGACGGCGGGCTCCCGCGGCGCCCAGTGGGGCCGGATGAGGGCGACGACGAAGATGAAGAGCATGAACAGCAGGGACACCAGGATTCCGGGCACGATGCCGGCGATGTAGAGGCGGCCGATCGAGACTTCCATCAGCACACCGTAGACGATGAAGGCGATGCCGGGCGGGATGAGGTTCCCGAGGGCGCCCCCGCCCGCGAGCGAGCCCAGCACCAGGCGCTCGTTGTAGCCGCGGGTGCGGAAGGCGGGGAGGGCGACCGAGCCGATGGTGGCGGCCGTGGCCACGCTCGAGCCGGACACTGCCGAGAAGGTCGCGCAGGCCGCGATGTTGCTGTGGAGGAGCCCGCCCGGGACGGGGCTCAGCCAGTGAGCGAGGACGCGGTACATCCGGTCGGATTCCCCGGAGCGCAGGAGGAGCTCGCCCATGAGGAGGAAGAGGGGGATCGCGACGAGGACGAAGCTCGTGTTGGTGTTCCAGGCGACGAGCCCCACCAAGTCCCAAAGCGGTCGGTCGCCGAAGATGGAGAGGAGCGAGAGGCCCAGGAGCCCGAGCGACGCGGCCACGTGCAGGCCGGCCAGGAACGCCGCCAGCATCACCACCCCGGCCACCCCGAGCGCGACGAAGCCCACCCCGGCTCTCCTCTCCTACTCCGGACTATTCACGATCGCCGGACGCGCAGGTCGGGCGGTGGCGCACGGAGCGCAGCCTTGGGAGGGGTCGACGAGACCGTTCCCGCCGCGTGAGCGCGGACGCCGCGCGCAGGATGGAGCCCAGCCGCGACAGGACGCGCGGCCGCCGACCACGTGGTCGATCGACCCCTCCCGAGGCTGCGCTCCGTGCGCCTCCACGGGGAGCGTTCATGAATCATCCGGGCTACACTCCTTCCGTCACGTCCTGCGCCGGGAGCACGGCCAGCTCCGCGAACCTCCGGTGGCGGAGGGACTCGACGAGGCCCACCAGGAGGATGACGGTTGCCTGCACGGCCAGCGTGGTGAAGCCCAGCGCGAGGCACGTCTGGGGTACGAAGAGGGGCGTCCTCAAAATACTCATCGCCCGCGCGTCGGTCGTGAAGGACTCGATCGCGAGCTTCCAGCTGTAGAACGCGACGGCGGCGGCGAAGAAGGCCATGGCGGCCATGGCCGCGTAGTTGAGCACCCCGCGCACGCGCGGCGGGAAGCGCGGCAGCAGGATGTCGATGCGCACGTGGGAGCCGGTGGTGAGCGCGAAGGCGAGCGCCCACACCCCGCCGACGGCCAGCGCGTAGCCCCCGAACTCGTCGGTGACGGCCGAGGACACCCCGGCGAACCGCCGCCCGAGGACGTCCAGCGTGATGTAGAAGGAGGCGACGAGGAGCGCGGCCCCCGCGAGGTACGCCATCCCCACCGCCAGGCGGTCGAGGAGGCCGAGGACGCGTCGCAGGAGTCCGAGGACGTCTGCGCCGAGCCGGCCGTTCCCCACGCCGGGTGCGGGCGGCCGGCTCAGCGCAGGTCCCTCAGGTCCCTCGCCCCCGTCACGGCAGCCGGATGCCGCTGTGGGGTGCCAGGTATTGGTTGAAGATCGCCTTGGCGTCCGGCCCCGAGCGCTTGAGCCAGCTCGGGAGCACGACCTTGCTGACGACGTCCTTGGTCAAGGACGCCATCGCCGGGGTGATGGGGATGAACTCCATCCCCTTCTCCTTGTTCTTGTCGATGCCTTCCTGCGTCGTGCGCCGCCCGACCTCCCAGCCGCGCTGGCTGAACTCCTCGCCGAGCTTGATGAGGGCCGCGCGGAGGTCGGGGCTGAGCCGGTCCCACGTCCGCTTGCTGAGCACGAAGGTGCCCGCGACGGGCCCGTGGCTGACGTCGACCAGATACTTCGTGACCTCGTAGAACTTGAGCGCGAACCCGGGGTACGTCCCGGTGAAGGCGGCGTCGACGGTCCCGCGCTCCAGCGCCGTGTACGTCTCCGCGAACGCGATCGACACCGGCTCCATCCCGAGGGCCCGCGCGAACTCCGCCTGCGCCGTGCCGTAGACGCGGACCTTGAGGCCCTTGAGGTCGGCGGGGCTCCGGACGGGCTTGCGGCTGAAGATGTACTGGCCCGGCCAGAGATAGCCGCCGAGGACGATGCCGCCGAGCTTGTCCTCGCTCTTCTTGATCGCCGCCATGAAGTCGACGTGAGCTTTCACCGACGTGTCCAGGTCGGGGAACAGCCCGGGCAGGTCCACGCCCTCGATGATCGGCACGTCGCCGGCGACGTAGGAGAGGATGATGTCGGAGACGTCGACGAGTCCGGCCCGCGTGACCCGCACCAGCTCGAAGCCGGTGAGGCCGATCTCCGGCAGGCTCAGGACGTCCAGCTTCACCTGGCCGTTCGTGCGCTTGTCCAGCTCCTCCCCGAGCCACGTCCAGAGGGCGAACTGCGGGGTGGGCCGGCTCGTGGCCACGGCCTTCCACTTCTGCTGGGCCACGGCCTCGTCGAATCCCGCCACCGCCGACAGCGACACGAGAGCCAGGGCGACAAGCCACTTCGCCTTCATGAGGGTCCCTCCTTCGTCGTGGGTGATCGGGCCGACCCGCTCCCAGGGGAGCGGTGAAAAGTGCGCCTACCTTTGCCGGCGGGTCCCGCCGATGTCAAGAGGTGTTTTCACAGCCGCCGCCGATGCCGTCGCGCTCGTCCTCCTGCCGCCGCGCGGGGGCTCGCTCCTCGGGCGGGCCATAGCCGCCTGCGCCGGGCGTCTCGATGGCCACGCGATCGCCGGGCTTGAGGGGATAGCCCCAGACCTTCGGCGGCAGCTCGCGCTCGTCGGGCCCGCCCGGATTGAGCACCAGGCGCGCCCGGCCGCCGGGCTGGCCGCCGCAGAGGCCCCACGGGGCAAGGCGCGCCCGCTCCGTGGTGCCGAGGAAGCGCGCCTCGTGGCCCAGGACCTCGATGGTGCGCCTGAGTCCGAGCCCTCCCCGGTGTCGGCCGGCGCCGCCACTGCCCTCGACCAGGGCGTACTCGGCCACGAGCAGCGGGTACTCCGACTCGAGCGCCTCCACCGGCAAGTTGGACGTGTTCGTGACGTGCACCTGCACGGCGTCCATGCCGTCGTCCGTCGCGGTGGCGCCGGCGCCCCCCGCCAGGGTTTCGAGGTAGACGTACAGCCTCCCGGTGCTCGGATCGGTGCCGGAGAAGACCATCGCGCAGTTGGCCCCGTTGCCCGCCGCCGGCACGCGTTCGGGCACGACCTGGGCCAGGGCCCCCAACACCACGTCGGCGATGCGCTGGCAGGTCTGGGTGCGCCAGGCCACCGGAGCCGGCGGCCGGGCATTCACGATGCTCCCCTCGGGCGCCGTCACGGTGATGGCCCGGTAGAAGCCCCCATTGGCGGGAATCGTGGGATCCAGCACCGCCTTGAGCGCGTAGTACACGGTGGCCAGCAGGGCGAAGTACACGACGTTGATGTCGCCCGCGCACTGCGGTCCGCTGCCCGCGAAGTCGAGCGCAAGCGCGTCGCCGCGCTTGGTGATGGCGACCACGATGGGAATGGGGTTGGGGGTGACGCCATCATCGTCCATGGCGTCGGCGTATCGACAGACGCCGTCCGGCAGCGAGGCGATGGCGGCGCGGATCTTGCGCTCGCCGTACGCCAGCGACGCCTCGCACGCCGCCCGCACGGTGCCGGCCCCGTAGCGGCCGCAGAGCTCCCCGAGACGCCGCTCGCCCAGGCGGTTGGCCGCGATCTGGGCCCGGAAATCGCCCCGCCGCAGCTCGGGCAGCGCGAAGTTGGCCAGCAGGAGCTCCATCACGTCCTCGCGGATCCGGCCGGCCTCGGCGAGGCGGATGGGCGTGATCCGGAGCCCCTCGTCCCAGATGGTCCGGATGCGGTCGGCGCTCCGGTCGGCGTGGTGGGCGATGTTGGCCACGAACCCGAACAGCGCGCCATCGGCGAAGACGGGGCTGATGAGGTTGATGTCCGGCAGGTGCGTGCCGCCCCCGGTGTAGGGATCGTTGGAGATGAAGACGTCGCCCGGAGCCAGGGCCGAGGCCGGATAGCGCGCGAGGATCTCACGGACCACGCCGAGCAGCGAGCCGAGATGCATGGGGATGTGCTCGGCCTGGGCGATGACCTCGCCGCGGGCGTCGAAGATGGCGGTCGAGCAGTCCTGCCGCTCCTTGATGTTGGTGGAGTAGGAGGACTTGATCAGCGCCGTGCCCATCTCCTCGGCGATGGTGAGGAGG
Organism: Candidatus Rokuibacteriota bacterium; assembly: GCA_016179925.1. Classification (GTDB taxonomy): domain Bacteria; phylum Methylomirabilota; class Methylomirabilia; order Rokubacteriales; family CSP1-6; genus JACPCG01. Next base: position 5,795 of record JACPCG010000198.1, on the reverse strand, counting down.
GCGGCGCCGATGACCTCGAGCGTGACTCGATCGACGTGGGGCAGAGCGCCCGCCGCGCCTCCCCCACACCCCCCCGCCGGCCCACCGTCAGTCGACCGCGTCACGCGCGCTCCCGGTTCCGGATCACGAGAAAGCCCAGGTCGTCCACCACCGCCTCCTGGCGCGGGAGGAGCCAGGTGGTGGCGTCGAACTGCTCCACCACCGCGGGACCGGCGATGCGCTGGCCGGCGAGGAGCCGCGCCCGGGCGTACACCGGACAGGAGACCACGCCCTGCGTGTCGTCGACGTAGACGCCGCGGCGGCCGACCTCGGCGGCGCGCGCCTCGGCCCCGCCGCGCGCCAGGCGCGCGAGCCGCGGTGGATCGGCCAGCCCCCGCGCGACCAGACGCACGTTGACGACCTGGACCGGCTCGTCCTCGGCGGCGAAGCCGTACACCTGCTCGTGCGTCTCGAGGAAGCGCCGGCGGAGAAGGGTGCAGTCGCCGTCCCGCCACGTCTCCTCGGGCACGGGCACGAGCAGCTCGAAGTTCTGGCCCACGTAGCGGAGGTCGAGCCAGCGCTCGAGGCGCCGCCGCGCTGCCGGCACGCACTCCCGATCGAGCCACCGCATGACGTCCCGCTCCATCTCGGCGAACCGGGCGGCCAGCGCCGCGAGGCCGTCGGGCTCGAGGGGCGCCAGATGGGTGCGCACGGCGTCCGTGCGCAGATCTTCGACGAGAAGTCCGAGGGCGCAGAGGAGCCCGGGAGCCGGTGGGACGGCGAGCGTGGGAATGCTCAGATCCTGAGCCAGCTCGCCGGCGTGCAAGGGCCCCGCGCCCCCGAACGGCACCAGGGTCAGCCCCGTCGGGTCCACGCCCCGCTGCACGGTGACCACCCTCACGGCATTGGCCATGTTCGCGTTGACGACGCGCACCACTCCCCGCGCAGTCTCCAGCGGTGACAGACCCAGTTCGCGCGCAAGCCGGCCGATCGCGGCCTCAGCTTGCGCCGGGTCGAGAGGGACCGCGCCGCCGGCCAGCCCCGCCGGCGCCAGCCGGCCCAAGATCAGATTGGCGTCGGTGACGGTGGGCGCCGTGCCGCCCCGCCCGTAGCAGGCCGGTCCGGGGTCGGCGCCCGCGCTCTGGGGGCCGACCTTGAGGGCGCCGCCGGAGTCGCGCCAGGCGATGGAGCCGCCACCGGCGCCGACGGTGTGGATGTCCAGCGTGGGCACCCGCAGCAGCACGCCGCCGATCTCGCGCTCGAAGGCCAGGCCCGGCGTCCCCCCGTGGACGAAGGCGACGTCGGTGCTGGTGCCGCCCATGTCGAAGGTGGCGATCGCGTCGAAGCCCGCCTGGGCAGCGATCCACGCCGCCCCGGCCACGCCCGCGCTGGGCCCGGACAGGGCGGTGCGCACGGGCACCCGCGCCGCTTCCTCGACGGACATGGTCCCGCCGTTGGACTGGTTGACGTACGGGAGGGCCGGGATGCCGAGATCCTCGACCCGCCGGCGGAACGCGCGCACGTAGGCGCTCATGCGGGGGGCGAGGTAGGCGTTGGCGACGGTGGTGCTCAGCCGCTCGTACTCGCGGAACTCGGGGTGCACCTCGTGGGACGCCACGATGGCCAGCGAGGGGAAGCGCGCGCGGGCGCGCGCCAGCACCTGCCGCTCGTGGTCGGGGGCGAGGAACGAGTAGAGGAAGCAGATGGCCAAGGCCTCGACGGGTCCGCCGTCGGACGGCTCGGCGGCGATCCGCGCCAGCACCCGCTCCACGTCCTCGATGTCGAGCGGGGTCCTGAGGCGCCCGTCCGCCACCACCCGCTCGGCCACCTCGTAGCGGCGGTGGCGGGGCACGAGCGGGACCGGCTTCCGCGCGTGGAGATCGTAGAGGGCGGGCCGCTTCTGCCGCGCGATCTCCAGCAGATCGCGAAACCCCTTGGTCGTGATGAGGGCGGTGCGGGCGCCCGTTCGTTCGAGGAGGGCATTGGTGGCCACCGTCGTGCCGTGCGCCACGTAGTCCACCGCGGCGGGCGCCACGCCGGCGGCGCCGAGCAGCCGGACGATGCCGTGCACGATGCCGTCGGCCGGATTGGCGGGCACCGACGGCACCTTCTCGACGCTGAGCGCGCGCGACGCGGCGTCGTAGAGCACGAGGTCCGTGAAGGTGCCGCCCACGTCGATCCCGAGCCGATAACCCACCGGGTCAGCCCCTTGCGTGTCGAGTCAGCGAAGCGTCGTTCCCCGGCCGCGGCGCCGGCCGGGTCGTCGAAGCCGAGGCGACTATACATAGGTTGTCGCCGTTGTTCCATCGCGGGCATCGACGTCGCCGGCACTCCACTGGCCCGGTGACGCTGGGCATCGTCCTCCGGCGGGGTGGCGCCCGGCCGCGGCGGAGATGGCGGGACGGGCGATGACGGCGAGGGCCGTAGCGCCTGCAGAGCGACGATTTCGAGGGGGGTCGCTTCGGGAAGACGGGGCCTTTCGCGGCACGAGCCGGTCGGCCAGCGTCGTCGGGCCGTCACCGCACCTTGGACGCGAGCGCCGCGCAGAACGCTTCCAGGTGGTCCAGTTCGGACGACGACACCGTGGCATAGAGGCGCGCCCACTCGAGCGTCCCGTACTGGTGGGCGACGAGGTTTCGGAGCCCGGCGGCGGCGACCAGGCGCAGCGCGAGCGGGCGCTGGATGACACCGTGATCGGCCAGGGCCAGGAAAATCTCCCCGTAGCGCTGGGGAACGTCCCAGCCTTCGTCGGCCAGCCAATGCGCCGCCAGGTCGATGCAGGCCTGGATCGCCACGAACACGTTCAGCACCACGACCTCACGAGTCGTCCGATCCGCCTCGAAAGCCTCCCGCGAGGGTGGGAGCACGGCGCGGATCCGAGCCACGGCGTCGCGCACGGTGGCAACCTGTTTGGCGAGGAGGGGCCGGTCAACCACGCTCGGCCGCTGCGCGGAGCACCCCTTCCGCACATCGATCCTCGATGGGCTTGAAGTCCAGATACTCGAGGATGGCCCGGGCCTTGCGCCGTACCAGCGCCGCATGATCGCGATCCAGCAGCACGCGGCCGTCGCGGAAGATGCGATAAGCCAGCGGGGGCGGGGCCGTCTCCATGAGCACGAGGTCGACCCGCCGCCCAGCCGCCGCCTCGAGCCGGGCGGCCAGACGCCCAAGCGTGGCCGTGTCGCGCGGTGGCCCGGGGCGTAGCTCGACGGCGACATCAACGTCACTCATCGGTCCTACGCGGCCGCGTGCTCGCGAGCCGAACAGCAGGGCGTAGGCGATGCTCTGGTCTTCCTCGAGGGCGCGCCGCAGCTCGTCGAGCATGGTTGACTGGCGCGATTGTACCGCACACCCCTACGAGCCAGCGATCGACCTCTTCGCGGAGCAATCTGCGAAGTTCGACAGTCGGTACGAGAGAGACGAAACGCGGGGCCCAGAAGCGTCCCGCGTTTCGTCACGGCCTTCAAATGGCGGGCTCGACGGGACTTGAACCCGCGACCTCTGGATTGACAGGGCTCTCCCGACCGCCACGGCAACCGCCGCCCCCCAACGAACCCCACAGAAACATAGCGAAGCCGCCCCCCGCCCCGTAGGGGCTGATAGGGGGGCGCAGGGCTCAGTTCTCGGGAAATTGTTGGGAAGGCCCCGGGCTTAGTCTCTGAACCACGCGTGCTATGCTTCCGCACGTTCGTGGGCTATGTCGAACTGGACACGTCGATTGTGGACGGCCGCACGGCATGCGAAAGACGTTGCCGACTGGATCGTCCTCCTGGGGTGGATCGGGGTTCCGGGTGCGACGGGCGCGATTGCACTCTTCAAAGGTCAAGACTGGGACGTGGCACTCTTGTACGTCCTGGCCGGGCTCGCGTTTTGGAGTGTCATCCGAGGCGAGCTGCGAGGTCTCTTGGAGGACAAGAGCCGCCTCGATGTTGCCACGACACTGATGGCGGATAGTGAGATGAATCTGTTTCGCCTTCGTGTCCGGAACGCCAGTGATCCAACAGCTCCGCGAGCGGCATTGATGTGGATCGAAGCCGATGGCCATCCTGATCACGCCGAGACGACGCCGGTTGACCTATGTTGGATGCACTTACCGCCCGGCGCGCGGCCAGAAATGGCTTGGGACGACGTGGCGAGCGTCGATGTCGCTTACGTCGCGGATCGTGGTCGAGTGACGGAAAAACTCATCTTTGCGGGGGCTGGCTTCCAGCCTCACGTACTGCTCCGCCCCGTGCAAGCGGCGTACCGAGACATCGCGTTCTGTGTACGGCTTTCGATCCCAGGGACGAAGAAGGTCTATGAGCGGGCCTTCACGCTAGTACCCGATCCTGCTCTGCCCCTCGGTTTGCGGCCCGTTCGGCTGGCTGATCGAGAGCGCTCGGGTGGGGGGCACACCACCCGATGAAGCAACGCCGTCGCCTCCTCGTGGCGACGCTCGGGTTCGCCGGGCTGCCTCGGCCCTCGGACGGCCGGGCGCTCCACGCCCTGCGCGCCTGGCTCGACTCCTGGGCCGGCGTCGGGCGGGTCGCGGTCGGCATGGCCCGGCAGGGCTACGACTTCCAGCTCACGCGGTACGACGAGCGCGGGTGGCGAGCGACCTTCTACACGAGCGGGATCGAGCACTCACCGACGAGCGCGACGGGCACCGCCTGGGAGCGGACGCCGTGGCGTGCGACGCAGCGGGCGGCGTGGGTGGCGCTGATGAAGAGCGAGGGGAGCACGGGATGACGGTCCTGGCGCGTCTTGGGCAGTGGGCGACGCCCGAAGCAGTACACAACCGGAGGCGCGATGATGACGCCTGAGCAGGAGCGGGCATACGAGCTGGTGTGCTCGTACATGGGTATCTACGGCACCTACCGCCAGAACAAGGAACAGATGGCCTACGGGGCGACGGTCCTGTACCTGGCTGCGGCCACCTGGGCGGTGGCGTCAGGCGCACCGTTCTGGAAGCAGTTCGTGCCGTGGCAGTTCGCTGGCTTGATTCTTCTCTTCGCGGTCACCGCGGTTGGCGCGTTCCTCTTCGTCGGGTGGCAGTTCCAGCAGCGACGCTGGGCCAGCGACATGGTGCACGCCTGCATGAACGTGACAGCACGCTGGTTGCAGGACGGCGTCGGCAAAGACGATGTCGCGCCGCTGCCGCTGCCCTCGCCAGGAGTGTTTCGGTCCGGCACTGGCCCCGTGTCAGCCCCCAAGGCCGTCGCGGACGAGCTGGCAAAGAGAATCCGTGGACGGACGCCTTGGTGGGCGCCGAGGGACGTGACCTTCGTGGTGATGTCCATGTGGACGCTGGCAGCTGCCAGTCGAATCGTCTACGAGTGGGAGGATCTGTCCATGTTTGCTGCCGGCAACTGCTGGGTGCTCGCGGGTCTCGGGCTGGACCTATTTGGGGTGGTCGGCATCGCCGCGGTAGGCCGACTCGACCGGAGTGGCTTCGTCACATCGCCAGCGGACCTCACGCCCGCAGGCCGGTGGTTCCTGTGTCTGTCGTGGGTGATGGTCGTCCTTGGTTTTGCGTTGCAGTTCATTGGACAGGCTGAGTTCGTGAGATAGGCGAGGTTGCCCGACGACCTGGCGCGTGACGCTCTTCGCCTCGTCGGCGACGCCGTTTCTGCTCGGTGGACTTGCGGGCGTAGATGGCAGCGATCATTGGTCTTGGGCTTCCCGGAAGCCCGGATCTACGCGAGTCCTAGTTGGCAGAGTGATGTCCTTCGAGTTCGTGTGCCAGCGTCCAGCATCCGCCCACAGCTTGAGGCGTTGCACGACGACGCCGTTCCTCGCCTGGATCTCGATACGAAACTCCCTCGATTGAGCAGAGC
>JACPCG010000197.1 GCA_016179925.1 Candidatus Rokuibacteriota bacterium | reverse complement strand
TTTCTTCACCAGACGTTTGAGGTAAAGGTTCGTCAGCCCCAGCGCGACGCCGAGGCGTTGCGCGAGCGCCCGCTGGGTGATCGGGCGCCCTTCGCCGATTGCGGTGAGGATCTCAAGGTCCCGTTCCTGGTGGCGTTCCATGGCGCGTGGCTGAGCGTTCAATATTTGAACACAGAGGCCAAGACGCAGTAAAGCGCTTTGTTCCCGTCCAACGGCGCCCGGGACACGGCTGCGAGCCGTGTCGGAGGGTACGCGTGCCTCAAGGACGGGAGGGCCGGGCGCTCAGGGGGCCCCGAGAGGCGGGCCGCGCGTCCGGAGGCGCTACTCCCCGATCACCTGGATGCTGATCTCACGCCGCCGCGGGCCGTCGAGCTCCGCGAAGATGACGGACTGGAAGCGGCCGAGGGTCAGCTCGCCGTTGTTCACGCCCACGGCGATGCTGCGACCCAGCAGCGCGGCGCGCAGGTGGGAGTGGGCGTTGCCCCGCTCGCAGTCCGACACGCGCGGGTCGTCGTGACGGTAGCCGATCCGTTCGGGCACGAGCCGCTCGATGAGGCTCTTGAGGTCGTCGATGAGGGCGCTCTGGAACTCGTTGACGAAGAGCGCGCACGTCGTGTGCATCGTGTTGATGAGCGCGATGCCCGCCGAAATCGGGAACTGTTGGACGGCATCTCGGATGAGCTTCGTGATATCGGAAACTTCGGTGCGCTCCTCACTCGACAGCGTGAACGAGGTGGTGAAAACCTTCATGTCTTGCAATCTCCGCGACGCATCACCCTGGATTCGCTGGTGGAAACACCAGCCGGGCTGCGCCGAAACCAACGGCTAGAATAGCGGGACGGCTCGGGAAAAGTCAATCTCGGAGTCCTCCCCGCTCAGGCCGTCTTCGGATCCAGCAGGTCCCTCAGCCCGTCGCCGAGGAGGTTCAGGCCGAGCACGGTGAGCGCGATCGCCCCGCCCGGGAACACCGCGAACGACGGGTTCAGCGACAGGAAGTTCTGCGCCTCTTTCAGCATCAATCCCCAGGAGGGGTACGGCGGCTGCGTCCCGAGGCCCAGGTACGCGAGCGCGGCCTCGGCGAGGATGGCGACGGGGAAGCTGGTCGTCGCCTGGATGATGAGCGGCGGCAGCGTGTTGGGCAGGATGTGGCGCGCGATCAGGCGCCGGTCGGGCGCCCCGAGCGCCCGGGCGGCGACGACGAACTCGCGCTCGCGCAGCTCGAGGAACCCCGCGCGCGTCAGGCGGGCGAACGCCGGCACGAACGCGATGCCGATCGCGACCATGCTGATCGCGACGCCGGGCGCGAACACGGCCGCGAAGAGCAGCGCGGAGAGGATCGCCGGGAAGCCCTGCACGGCGTCGATCAGCCGCATGAATCCCTCGTCGAGCCAGCCGCCGACATAGCCGCTCGCGATGCCGATGAGGAGGCCGACCGCCGCGCCGATCCCGACCGCGATGATGCCCACCGCGATCGAGGTGACGGCGCCCGTCATCACGCGCGAGAGCACGTCGCGACCGTACTGGTCGGTGCCGAACGGGTGCGTGGTCGAGGGGCCCTGCAGTCGGCCGGTGATCGACATGGCGAGAGGGTCCTGCGGGGTGTAGACGAAGCTCAGCGCCGCGGTCAGGAGGAGCAGCGCGGTGATCGCGACGCCCAGCGCGAAGGTGACGTGACGCAGCGGCCGCCTTCGCGTCATGGCGCGTAGTGTCCCGTCGCCGAACTCATGTCAAGCACCGCCACGCGTCCCGGGGCCGACGGGCACGCACCCCAGGGGTCGCGGGACCACGCGGCACGCGTCCGCTGCCCCGTGGCGACTGGGCTCCAGCCGGGCGCGCCCGGTCCGCGCTCACCGGGGCGGGAACGGGTTCCCGCGACCCCTGGGGTGCGTGCCCGTCGGCCCCGCCGCGCGATCGTGAACATCGCGATCGCGAACGTGCTGTCGCGGGCAACGCTAGTCGTAGCGAATGCGTGGATCCAGGAAGCCATACGCGAGGTCCACGGCGAAGTTGATCAGGACGATGCACGAGGCGACGAACAGCGTCACGCCCTGGACCACCGGCAGGTCGCGCGCGCTGATCGCGCCGAGTGCCAGCCGGCCGAGCCCCGGGAGCGCGAACACCGACTCGAGGACGATCGAGCCCGCCATGAGCTGGCCGAGCTGGATGCCCGCGACGGTGACGACGGGGATCAGCGCGTTCCTGAACGTGTGCTTGGCGATCACCCTCGCCTCGCCCACGCCCTTGGCCCGCGCCGTGCGCACGTAGTCCTCGCGCAGCACGTCGAGGACCGAGGAGCGCGTCGCGCGCACGAGCACCGCGGCCTGGAACAAGCCGAGCGCGACCGCGGGCAGGAGGAGCGAGCGCACGCCGGGCCAGAGCCCGTTCGACCACCCCTCGAACCCGCCCGACTGCACCCAGCCGAGGCGGACGGAGAAGAGCAGGATCAGGAGGAGCCCCGCCCAGAACCCCGGCACCGCGATGCCGAGCTGCGACACGACCATCGCCGCGTAGTCTCCCGCCCGCCGGTGGCGCGTGGCGGCGTAGAGGCCGAGCGGCAGCGCCGTGAGGATCATCAGCAGCGCCGCCATCAGCGTGAGCGGCAGCGTCAGCGGCAGCCGGCTCAGGATGAGCCGCCCCACCGGCACGTCGTACTGGATGGACACGCCGAGATCCCCGCGCAGCGCGCGCCAGAGCCAGTCCACGTACTGGACCACGATCGGCCGGTTCAGCCCCATCGCCTCGCGCAGGCGCGCGACCGCCTCGGGGCTCCCCTCCGTGCCCATGATCACGAGCGCGGGGTCGCCGGGGAGCACGCGGATCACGACGAACACGAGGACGGAGACGAAGAACAGGGTCGCGACCACCGCCGCGCCCCTTCTCGCGATGTACCGCCGCACGCGCGTCGACGCGGGCGCCGGGCCTATTTCGCCCAGGCGACCTCGGAGAGGTCGAACGCCGGGATCGGCAGGTCCTTCCAGAGCCCCTGGACGCCCTTCTTCGTCACGGCGAGCCGCGGGTGGACGTAGAGCCAGACGACCGGCGCGTCCTCGACGAGCAGCTTCTGCATCTGGACGTAGAGCTCGCGGCGCGGCCGGTCGTCGAGCGTGACCTCGGACTTCCTGAAGACCTCCTGGAACTTCGGGCTGTCGTAGCGGAAGTAGTACTTCGGGTTCGCGTAGTTGTTGATGTCCCAGGCCTCGGCGTGGCCGATGATGGTGAGGTCGTAGTCGGCCTGCCGGTACACGCGCGCGATCCACTGGCCCCATTCGACCTGCTCGATGCGCACGGTGACGCCGACCTTCTTGAGCTGGTCGGTGATGACCTCGCCCGTGCGCACGGTGTAGTAGTACTGCGGCGCAACCCTCAGCACCGCCTCGAAGCCGTTCGGGTACCCCGCCTCCGCGAGGAGCTTCTTCGCCTTCGCCGGATCGTGCGGCATCGCGCCCGCCAGGTCCACGAAGTAGGGGTTCAGCGGGTCCACGTTCGACCCCAGCACGCGCCCGAAGCCGAACATCGCGCCCTTCACGATCTCCTTCTTGTCGATCGCGTGGGTGATCGCGCGACGGACCCGGACGTCGGAGAACGGCTTCCTTCCGTTGTTCATCGCGAGAATCACGTCGTTGGTCGTGTCGCCGGTGATCACCGTGAACCGCGGGTCCTTCTGGAGCTCGCCCACGTGCTCGGGGCCGAGGCCGAACATCGCGGCGTCGACGTCGCCGGCCTTGAGCGCCGCGAGCGCCGCGTTCGGGTCCGGGATGAAGCGGTACGTGACCCGGTCGAGCTTCGGGAGCCCCTTCACGTGGTACTCGGGGTTCTTCGCCAGGACGATCCGGTCGCCGCGGACCCACTGGGCGAGCTTGAACGGGCCCGTGCCGATCGGGTCGCTCTTCAGCGTGTCCACCGCCTCGCGCGGGTAGATCACCGAGCCCTGGCGCGCCAGGTTGAGCAGGAACCCGGCGTTGACGTCCTTGAGCGCGAACGTGAGCGTGGAGTCGTCGGTGACGATGATGTCGCGGATCGACGCGTAGTGGCCCGGGTGCGGGTGCTTGGTCTCGGGATTCATCGCGCGCTGGAACACGAACCTGACGTCCGCCGCCCGGAGCTCCCGGCCGTTGTGGAAGCGGACGCCCCGCTTGAGGAAGAAGGTGTAGTTGCGGTTGTCGGCGGTGTGCCACCGCTCGGCGAGCCACGGCACGATCTTGCCGGTGCGGTCCACCTTCACGAGGGACTCCTGGATGTTGTAGTGGACGACCGCGGCGATCGCCGAGGCGGGGTTCGCCGTGAGGTCGAGGCCGGGCGGCTCGGTGGCGACCTGGACGACGAGGCTCTGCGGCGCCTGCGCCGCCGCGGGCCCCGCGGCCACGCACGCCACGAGCGTGGCGAGCAGCATCAGCCTGATCCCATGGCGCATCACGCTACCCTCCCTTGAAGTACTCCACGGTCCGCCGGAACCCTTCGTCGAAGTCCAGGAGCGGCGTGTAGCCGAGCAGCCGCTTGGCCTTCCCGACATCCGCGAGCGTGTGGGGCACGTCGCCCGCGCGCGGCGGCGTGTGCCTTCGCTCAAGGCGCCGGCCGAGGATCGCCTCGAGCTTCGCGACGATCTCGAGCAGGCTCACGCGGTCCCCGCAGCCGACGTTGAACACCTCGCCGCCCGCCTCCGGCGCCCGCGCCGCGAGGAGATTCGCCTCGACGACGTTGTCGATGTAGGTGAAGTCGCGCGACTGCGTCCCGTCGCCGTGGACCTCGAGGGGCCGGCCCTTGAGGCCCCACAGGATGAAGCGCGGGATCACCGCGGCGTATTCCGACTTCGGGTCCTGCCGCGGGCCGAACACGTTGAAGTAGCGCAGGCCCACGGTCTCGACGCCGTAGAGGAGCGTCCAGACGGCCGCGTACTGCTCGCCCGCCGTCTTGGACACCGCGTACGGCGAGATCGGCGCGGGCGGCTGCTCCTCGCGCTTGGGCAGGTCGGGCCGCGCGCCGTAGACCGAGGAGGACGACGCGTACACGACCCGCGGGACGCGGCAGCGGCGCGCGGCCTCGAGCACGTTGAGCGTGCCCGTCACGTTGTTCTCGTTCGCGCCGAGCGGATCCTTGACCGAGCGCGGCACCGACCGCATCGCCGCCTGGTGGTAGATGACCCGCGCCCCGCGCGCCGCGCGCTCGACCGCCCCGCGGTTCCGGACGTCCCCGCGGATCACCTCGAGCCGCCGGCGGAACGTCGCCGCGAAGGGGAGGTTCGCGCGGGTCCCCGTCGAGAAGTTGTCGAACACGCGCACGCGCGCGCCGTCCGCGAGGAGCCGCTCGACGAGGTGGGAGCCGATGAATCCGGCGCCTCCGGTGACGAGCACGACGTCCTGCACGCCGCCGATTGTAGCATTTGACAGCCGTCGCTATTTCGCCCCATCATGGCGCCACCTTCGGGGCCGTTCGAGCCGGGATTCTCACCGCAATGGAGGTCGCCATGGGCCGCCGCAGCCTTTCGATCTTCGCGCTCGCCACACTCGTCCTGTCGATGCCGCTCTCCGTCTCGGCGCAGACGAAGGACGACACCGTCGTGTTCGCGATCCAGTCGGACATGCAGAACTGGGACCCGCCGAACTCGGTCCTGCGCGAGTCCATCATCCTCGGGTATCACGTCTTCGACCACCTGGCGGCGCGCGATCTCAAGACGAGCAAGGTGGGCCCGAGTCTCGCCACCTCGTGGCGGAACCTCGACGACACCACCTGGGAGGTCAAGCTGCGCCAGGGGGTGAAGTTCCACGACGGGACGCCCTTCACGGCGCGGGATGTCAAGGCGTCGTTCGACCGCGTCCTCGACCCCGAGAAGAAGCTGACCGCGCGCGGGAACCACGCCAAGATCAAGAGCGTCGAGGTGGTGGACGGTTCCACGGTCCGCTTCAAGACGGACGGTCCCTACCCGCTCTTCGTCGAGCGGATGACCGCCCTGGTCATGCAGTCCGAGAAGGTGATCAAGGAGAAGGGGCACGAGTGGATGCAGGAGAACCCGGTCGGCACCGGCCCCTACAAGCTCGTGAAGTGGACGAAAAAGCAGGAACACCTGCTGGTGCGCAACGACGACTACTGGGGGCCGAAGCCCGCGTTCAAGTATGTCCGGGTCCGCATCATTCCGGAGCAGGCGACCCAGATCGCCGAGCTGATCTCGGGCGGCGTCGACGTGATCAAGGCGGTCCCGCCCGACCAGATGGACGTCATCAACAAGTCGGGGCAGGCGCGGACCTCCAGCTCGCCGATACTCCGCACGGCGTTCCTCCAGCTCGACCAGGCGGCGCGCACCGGCCCCAACCCCTTCACCGACCGGCGGGTGCGGCAGGCGGCGAACCTCGCCGTCGACATGGACGCGATCATCAAGCACGTCCTGAACGGCCTGGGCGACCGGACGGCAACGACCGTCAACCCGATGGCCTTCGGCTACGACCCGAGCCTCAAGGCCTACCGGCAGGACGTCGCTGCGGCCAGGAAGCTCCTCGCGGAGGCCGGCTACCCGAACGGTTTCGAGGTGGGCTTCCTGCAGACGGCGCCGATCGTGGAGCCGGCGCTGCCGCAGACGTCCGAGGCGATCTCCGCCGACCTCGCCAAGGTCGGGATCCGCACGCGGAAGCGCTATGTCGGCGAAGTCGGCCCCTACGTCAACCTGGTGCGCGACGGCAAGGCGGACCCCATGTTCGAGTGGTCGTGGGGGTACTACTCGGTCTTCGACGCCGACGCGATCCTCTACGACGTGATGAAGTGCGGCGAGGCCTACAGCTACTACTGCAACAAGGCGCTGGACGACCTCATCATCCAGGGGCGCTCCACGCTGGACCAGAAGAAACGCGCCGAGATCTACGTCAAGATCCAGAAGCTCATCTTCGACGACGCCGCCTACATCTTCAAATGGGGCCTCCGCGGCGTCTGGGGCATCTCCAACCGCGTCGAGTATCAGGCGCCGCGGGACGAGATCGACCGGATGTTCCTCGTGACGCGGCGCACGAAATAGCGCCCACCGGGAGGGAGAGGTCGAGGCGGGGCGGGCTGCCGCCTTCGGAACAACACTCGCTGGCCAGCCCGCCCCCGTCCCGCCGCCATCCCTTCTCCGTGTAGCGTGTCATGCGTCGCTACATCGCCCGTCAGCTCGTTCAATTGGTCGTTGTCATCATCGGCATCTCGATCCTCGCCTTCGTCATTCTGCACGTCCTCGGCGACCCCGTGCTCCTCCTCCTGCCGCAGAACGCCGGCAAGGAGGAGTTCGAGCGCTACCGGAAGCTGCTGGGGCTCGACCAGCCGATCTGGTTCCAGTACTGGAAGTTCGCGAGCCACGCCATCCAGGGGGATTTCGGCAAGTCGTGGTATGCGGACACGCCGGCCTTCGGGCTGGTCCTCGAGCGCATGCCCCCGACGATCTACCTGACCCTCGCCGGTTTCTTCGTGGCCCTGCTCATCGCGCTGCCGCTGGGCATTCTCTCGGCCCTCAAGCAGCACTCGTTCGTGGACAACCTCTGCACCGGCGTCGCGGTGGCGGGGCAGGCCATGCCCATCTTCTGGCTGGGCATCATGCTGATCATCATCTTCGCTGTCCGGCTGAGAGCGCTCCCGGCCTCCGGCTACGGCACGTGGCAGCACTTCGTCATGCCGGCCTTCTGCCTCGGCGCCGCCCTCGCCCCGATCACCATGCGCCTCGTCAGGTCAGGTGTGATCGAGGTCATGAACATGGAGTACATCAAGACCGCCCGCGCCAAGGGCGTGGACGAGCGGATGGTCGTCGTCAAGCACGCGTTCCGCAACGCCTGCATCCCGGTGATCACGGTCCTGGGGCTCCAGTTCGGCCAGCTTCTGGGCGGGGCCATCATCACGGAAACGGTCTTCGCCTGGCCGGGCGTGGCGACGCTCACGGTGGAGTCGATCCGCAACCAGGACTTTCCGGTGGTGCAGTGCGCGGTCGTTCTGCTCGCGCTCATCATCGTGACGGCCAACGTCATCGTGGACCTCGTCGTCGGGTTGATCGACCCCCGCATCCGGGTGAGCACCTGAAGGTCGCGAACGCGGAGGTCGCCCTCGAGGAGGCCCGCGGCGCCGAGCGTTCCGCCGAGTCGGCGTCGCTGCGGGGGGCGCTTCGCCGTCTCGTGCGCCTGAAGTGGGGGGTGGCGGCGGCCGCAGTCATGCTCGTGATCGTGACAAGCGCGCTCCTGGCGCCCTGGATCGCGCCGCACGACCCCCTCGCCGTGAACATCCGCCACCGGCTGGCCCCGCCGGCCTGGATGGAAGGAGGCGAGCTTCGGCACCTGCTCGGCACGGATCAGATCGGCCGCGATCTCCTCGCGCGCGTGATCTACGGTGGACGCATCTCGCTCGTGATCGGCGTCTCCGCGGTGATGCTCTCCGCCACCATCGGCGTGCTCCTCGGCCTCGCGGCCGGGTATTTCGGCGGGCGCGTGGACTGGACAATCATGACGGCGGTGAACGTGCTGCTCACCTTCCCGTTCGTCCTGCTGGCGCTCGCCGTGATCGCCGTGCTCGGCGCGAGCCTGACCAACATGATCATCGTGCTCGGCGTGGCGGGATGGCCGATCTACGCCCGCGTCATCCGGGCCGAGACGATGGCCATCCGCGAGCGCGACTTCGTCATGGCGGGCCGGGCGCTGGGAATGAGCCACGGCCGGATCATCTTCCGCCAGATCCTGCCGAACCTCGTGTCTCCCATCGTCGTCATCGCAACGCTCCAGGTGGCCCAGGTGATCGTCCTCGAGTCGTTCCTCTCGTTCCTCGGCCTCGGGATCCAGCCGCCGACGCCGGCGTGGGGCAACATGCTCGGTGAGGGGCGCGTCTACATGCTGAACTCGTGGTGGATCGCGGCGTTCCCGGGGCTCGCGATCTTCGTCACCACACTCGCGATCAACCTGATGGGGAACGCGCTGCGAGACTGGCTCGACCCGCACATGAAGCTCTAGCGCCCAGCTCCGCTCGTCCCCGCGGCCGCCGCCCGATAGATCTCCGCCGTCTTGTCGACCATCGACCGGACGGTGAATTCCTTGAGGACCCGCTCGCGTCCGGCCCGTCCCATCTGCAGGCGCCGCACCGGATCGTCCATCAGCGTCTCGATCGCCGCGGCGAGCGCCTGCTCGTCCCCCGCGGGGACGAGAAGCCCTGTCTCTCCGTCGCGCACGACGTCTCGGTGGCCGGGCACGTCGGTCGCGACCACGGCGAGCCCGGCGCCCATCGCCTCCAGCAGCGCGAGCGGCAGCCCCTCCTTGGCGGACACCGCAACGTAGAGGTCGATCGCGGGGTAGACGCGCGCCGAGTCGTCGAGCCAGCCGGCGAAGATGACACGGCCGCCGAGGTGCGCCGCGGCCACGAGGCGCTGGAGCCGGTCGCTCTCGGGCCCCCCGCCCACGAGGAGGAGCGAGACGCGCGGCCGCTCGAGCGCGCGGAGCGCGCTCACGAGCGTGTCGAGCCGCTTCACGGGATCGAAGCGGGCGACCGTGCCGAGGACGAAGAGATCGCGTCCGAGCCCGAACCTCTCGCGCGGGATCGGCGCGGCGGCGACGATTCGGTCCTGAGTGTCCAGATCCACGCCGTTGACCACCGTCACGTTCTGCCGCGGCTCGACGAGGCGGAGGGCGAGTGCCTCGGCCTCCTGCGTGCGGGAGACGTTGATGATCGTGTGGGTCCAGCGCGAGAGCCGCCGCTCGATGCCGAGGTAGAGCTGCTGGAGCCGCGGCTGGTAGCTCTCGTAGTGGAGGCCGTGGAAGGTGTGGACCGCCGGCACGCCCGTCCAGCGCGCCGCCAGACGCCCGTAGAGCCCCGCGCCCTTGCCGTGGCTGTGGATCACCTGGGTCCGGAAGCCGCTCACGAGCCGGAGGGTCGCGATGAGCGCCCGAACGCTCAATCGGTTCGCGCCGATCTCGGAGACGGCGAGCCTGAGGTCGTGGAAGCGCTCGAAGAAGGCGCCGTCGCGCGGCCCGGCGACGGCGACCTCGAACTCCCCCGCGGGCAGGTGGCGCACGAGGTCGTAGACGTGGCGCGGCCCGCCGCCGAGCGTGGTCGTGGTGAGCAGCTCGAGGACGCGGATCACGCGCGCGCCGGGGCCACCGTGGCGGCGCCGAGCCCCTGCCCCGGCTGCCGGTATTCCTCGCGCGGCGGGGCGAAGATGTCGAGGACGACGCAGCGCGTGTCGAGCGTCCGGCCGCCGTGGGGCACGTTCGGCGGCGTCTGCCAGAAGTCGCCCGCCTTGACGTGGTGCTCGACGCCGTCCTGGATCCGGATCCACTCGCCCTCGAGGCACACGCCCCACTGCTCGTTCGGGTGCGAATGCACGGGCGAGCTCGAGTGCGGCTCGAGCGTCACGACCGACAGCATCGCGTGCACGCCGGGGAAGACGCGCGCGGTGATGCCGGGTGCCAGCTGCCGGACGATGCCGCCTTCGTGGAGGTTGTGGAAGCAGGACGTGTCGCTCATGCTCGACTCCTTTCGTCGCCGTTTACAGCGGCGGTCCGAGCATTTATATTAACCTGCGCTCCCCAAGGAGGCCCCGTGCGGTTCTTCATCGCGATGTTCTCCCACGAGACGAACACGTTCAGCACGATCCCGACCGACCAGCGCCAGTTCGAGGCGCGCGACCTCCGCTACGGCGGCGAGATCCTCGAGGCGTACCGCGGCACGGGCACGTGCCTGGGCGGGATGATCGACGCCGCCGCCGCGCACGGGGTGACGCTCGTGCCGTCGCTCGCGGCCGCCGCGTCCCCTGCGGGCCGGGTCACCGCAGACTTCTACCGCCGCACGACGCAGCGGCTCCTCGAGGACCTCCGGGCGGCCGGCGCGCTGGACGGGATCCTGCTCGATCTGCACGGCGCGATGGTGCCGGAGTCCACCGAGGACGGCGAGGGCGATCTCCTGCGTGCGGTGCGCGAGGCGGTCGGCGCCTCCGTGCCGGTCGCGGTGACGCTCGACTTCCATGCCAACGTCACCGCCGACATGGTGCGCCACGCGACGCTGCTCCACGGCTACAAGACCTATCCGCACGTGGACATGGACGCGCGCGGGCGCGAGGCGACGGAGCGGCTCCTCGACGTCGCGGCCGGCCGGATCCGCCCGACCGTCGCCTGGCGCCAGCCGCCGCTGCTCCCGCCGATCGCGGGCCAGCTCACCGCGCGCGGGCCCATGCGGCGGCTCTACGACCTGGCGGCTGAGATGGAGAAGGACCCGACGGTCGTCTCCATCTCGATCTTCGCCGGCTTCCCGCTGGCCGACATCAAGGACGCCGGGCTGTCGATCTACGTCGCGGCCGACGGTAACCAGCGGCTCGCCGACGAGCTGGCCGACCGCCTGGCAGCGTTGGCGTGGGAGCACCGCCGCGAGTTCCTCCACACCGCCGTGCCCGTCGGCGAGGCCGTCGCCCGCGCCCTCGCCGCGGACGGGCGCCCCGTCATCCTTGCCGACATCGCCGACAACACCGGCGGCGGCGCCGCCGGCGACACGACCGAGATCCTGCGCGAGCTCCTCCGCGTCGGGGCGCGCCAGACGACGGTCGCGTGCCTCTGGGACGCCGAGGCCGTCCAGGCGTGCATCCGGGCGGGGGTGGGCGCGACGGTCGCCGTGCGGGTCGGCGGCAAGGTGGACCCGAGCCACGGCGCGCCGATCGAGGTCACGGGCCGCGTGCGCACGCTCTCCGACGGCCGCTTCGTCCACAAGGGGCCGATGTTCCGCGGGCTCGAGGGGCGGCTCGGCCCGACGGCGGTGCTCGACGTCAACGACCTCAAGATCATCCTGATCTCCCTCCGTTGGCAGACGCTCGACCCCGAGATGCTGCGGTTCGTCGGGATCGACCCGACGGCGGAGAAGATCCTGGTCGTGAAGTCGTCGGTCCACTACCGCGCCGCCTTCGAGCCGCTCGCCCACGCGATCATCGAGGTGGACGCGCCCGGCCTCTCCTCCTCGAACCTCGCGCGCTTCACGTTCAAGCGCGTGCGCCGCCCGATCTATCCCCTCGACGCGCTATGAGCCGCCGTGCCCTCGTCGTTGCCGCTGCGGTCGCCGTCCCCCTGGCGCCGGTCGCGGCCGGCGCTCAGCAGGCGGCGAAGATCCCTCGAGTAGGATTCTTGTCCCGCCGCGTCGCTCAGGATGTCGACAAGATCCTGAAGGGAGCGAGGCCCGCCGACCTCCCCGTGGAGCAACCGCAGGAGTTCGAGCTGGCCATCAACCTCGCGACCGCCGACGGGC